>NZ_JBHVPH010000019.1:0-171571 GCF_042887425.1 Kitasatospora sp. NPDC057940
GCGCCGTCATCGGCGCAGCGGGCCCTCGGGCGTCCGCGGGGATCAGTGGTGGCCGTGGCCGCTGCTGATCTCCTGGTGCTCCTCGGCGGTGGGCTTGGCGATCTGGCTGCCCTCGCCGTAGAAGCCGCGGGACAGCTTGGCCCTCGTCCGGGCGAACAGCCCGGCCTTGCGGACCACGCCGTTCTCGTCCACCTCCGGCGGCAGGTCCTCCGGCTGCGGCTGCTCGTGCGCGGTGAGGGTGTACATCCGGCCCGGCGGGAGCGGGGCGTGCACCTCGACGAACTCGCCGTGCTGGAGCCGGTTGATGACGCCGGTCTCCCGGCCGTGCAGCACCTTCTCCTTGTCGCGCCGCTGCAGGCCCAGGCACCACCGCTTGGTGATCACGAAGACGACCACCGGCACGACGAAGAAGCCGGTGCGCACCGCGTAGGTGATCGCGTTGATCGACAGGTGGAAGTGGGTGGCGAGCAGGTCGTTGCCGCCGCCGGCCAGCAGGATCAGGTAGAGGCCGATCCAGGCCGCGCCGAAGGCCGTGCGCACCGGCGCGTTGCGCGGCCGGTCGGCGATGTGGTGCTCGCCGCGGTCCCCGGTGACCCAGGCCTCCAGGAACGGGTAGCACCAGATGGCCAGCAGCACGGTCGGGAAGACCATCAGGGGGACGAACACCCCGAGGTTCAGGGTGTGGCCGCCCCAGACGCTGATCTCCCAGCCGGGCATCACGCGCACCAGGCCCTCGGAGAAGCCCATGTACCAGTCCGGCTGGGCGTCGGTGGACACCTGGTCGGGCCGGTAGGGGCCGTAGGCCCAGATCGGGTTGACGGTGGCGATCGCCGACATGAACGCGACCACGCCGAAGACCAGGAAGAAGAAGCCGCCGGCCTTGGCCATGTAGACCGGCATCAGCGGCATGCCGACCACGTTGTCGTTGGTCCGGCCGGGCCCGGCGAACTGGGTGTGCTTGTGGTAGAAGACCAGGATCAGGTGCGCCGCGAGCAGGCCCACCATGACCCCCGGGATCAGCAGGACGTGCACGGTGAACAGCCGCGGCACGATGTCCTGGCCGGGGAACTCGCCGCCGAACATGAAGAACTGCAGGTACGAGCCGACGATCGGCACGGCCAGGACGGCGCCCTCCATGAACCGGATGCCGGTGCCGGAGAGCAGGTCGTCCGGCAGCGAGTAGCCCATGAAGCCGTCGAACATGCCGAGGAACAGCAGCAGCGCGCCGAAGACCCAGTTGATCTCGCGGGGCTTGCGGAACGCGCCGGTGAAGAAGACGCGCATCATGTGCGTCAGCATCGAGGCGACGAACACGATCGCCGCCCAGTGGTGGACCTGGCGCATCAGCAGGCCGCCGCGCACCTCGAAGCTGATGTCGATGGTCGAGGCGTAGGCCTCCGACATCTGGATGCCCCTGAGTGGGACGTACGAGCCGTCGTAGATGACCTCGCCCATGCTCGGCTTGAAGAAGAGGGTCAGCCAGACGCCGGTGATGATGATGATGACGAAGGTGTAGAGCGCGATCTCGCCCAGCATGAAGGACCAGTGGTCCGGGAAGATCTTGCGCAGATTGGCCTTGGCCAGGGAGTAGATGCCGACCCGGCCGTCGGTCCAGTCGGCCAGGGCCTCGGCCTTGTTCGCGGGGTTGGCGCGCGTGCTGGTCACCGGTCCCGGCTGCGACTGCTGGTCGGTTCTCACGACGGACTCCCCGGCGTCCTCGGCGTGCCGGGCTGGAGGCCCGCCGGCAAAGACGCCGGCCGGCGAAGTGTTGTGATCATGGGACCTCTCGATACGGGCCCGCCGGCTGAACCGGCACGAGGAGCGGGTGACCCACTGGCCCGTTGCTCAGGGTGATGAAGCGCTTACTCTGTCATGCTGTCGGCAGGGGGCCGACTGTGCACGTCCATCGGTCCGTACGGCCGCGCGTGTCGGGCCGGACGGGGGGTCCTGGCGTCCGATCGGCCGCCGGACGGGTGGTGGTGCTGCGCCCGGGTGCCGCTGAACCGTTTCGGCGCGCGCCGCGTCCGGAGGTCGCGCGATCCCGGGCCTACGCTGCGCCAATGGTGGATCACCCTGAACTCTTCGAGGACGTCGCCGCGGCCCTCGCCCGCGCCGGGATCGACGCCGGGCCGGGCCCGTCCCTGCTGCGGATCGGCCATCGGCCGCCGGGGGTGGCGGTCGGCTGGTCGCCGGGGGAGGGGCCGGACGGGCCGCCCTCCCGGGGGGTGCGCGAGGCGGTCAGCGGTGCGGCCGCCGTCGTGCTGCGCGAGTGCGGCTACCTGGTCGCCGAGACGGCCGGCGGCGAACTGCTGGTGACGCCCGCCGCCGTACCGGTGGCGGTGCCGGCGGAGCCGGAGACGGTTCCGGAGCAGTGGTGGGGCTGAGCCGGGCCGGCTCGGCAGCCCTCATACCGAACCCTTACCTGAACGGGGGGTGCTGTTGACCACGGCGGCTCTAAGGTTTGCCTAAGCTAAGTCGAAGCGCCCTGGACCCTCGTGTCCGGGGCGTTCGGCTGTGCCGCGCCGCCGCCACCCGCGGCGGGCCGCCGAGTTCAGGTACGACCCGGGGTGACCGGGGGAGGAGCCCGCTGCATGTGGGATGAGGCGTTTCCCAGCTTTCTGATCGGGCTGCGCGAAGGTCTGGAAGCCGGACTGATCGTGTCGATCCTGGTCGCCACGCTCGTCCGCTTCGGACACAAGGCCCGGTTGCCGCAGGTGTGGACCGGCGTCGCGGCGGCGATCGCGCTCAGCCTCAGCTTCGGCGCGGTGCTCACCTTCACCGCCGCCAACCTCTCCGGCCATGCCCAGGAGGCGTTCGGCGGGGTGCTGAGCCTGATCGCCGTCGGCTTCGTCACCGCGATGGTGTTCTGGATGCGCCGCTCGGCGCGCACCCTCTCCGCCGAGCTGAAGGAGAAGGTCCAGGCCTCGCTGGCGATGGGCGCCGGCGCGCTGGTGCTCACCAGCTTCCTGGCCGTCGGCCGCGAAGGCCTGGAGACCTCGCTCTTCCTGTGGACCAACGTGCGCACCGCAGGGGAGTCGACCGGGCCGCTGCTCGGCGCGGCCGTCGGCCTGGTGCTCTCGGCCGGCCTCTGCTGGGGCCTGTACCGGCGGGCGCTGAAGATGAACCTCACCCGGTTCTTCACCATCACCGGCGCCGGCCTGATCGTGGTCGCGGCGGGCGTGCTCGGCTACGGCCTGCGCGACCTTCAGGAGTCCGGGCTGGTCGGCGGCGGCAGCTCGTACGCCTTCGACCTGAGCGGCCACCTGGACGCCTCCTCCTGGTACGCCACGCTGGTGCAGGGCACCCTCAACCTGACCGTCACCATGACGGTCCTCCAGGTCGTCGGCTACCTCGCCTACCTGTGCATCGTGATGACGCTGTTCGTCGAGGGCGTCCGCGGCGGCGGGACCGCTCCGGCCGCCGGGAAGACGACACAGGGCGAGGCTGCGCAGGGCGAGACGGCGCAGGGCGAGAAGGCCGGGGCCGCCGGACCGGTGCGGTCCGGGCGGCCGCGCTGGGCCGTGCCGACCGCGCTGGTCGCGGTGCCGGTGGTGGTCGCCGGGGCCGTGATCGCGGTCAGCGACGGCAAGCAGAGCAGCTCCGCCACCGTGTCCGTCTCCGAGCAGGAGTGCGGCAAGGGCTTCAGCACCCCGCTGCCCGGCCAGCAGGTGTTCCAGATGCACAACACCGGGGACAAGGTCTCCGAGGTCTACCTGGTCAACCCGGCCAGCGGCGCCGTCTACGGCGAGATCGAGGGCCTGGCCCCCGGCACCACCCGCGCGCTGACCGCGACCATCGGCTCCGGCGACTACGCCTGGCGCTGCGTGCCCACCGGCGGCACGTCCGTCACCTCGGCCGCCGTGCACGTCACCGGCGGAGGCCAGGTCAAGGCCGTCAAGCCGGTCGCCGAGGACGACCTCAAGGGCCCGCTCGACGCCTACAAGGACTACGTCAACAAGGGCCTCGCGACCCTGCTGACGCAGACCCAGAAGCTCCAGGCCGACATCCACGGCGGCGACCTCGCCACCGCCAGGGCCGACTGGCTCACCGCCCACCTCCAGTACGCCTCGCTCGGCGCCGCCTACGGCACCTTCGCCGACCTCGACGGCAAGATCAACGGCCGGCCCGACGGGCTCGCCGACAAGGCCCAGGACAAGGACTTCACCGGTTTCCTGCGCCTGGAGTACGGACTGTGGCACGGCCAGTCCGCCGCCGACCTGACGCCCGTCGCCGACCAGCTGACCGCCGACGTCGCCAAGCTCGGGCAGGACTTCCCCGGCCAGGACTTCGACCCCGGAGACCTCCCGCTGCGCGCCCACGAGATCCTGGAGAACACCCTCCAGTTCGAGCTCACCGGCGACACCGACCAGGGCAGCGGCACCAACCTGGCCACCACCCAGGCCAACCTGGCCGGCACCCGGGAACTGCTGACCGTCCTGCAGCCGCTGCTCGACGAGCGCGACCCGCAGCTGCTCCCCCGCGTCGACGCCGGGATGAAGCGGGTCGGCGACCTGGTCGCCGCCGCCCACAAGCCCGAGGGCTGGACCGCACTGGAGCAGCTCCCCGCCGACGCCCGCCGCCAGCTCAACGGCGCCACCGGCCAACTGCTCGAAGACCTCGCCCCCATCCCCGCCCTGCTCGAGATCCGGAAGGCCGCCTGATGACCGACCACACCGCTGCCACCGGAGGCTCCTGCCCGTTCCCGCACGCAGCCGCGCCCGCCCCGGCCGTCGCCGAGGGCGGCTGCCCGGCCGGCCCGGCCCGCCGCAGCTTCGTCCGGACCGCCCTCGGCGCCGGCGCCGGAGCGGCCGTCCTGGCGGGCGGGGCGTTCACCCTGGCCGCCGGCCCGGCCTCCGCCGGGGACAGCCGCCAGGCGAAGAGCGGGGCCGTCCCGTTCCACGGCGACCACCAGGCCGGCGTCACCACCCCGGCCCCCGGCTACGCCGCCTTCGTGTCCTGCCAGGTGATAGCCCAGGACCGCAAGGGCCTGGAGGACCTCCTCAAGACCCTGACCGAGCGGATCCGCTTCCTCACCGCCGGCGGCACCCCGCCCGACCTCGGCGTCGGCGCGCCGCCCGCCGACAGCGGCATCCTCGGCCCCACCGTGCCCACCGACAACCTGACCGTCACGGTCGGCGTCGGCGCCTCGCTGTTCGACGACCGGTACGGGCTGGCCAAGGCCAAGCCGACCAAGCTGGCCCCGATGAAGACCTTCCCCAACGACAACCTGCGGGCCGCCGAACTCCACGGCGACCTCTCGCTGCAGATCTGCGCCGACCGCCAGGACACCGTCCTGCACGCGCTGCGCGACATCACCCGGCACACCCGCGGCGCGATGCAGATCCTCTGGCGGATCGACGGCTTCCAGAACGAGTCCCGCCCGGACGGCGCCCAGCGCAACCTGCTCGGCTTCAAGGACGGCATCGTCAACCCCGACACCACCTCCGCCCGCGAGATGGACCGGCTGATCTGGGTCACCGACGGGCTGGGCGAGCCCGCCTGGGCGACCGGCGGCAGCTACCAGGTGATCCGGATCATCCGGATGCTGATCGAGTTCTGGGACCGCGTCACCCTCGCCGAGCAGGAGAAGATGTTCGGCCGCCGCCGCGACACCGGCGCGCCGCTGGACGGCCGCCAGGAGACCGACGCGCCGGACTACGGCAAGGACCCGGAGGGCAAGGCGATCCCGCTCAAGGCGCACATCCGGCTCGCCAACCCGCGCACCGCCGACACCGACACCTCGCGCATCCTGCGCCGCGGCTTCAACTACGACCGGGGCGTCGACCAGGCCGGCAACCTGGACATGGGCCTGGTGTTCTGCTGCTACCAGCAGGACGTGGTGCGGCAGTTCGAGGCCACCCAGACCCGGCTCATCGACGAGCCGCTGGTTGACTACATATCGCCGACCGGCGGCGGGTACTTCTTCGTCCTGCCGGGCGTGAAGGACAACGCCGACTGGCTCGGGCGCGGGCTGCTCGCGGCGGTCTGACGATGGTCTGACGGCGGTCTCACGGCTGGTCCCACGGCGGCCGACGTGACGCCGGGCCCCGGGCGCCGCCGCGCGCCCGGGGCCCGGCGGCGTCGCGCGGACGGGAGTTCGAAGGCGCGCCCTACGGGCCGAGGGTGAAGCCGATCACCGCGCCGCCGCCGTCCCGGTTGGCGGCGAAGGCCTCGCCGCCGTGCGAGCCGGCCACCTCGTGCACGATGGCCAGGCCCAGCCCCGAACCGGGCAGGCTGCGCGCGGCGGTGGCCCGGTAGAAGCGGTCGAAGACCCGGGAGAGGTCGGCCTCGTCGATCCCCGGCCCGCCGTCGCGCACCTCGACCCGGCGGCCGCGCACCACCACCTCGATCGGGGCCGTCCCGGCCGGGTCGAACTTGGCGGCGTTGTCCAGCAGGTTGCCCACCGCCCGGGCCAGCGCGTCCGGGCGGGCCGTGACCACCGTGTCGTCGGCGTCCACGGTGATCTCCCGGCCGCTGCGCCGCCGGGCCTGCGCGGCGGCCTCGCGCACCAGCTCGGCCAGCACCAGCTCGGTCGGCTCCTCGTCGGCCTTCCGGTCCGCGGCGAGTGCCACCAGCTCCTCCACCAGCAGCGTCAACTCCCTTGCCTCCTCGGCCAGATCGGCCATCAGTGCGGCCTGTTCGGCGGGCGGCAGGCGGTCCAGGCTGGGCAGGACCGAGAGGTTGGTGCGCAGGCTGGTCAGCGGGGTGCGCAGCTCGTGCCCGGCGTCCTGGACGAGCCGGCGCTGGTTCTCCTTGGCCGTGGCGAGCCGGCCCAGCATCCGGTCGAAGGCCCGGCCGAGCCGGCCGACCTCGTCCGTTCCGGCGGCCGGCACCGGCACGTCCAACCGTCCGCTGGCGGCGACCAGTTCGGCCGCGGCGGTGAGCCGGACCAGCCGGCCGGTGATCCGCCGGGCGAGCAGCCAGCCGGCCCCGCCCGCGAGCACCGCGACCACCGCCACCGACACCCCGGTACGGATCCGCAGCGTCGCCAGCAGGTGTTCGGTGGGCCCCAGTTGCTGGGCGATCTGAACCGCGCCCCGGCCGCCGCCGAGCGAGACCACGGCCACCCGGTAGGTGTCGCCGTGCACGTTCCGAAGCCCGGACGAGGTCTGGCCGGGGTCGTCGGAGCGGGCGAGGGAGCGGTCCTCCGGGGTCGGCCGGAGGTCGATCCGGGCGGTGCCGGGCAGCACCTCCCCGTCCGGGCCGAGGGACTGCGAGGTGACCCGGATCGGGCGCAGCAGGTCCTCGCTCAGGCCGCCCGTGCCGTTGAAGTCGCCGGGGAACAGCATCTCCCGGCCGACCTGCTGGTGCACCGCCTGGACGGCCGCGGTGAAGTCGGCGCCCTCGTCGTCCCGGATCAGCCGGGCGGCGGAGCGGTAGCCGAGCGCGCCGATCAGCACCGCGACCAGGGCGGCCATCGCGGCGAAGGCGAGCGAGACGGTGGTGCGCAGCCCCGGGCGCGGCCACAGCAGCCGCGACCGGCCCCGGGCGGTCACGACTCGCGCAGCGTGTAGCCGACGCCGCGGACGGTGTGGATCAGCGGTGTCAGACCGGGCCGGTCCAGCTTGCGGCGCAGGTAGCCGATGAACACCGCGAGGTTCTTCGAGCCGGGGCCGAAGTCGTAGCCCCAGATCCGCTCGTACACCGTGGCCTGGTCGAGCACCGAGCCCGCGTGCCGGGTCAGCAGCTCCAGCAGGTCGAACTCGGTGCGGGAGAGCTCCAGCTCCTGTCCGGCCCGCCAGGCCCGCCGGGCGTGCGGCTCGACCCGCAGGTCGGCCACCGCGAGGACGCCCCCGGCGGGTTCGGGCGGGTTGCGGCGCAGCAGGGCGCGCAGGCGGGCGAACAGCTCGTCCACGTCGAAGGGCTTGACCAGGTAGTCGTCGGCCCCGGCGTCGAGCCCGGCGATCCGGTCCGGGACCTCGACCCGGGCGGTGAGCATCAGGACCGGGGTGCGGTCGCCGTCGGCGCGCAGGCGGCGGCAGACCTCCAGGCCGTCCGGGCCGGGCATCATCACGTCCAGCACCAGCAGGTCCGGGCGCTGCTCCGTGAGGGCGGCCAGGGTCTGCGCGCCGTCCGCGGCGGTGCTCACCCGGTAGCCCTCCAGCTGGAGGGCGCGGGTGAGGGAGTCGCGGATGGCCCGGTCGTCCTCGGCGATCAGCACGGTGTGGGTCATGGCCCCGATTCTCCCCGGCGCGCCCACGGCGGTGTCCGGCGGGTCCGAGGGGCCGAGGGTCCGGGAGTCCGGGCCCGGCCGGTGGCCTGGCCGGCCGCGGCTTTCGCGGCGCCGGGGAGGGGCGTACGGTGGCCACACGGTGGCGTGTCCGCCGGGGGTGCCACCGGGTCCTTGTCGGCACACCCCGCCGGAGGCCGCGATGGCAGACCGGATGGCCTTCCTCACCACCCCGCGCGCCGAGCGCGAGCGGCGGGACGCGCAGGAGCGACTGGGGGACTCCCGGGAGGTGTACCGGCCGCGGGCGCTGCTGCCGATGGTGGGCGGGCAGGCGGGCCGGTGCATGGACTGCGGGCTGCCGTTCTGCCACCACGCCTGCCCGCTGGGAAACCTGGTGCCGGAGTGGAACCGGCTGGTGGCGGACGCGGACTGGCGGGCCGCCGCCGCCCGGCTGCTGGCGACCAACAACTTCCCCGAGTTCACCGGACGGCTCTGCCCGGCACCCTGCGAGAGCGCGTGCGTGCTGGCGATCGACGGCGCGGCGGTGACGATCAAGAACGTCGAGCTGGCGATCACCGACCGGGCCTGGGAAGAGGGCTGGGACCTGCCGCAGCCGCCCGAGCGGAGCGCCGGGTGGCGGGTGGCCGTGGTCGGCTCGGGCCCGGCGGGCCTGGCCGCCGCGCAACAGCTGACCCGGGCCGGGTACGCCACCACGGTGTACGAGCGGGCCGACCGCCTCGGCGGGCTGCTGCGCTACGGGATCCCGCCGTTCCGGCTGGAGAAGCACCGGCTGGACCGGCGGCTCGACCAGATGCGGGCCGAGGGCACGGACTTCCGCACCGGGGTGTTCGTCGGCCGGGACCTCGCGGCCGGGGAACTGCGGGCCGGGTGCGACGCGCTGGTGGTGGCGGTCGGTGCGACCGCCTGCCGGGAGCTGGCGGTGCCGGGGTGCGCCCTGCCCGGCGTGCACCAGGCGATCGACTACCTGACCTGGGCGAACCGGGTCGACGAGGGCGACCGCGCGGCCCCGCCGGTGTCCGCCGAGGGCCGGCACGTGGTGATCGTCGGCGGCGGGGACACCGCGGCCGACTGCCTGGGGACGGCGCTGCGCCAGGGCGCGGCCTCCGTCACCCAGCTCGACATCAACCCGTGTCCGCCGGTGTGCCGGGCGCCGGGGCAGCCCTGGCCCGTCCACCCGAAGGTGTACCGGGAGACCACCTCGCACGAGGAGTCGGGGGCCGCGGCGGCCGGTCCCCGGGTGTTCGCGGCGACCACGGTCGGCTTCGAGGCAGGACCGGACGGCCGGCTGGCCGCCGTCCGCTTCGCCGAGGCCGAACCGGCCGACCGCAGCCCCCGGACCGGCACCGAGCGGAGCGTCCCGGCGGAGCTGGTGCTGCTCGCGCTGGGCTTCAGCGGCCCGGAGCCGGACCAGGGACTGATCGCCCAACTCGGCCTCACCACCGGCCCGGACGGCGCCCTGGCCCGGGACGACGACTTCGCCGGTGGCGCGCCGGGCGTCTTCGTCGCCGGGGACGCCGGGCGCGGTCAGTCACTGATCGTGTGGGCGATCGCCGAGGGGCGGGCGGCGGCCGCGGCGGTGGACCGCCATCTGCGCGGCGGCACCGAACTCCCGGCGCCGATCCGGGCGTCGGCGCGGGCGCTCACGCTCTGAGGGGCGCGTGGGTGGGCCCGGCGGCCCGCCGGCCGACCCCGGGCGCGGCGGGCGCGCCCGAGGTGTTCGTCGGCGCGGTGGCCGGCGCGGTGGTCGGCTAGGCCCGGTCGGCGGACGAACTGTGGCCGGCGGTCTCGTAGTTGGGGTACCTGGCGTCGGAGCGGTGAGCGCGGCCGGGCCCGGTCGGCTCCGGGTCAGAGCAGCGGCAGTCGGCGGAGGAAGACGTCAGGGGCCTGGTTGGTGTCGCCCGGGACGAGCGTGCCGTCCTCGGAGGTGAACAGCACCGTGGTGCCGAGGTCGTCGACGAACGGCCGCTCCGAGGCGCCGGCGGTCTGCGCGCCGTCCGTCGCCACGCTGACCCGCTCGGTGCGGCCGGTCCACAGGTCGCGCCGGAAGACGTCCCCGGCGTTGTTGGTGTCCCCGGGCACCAGGTTCGCCGCGTCGGAGTCGAAGTAGACCCAGCGGGCGTCGGCGGTGATCTGCCCGTGGTAGGACTCGCCGGTGGTCTTCGTCCCCGGGAGCCCGGCGCTGACCAGGGTCTCGGTGTCCTCCTCCAGGTCGCGGACGTACACCTCGAAGTGGTGCCCCCGGGGGCCGTTGCCGTCCTGGAGCAGCGCCGAGTAGACGGCGTAGCGGCCGTCCTGGCTGAGTGCCGGGGAGGCCGCCCCGCGATAGCCGCCCGCCCCGTCGGTGCTCACCAGGACGCTCTGCTCGTCGCGGAGGTCGCGGACGTAGAGGGGGTAGAAGCGGGGCTTGAGGATCGTCGGCTGGTCGTCGTGCCGGAAGGAGTCGCGGACGAACTCCTCGTCGGAGACGCCGTCGAGCTCGGCGGCGGCCTTCGCGGCGAGGGCGCCGGGCTTGTCCTGGCCGATGATGTTGGTGGCCTTGGAGATGAAGCCGACCGAGCCGCCGTCCCCGCTGATCACCGGCTCGGCGGAGGAGGCGTTCGCCTCGGTGCCGTCCGCGCCGACGCTGACCAGGCGGGTCGCGCCCGTCGAGCGGTCGGTGACGTAGATGTTGCCGCCCGTCCAGGTGACCGTGTCGGGGGCCAGGTCGGAGCGGTTGGACTGATAGGCGACGTACCGGCCGTCCCGGCTGATCGACGGGTGGCTGGACTGCCGGCCGGTCTGCGGCTTGGCCGGGTCGTGGCCGGTGGACACCAACTCGGTGGTCCCCGTCCGGCGGTCGTGGACGTAGACGTCCTCGAAGCCGAGGTTCCCGCCAGGGGCGAGGTTGGTGGCGTAGGAGCTGAACGCCACGTAGCGGCCGTCGCCGCTGATCGTGGCGTTGAAGGAGTCGTCGGCCGCCTGGACGCCGTTCGCGCCGGTGTTGACGCGTTCGGTCCGGCCGGTCCACAGGTCCCGGACGAAGACGTCCGACTTGCCGTTGGTATCGCCGGGAACCAGGTTGGCGGCCTTCGAGGTGAAGACGGCGAAGCGGCCGTCGGCGCTCAGACCGGCGGCGTACGAGGCGCCGTCGGGCTGCGCCTGGCCGAGCCCGACGGACACCCGTTCGGTGCGGCCGTGCGGCGCGTCCGCCCGGGCGGGCGTCGCCACCGTGACGGCGGCGAGCGCGGCCGCCGCCAGCGCGCCGGCCGCGCGGAGCAGGCGTGGTGCGGAACGTGTGCGGGTCATCAGGTCCCTCCCCTGGGTAGGGCCGGTCCGCGTCGAACTCCCCGGCGGCCGGCTCGTGGTGAGCCAACCGCCGGGTGCGGCGCGAGGTCAACGAGGCCCGCCCGGGAGCGGCGGAATCGCGTCACCGCGAGGAGGGGGAGAGGGCGATGGATCGGGTGCGGACGGTCTTTGCTAGCATCCGGCGGCAGAGGCGTCGGAGGGGGTTCGGGTGGAGCGCGGCAAGCAGGTGGAGGAGTCGGTCGAGGTCCGCTACACGCCGACGACCGCGGACTTCCGGGCGGCCTTCGCGGCCCGGGCCCGGGGCACGGCGGTGGGTCGACGGGCCCGGCGGTCGAGGTACCTGATCGCCTCGTGCGCCGCGTCCGGCGCGGTGCTGACCTCGGTCGCCGACCGGACGGTGGGCCCGCCGGCCCTGGTGATGCTCGCGGTCGCGCTGCTGCTGGTGGTCGGACTGCCCTGGCTGCAACTGCGTCAGGTGCGGCGGATGGCGGCGGACAAGGGCGAGTTCCGGATCGTCCTCGGCGAGGCCGGGGTGACCGTCACCAACGCGGTGTCCAGCACCGAACTCGCCTGGCGGGAGCTTCCGTACTACCTGGAGACGCCCGAACTCTTCGTCCTGCTGGGCGGGGACGAGCAGACGCACGTGCTGGTCCTGCTGCCCCAGCGCGGCACCGGCGACCCGGGCCGGCTCGGCGCGTTGATCGCCCGGCACGCCTCGGTGCCCGTCCGGGGCTGAGGGGCGGGGCCCCGGTCCGCCGCTGTCGGGGCGGGCGGTCATGGCGTGGACTGCTGGTCGGGCCGGGCGGGCTGGTCGGGTTGGCCGGGTTGGCCGGGTTGGCCGGGTTGGCCGGGTTGGCCGGGCTGGTCGGGGTGGTTCAGCTGGTCGCGCTGGTCGTAGCGCCAGAGCGCCGGGAGCGCGGCCGACAGGGCGGCGGTGCCGGCCAGGCAGAGCAGTCCGCCGGTGCGCAGCGCGACGCGGATGCCCTGCCGGGCGGCGAGGCCGCCGGCCCGCAGGTCCCCGAGGGCGGGGCCGGCGGAGCCGATCAGCATCTCCAGGCCGGCGGCGCGGCCCCGAAGTTCGTCCGGAATGGACTGGTTCCAGATCGCGCTGCGGAAGGTGTCGCCGATCTGGTTGGCGCCGCCCGCGACGAGCAGGCAGAGCAGGACGGCCCACAGGCCGGGGGCGATCGAGGCCGCGGCCGTCGCCGCGCCGACGAGGGCGGCGCAGAGCAGCACCGGCCGGCCGTGCCGGTGCACCCGCTCGGTCCAGCCGCCGGTGGCGGCCGCGAGCAGGCCGCCCGCCGCAGCGGCCGAGTAGAGCAGGCCGAGCGCCCACACCGCGTCCAACTCCTGGGCGAGGAAGGGGAACAGCGCGGTCGGCAGGGCGCAGACGGTGGCCGCGAGATCCGCCAGGTAGGTGCCCAGAAGGTCGGGGCGGCGGGCCGCGTACCGGGCGCCGTCGACGAACTCCCGCAGCCTCGGTGCCTCGGCGTCCCGCTGCGAGGGGACGGGCCGGACCCGGGTGAGCAGGGCGATCGAGACCAGGAAGGTGCCGAGGTCGACCAGGTAGGCGGCCGGGACGCCGGCCGTGGCGATCAGCACCCCGGCGGCGGCCGGGCCGGCCAGTCCGGCGATGCTCCAGCGCAGCGAGAGCAGGTTGCCCGCCGCGACCAGCTGGTCGGGCGGCACCAGCCGGGGGATCATCGCCTCCGCCGAGGGCTGCTGAAGGCCCTGCAGTGCCGCTGCCAGCCCGGCGGCCGCGTACAGCGGCCAGAGCGCGGGGGTGCCGAGCAGCGCGTTGGCGAGCAGCAGGGCGCTCAGTGCGGCGAGTGCGAGTTCGGTGACCAGGGCGACGGTTCGGCGGTCGGCACGGTCTGCGAGGACGCCGCCGTAGAGGCCGAACACGATGGTCGGCAGGAGTTCGACGGCGCCGACCGCGCCCACGGCCAGCGGTGAGCCGGTGAGGTCGGCGATCTGGAGCGGGATCGCCGTCATGGTGAGGACGGAGCCGAGCAGGGTGACGGTGCCGGCCGTCCAGGTGAGGCGGAAGTCGCGGGAGGACCGCCAGGGCGCGGTGTTCGGCAGCAGTCGGGACCTGGGGCGGTCCGTTCCTGAGGTCATGGGGTGGTGGTCCCTTCGGGCCGTCGATCGCGACGACTCTCCTTATCGCTGATAAATTCCAGCTCGGAACTTAGCGGCGATAAGGTGGAGTGGGCAAGCGGATAACGGAGAGGTGGCCGGCGGTGGCGCTGCAACGCGACGAGGTGGTGCGCACCGCGCTGCGCGTACTCGACGAGGAGGGCATCGACGGCCTGACCACCCGGCGGCTGGCCCGCGAACTCGGCGTCCAGTCACCCGCGTTGTACTGGCACTTCAAGAACAAGCGGGAACTGCTCGACCTGATGGCCGAGGCGATGCTCGCCGAGGCCCTCCCGGTCGACCGCAGCCCGGATCCCGAGCACTGGCCGGACTGGCTCGCCGCCGACGCCCGCGCCAAGCGCCACGCCCTGCTCGCCTACCGCGACGGCGCCCGGGTGCACGCCGGAACGCTGCCCACCGAGGACGAACTGCCCGCCGTCGAAGCCCAGTTGGATGCCCTCCGGCAGGCCGGCCTGCGGCCCCGCACCGCGCTGCGGCTGCTGCTCACCATCGACCGCTACATCATGGGCTGGGTCACCGAGGAACAGGCCTGGCGACAGGACGCCGCCGACCGCGCCCGGCCGCCCTTCCCGGACGAGGCCCTGCGCGACCTCCCGCTGCTGCGCGAGGCGGCCGACGTGCTGCGCATGACCGACCACGACGCCGACTTCGAGTACGGGCTGCGGGTCCTGATCGAGGGCTTCCGGGCCGAGATCGCGCGCGAGGCGCTCGGGACGGATGGGCTCGCGTGACCGGCAGGGCCACCCTTGATGTGGGCAGGTCGTCGGGCAGGCGGGCCCGGCAGGATCGGCCGGACAGGGCCTAGCGACGGTGGGCGTGCAGCGCCTCGCGCAGCCGCCCGCCGGAGGCGGCGAGCTGTCGGGCGGCGGTCGGCGCGTCCACGTCCGCGAGCAGGACCAGGATCGCGTCCTTGGCCCGGCCTCCGGTGGCGGCGAGCGCGCGGTGGACCGCCGCCTCGTCGGCGCCGGTGGCCTCCGTGACGATCCGGTGGGCCCGTGTGCGGAGCTTGGCGTTGGTGGCCCGGACGTCGACCATCAGATTGCCGTACGTCCGGCCGAGCCGGACCATGACGGCCGTCGACAGCATGTTGAGCACCAGCTTCTGCGCCGTGCCCGCCTTCAGCCTGGTCGAGCCCGCCAGTACCTCCGGGCCGACCTCCACCTCGATCCCCAGCTCGGCTGCCGCCACCAGCGCCGAGCCCCGGTTGCACGCCACCGCGACCGTTAGCGCCCCGGCCGCCCGTGCGGTCCGGACGGCCGCCACCGTGTACGGCGTGCGGCCGGAGGCGGAGACGCCCACCACGGTGTCGGCCGGGGTGAGCCGGAGCGCGGCCAGGCCGGCCGCCGCCAGCTCCGGGCGGTCCTCGGCGCCCTCGACGGCGCCGGTCACGGCGGTCCCGCCCCCCGCGATCAGGCCCACCACCAGGCCCGGATCGGTGCCGAAGGTCGGCGGGCACTCGGCGGCGTCCAGCACCCCGAGCCGCCCGGCGGACCCCGCCCCGGCGTAGACCAGCCGCCCGCCGGCCGCCATCCGTGCCGCCGTGGCGTCCACCGCGGCGGCGATCCGGACCAACTCCCCGGCCACCGCGGCGGGGACGGTGCGGTCCTCGGCGTTCATCAGGCGGAGCAGGTCGGTGGTCGGCAGCTGGTCGATCCCGGCCCAGTCGGAGCGGATCGTCTCGGTCGGCGGCAGGGCGTCCTGGTCCATGCGGCCAGCGTCCCCGGACATGGCGGTCGCCAATCGGCGCGCGGCCGCGCAGGGTGGCGGTCTCCGGGCCCTCGGACGTGGCGGAGCCATGGCGGACGCCGGGCCGGGTGCGGTGGGAGCGGCCGGTGTACTCGTGATGCCCTCCACGTGCGGAGCGGGTGCTCAGCCCGTCAAAGGGCGTCGCCGTTGCCGCCGTCGAGGTGACGGGCGATGCGGGCGATGGCGGGTGCGTTGTCCTCGAACAGGTGGGCCTGCATGCCCACGGCCCGGGCGGCTTCGACGTTGGGCGCGTGGTCGTCGACGAAGAGGCAGTCGGCCGGGCTGACGCCCAGGGCGGCGCAGGTGATCTCGTAGGCACGCGGGTCGGGCTTGCCGGTCCCGATCTCGTGCGAGTAGACGATGTGTTCCACCAGCTCGTCGAACCGGTAGAGCGGGACCTCGCGTTCGCGGGCGCCGACGAAGCTGTTGCTGAGGATGCCGAGCCGGGCCCGCCCGCGCAGTCCGCGCACGTGGGCGATGAGCTCCTCGTTCGGCGTGCCCAGGTACTCCTCCCAGAGGTCGGCCATGAAGGCCTCGACCTGGGCCGGGCCCAGGTGCAACCGGGCGGCGACCTGCTCGCGCACCTCCGGTTCGGTGATGCCGCCGATCGCGCCGGCCTGCCAGACGTCCCGCAGCCGCTCGTCGATCGCGTGCGGCGGCAGCTCCAACCGGCGCTCCCAGCGCTCCGGCCAGCCCGTCCTCGGCGTGTACTCCAGGACGCCGCCGATGTCGAGGATGAGGCAGGGTGCGTTCACGGGTGGTCCCCTCTCCGCTGCGGCCGCCGTGGCGCGGCCCGCCCCTGCCACTTTCGCGGGTGCGGGTGGGCCCGGGTCAAGGGGGCGGTGAGTCCTCGGCGGTTCCGGGGAGCGCGCGCGGCGGCCGCGTCCGGCGGCAGGGCGTGCTGTCGGCCCGTCAGGCCATCCAGAAGAAGACGGCCGTCATCCGACGTTCCGGCAGCTCGGCGCCGTAGTAGGAGGTCGCGCTGTGCATGAGGTTGGCGTGGTAGAGGAGCAGTTGGTTGTAGCGGTTGGGGACGCGGACGTCCTCGGTGAAGTGGTCGGCGGGCACGTGGCGGGTGCCGAGCGCCTCGACCAGGTTGTTGTGCGGCGCGTTGACGAGGTTCCCGCCGAGGCGTCCGCCGGGGAACTGCTGGCGGTAGAAGCTGGTGCCGGCGTCCTTCGGCGCGCCCGGGCTGAGGTAGAGCACGGCGGCGTAGCGGCACAGCGCGCGGGAGTCTGTGTGCGGGCGGGACTCCGACTCCCCGGCGCCGACGACCTGGACGCAGTTGTGGTTGAGCGTGCCGCCGCCCGGGGTGCTCTGCACCCAGAGCCGGGAAGCGCCGGTGGCCTTGCGGACCAGGGCCTCCACCCGGGCCAGCTCGTCGGGCTCCAGTCCGGGCATGGTGCGCAGGCCCGGCCAGGTCTCGGGGCGGTACGGGTAGCCTTCGGTCCAGTCGCCGCGGGCCAGACAGCGCTCGCGGACGGCGTCCGGGTCGGGGAGGACGTTGTCCAGGACCCAGTAGTCCCGGCCTCGGGTGGGCTTGCGGTAGGGCAGGACCGGCAGGGTGGTGGGCCTGATGGGCTGTGAGGGCATGGGCCGACGATAGGGGCGGCGGTCGTCAACCTTCTGCCGTGAGCAGGTCAACCTTTCGTCAAGGGCTCTCCATTGGGCGGGCGCCTCGCGCCGCAGGTCAGGAGCCCGGCCGGACGGCGAAGGTGCCCAGGGCGCCCTCCAGTCGGTCGAAGGCCCGGACGGCCGAGGGGCGCACCGCCGCCGTGATGGCGGCGGCCTCGTCGCCGGCCAGCAGCCGGCGGAACACTTCGGTGAACACCGTGCGGTCGACGGCGGCGAGCAGCCCGGCGGCCACCCGGCTCTC
This sequence comes from Kitasatospora sp. NPDC057940, assembly GCF_042887425.1. Taxonomy (NCBI): domain Bacteria; kingdom Bacillati; phylum Actinomycetota; class Actinomycetes; order Kitasatosporales; family Streptomycetaceae; genus Kitasatospora; species Kitasatospora sp. NPDC057940. The sequence continues at coordinate 17,259 of NZ_JBHVPH010000019.1, forward strand.
GAAGTCGACCGGCGGGCCGGCCGCTGTGCTGACCGGCGTTTCGGGTGATGCGTCGGGCGGAGTGCCGGTTGTCGTGGGGCGGGTGGCCTCGGCCAGGGCCCCGGCCAGGGCGGCCTCGCTCTGCTCGTGCAGCTCGCGGATCCGGGCGACCAGGGCGGGGCTGTCGGCGACGGTGCGGGCGAACGCCGGGCCGGAGAAGCCGAGCCGTGGATCGTGCCGGTCGAGGCCGGCCAGGCAGTCGCGGCGCAGCGCGGCGAGGGCGGACTCGCCGGGCGCACGCTCGGCGACCGCCCTGGCGAGCCGGCCGACGATCTCCTCGTGCAGGTCGAGGAGGAGGTCCTCCTTGCGCGGGAAGTGGTTGGTGACGGTCATCTTGGCGACCCCGGCGGCCGTGGCGACCTCGGCGATGGTGGTGCGGTCGAAGCCCTGGTCGATGAAGAGCCTGGTCGCGGCGTGCGAGATCGCCTCGCGGGTACGACGCTTGTTGAGCTCGCGCAGGGTCGGGGTGGCCCCGGGCCCCGGCGTGGGCCCCGGCGTGGGTTCGGTCACGGGTTCCGTCACGGTTTCCGGCGTGGGTTCCGTCATGGGGGCAGCGTAGCGCAGTTCGCTGGGTCGGACCCAGAAATTAGGCTTGACCTAATCGCTGGGTTCGTCCTAAGTTTCTTCCGGGCGGTCGGAGCGGCCGCTGGACGGACGACCAGGGGAGGGCGCATGACCACATCGGCCACGTACGGAGGCGCCGTGTTCACCCACCGCGCCGGGCGGCTCCGTCTGCTCAGCGTCCACGCCCACCCCGACGACGAGTCCAGCAAGGGCGCTGCCACCCTCGCGCGGTACGCGGCCGAGGGGGTGGACGTCCTGGTCGCGACCTGTACCGGCGGCGAGCGCGGCTCGGTGCTCAACCCGGCGATGGACCGCCCCGAGGTCCGGGTGGACCTCGCCCGGATCCGGAGCGAGGAGATGGCGGTCGCCCGGGGCATCCTCGGCGTGCGCCAGCAGTTCCTCGGCTTCGTGGACTCGGGGATGCCGGGCCCGGGCGAACCGCTGCCGGCGGGCTGCTTCGCCGCCCAGCCCGTGGCGGCCGCGGCGGCGCCGCTGGTCGCCCTGATCCGGGAGTTCCGTCCGCACGTGGTGGTCACCTACGACGAGACCGGGGGGTATCCGCACCCCGACCACGTGATGACCCACCAGGTCACGGTCGAGGCCTTCGAGGCCGCCGCCGACCCGGGCCGCCACCCCGAGGTGGGGGAACCCTGGCAGGCGGCGAAGCTCTACTACCACCTGGCGCTCTCCAGAGCCTGGTTCCAGACCCTGCACGACGCGATGACGGAGCGGGGCGTCCCCTCGGACATGGGCGCACTGCTCGCGGACTGGCCGGACACCCCGCCCGCCCTCGCCACCACCACCCGGATCGCGTGCGCCGAGCAGTTCGCCGTACGGGACGCGGCACTGCTGGCGCACGCCACCCAGATCGAGCCCGGGGTCGCGTTCATGGCCCACCCGCGGGACATCGAGCGCGAGGTCTGGCCGACGGAGGACTACCACCTCGCCCGGAGCCTGGTGCCGGACGAGGGCGAGGGGGAGGACGAGGGCGAGGGGCCCGAGACCGACCTGTTCGCCGGGCTGCGCGCAGGAGGGGCGGGGCTGCGCCAAGGAGAGGGGGACGGATGAGCCGGAGGTCGGGTTTCGCCCGCTCAGCACTGGCCGTCGGCGAGCACGAAGTAGCCCGGGCCGGTCTGCTTCAGGGTGTGCGTCACGAAGGTGTTCCAGAGGCCCATGCTCTGGCCCGAGCCGAGCGCGTAGGTCAGGCCGCCGCTCTGGGTGGCCCGCCCGGCCCGGACCTGGTTGTAGTTGCTGTCGGTGAAGCACTGCGCGGCGCCGCCGCCGGTGGTCGCCGTCACCGCCGCCGATCGGGTGCCCACGGCGCCCGACGGGTCGACCGCCGCCACGGTGTAGCCGTACGACGTGCCGGGGGCGAGCCCGGTGTCGGTGAAGGACGGGCCGGTGGCACTGCCCGCCATCGCGCCGTTCCGGTAGACCTGGTAGGAGGCGGCCCCGCTGACGGCCTGCCAGGCGAGGGCGATCGAGCCCTGGCCCGTCGGCGTCGCGGTCAGCCCGGTCGGGGCGGGCAGACCGGGGTTGGTGGGCCCCGTGCCGCCGTCGAGGCCCCAGAACTGCGCGGTGTAGTAGCTGGAGCAGATCGTGTTGAGGAAGTAGCTGCCGGTGGCCCCGCACTGGTCGGCTGCGGAGCCGGGGTTGACGGCCAGGCCGTGGCCCATCCCGGCGACGGTGAACAGCGCCACGGCGGGCCGCCCGCCCGTGTCGGCGTAGACCTCCTCGGTGGTGCCGCCCGGCAGGCTCCGGGTGCTGGTCGGGCGCTGGCCGACACCCTGGACGTCGGTCCACTGGTCGCGCAGCTCCGTCGCGTTCACCGGCCTGACCACGGTGTCCGCGCTGCCCTGCCAGATCGCCACCCGGGGCCAGGGCCCGGCGTAGCCCGGGTACGCGGCCCGGACCTTGTCGCCCCACTGGGCCGGGGTGAGCCCCTGGTCGGAGTTCTGGCAGCCGGAGGCGGCGCCCTGGGTGGTCGCGCACTGGGCCGGGAGGCCGGAGTCGATCGCCCCGCCGGCGAACACGTCCGGGTAGTCGGCCAGCAGGTCGGAGGCCATCCCGCCGCCGGCCGACAGCCCGGTGACGAACACCCGCCGGTCGTCCGAGCCGTACAGAGCCTTGGCCTTGGTGACCATCTCGACCACCGACTCGGCCTCGCCGACGCCCCGGGAGTCCTTGGTCGCGTCGAACCAGCTGAAGCAGGAGAGGCTGTTGTTGGCACTGCTGGTCTGCGGGAAGACGACCGCGAAGCCGTACCGGTCGGCGAAGGTCGTCCAACCGGAGTTGCGGTAGTAGTCGTTGGCGGTCTGCAGGCAGCCGTGCAGTGCGACCACCAGCGGCGCGCCACTCGGCAGTCCGGCGGGGGTGTAGGAGTACATCGCGAGGTTTCCCGGATTGGCGCCGAATCCGGTGACCTGCTGGAAGGTCCCGCTCACGGTGTCGGCCGTGGCCGGAGCCACAGTCGGTGCGGGTGCGGGTGCGGGTGCGGGTGCGGGTGCGGGTACGGGTACGGGTGCGGCGGTGCCGATCGCGAGCGCGGCGGCCGTCAGCAACGCGGCGGCGGCAGGACGGAGGGGCATGGGGGCTCCTGGGTGGGGGAGGAGTGGGGGCGGTTGCCGTGCAGCGTGGCGCGCCCCGCGCCCCGGTGCCATGTGACGGCCACCCGAGGTCCACCGCGCCGCCATGGCGTGGACCGCCATGGTCCGATGCCGGGGGCCGCGCGCCGGCCGTACGCCGGAAGGCACTTGAGGGGCGTGCGCGAACAGGGCAGGTTGATCCCATGACGACGAATGAGGCAGACCCCGGCGGCGCGACGTCCCCGGAGGGCCAGGAGCTCCTTGAAGGCCGGCAATCACTTGAAGGCCGACAGCCCCTGGAGGGCCAGGTGCCCCGGACCAGGACGCACACCTGGACGGCAGGGCCGCCGATCTCCGCCTTCCCGCACCTGAGCGGAGAGGAGATCCTGCACGAGATCCTCGCGGGCCGGATCCAGGAGCCCGCGATCTGCAGCACTCTGGGGTTCCACCTGACCGAGGTGAAGCCGGGTACGGCGGTGTTCGAGGGCGAACTCGGCGACCACCTCTACAACCCGATGAACACCGTGCACGGCGGCTACCTCGCCACCCTGCTCGACTCGGCGCTCGGTTGCGCGGTGCTGAGCCGGCTACCCGCCGGGATCGGCTATACCACCACGCAGTTGAACGTCCACATGCTGCGCCCACTGTTCGCCGACTCGGGGCTGTTGCGCTGCGAGGGGCTGGTGCTGCATCTGGGCCGGACGATGGCGACGGCCGAGGCGCGGGTGGTCGGGGTGGAGAACGGCAAGCTCTACGCGCACGCCACCACCACCTGCGCGATCCTGGCGCCCCGCCCGGCGGCCTGACGTGATGGCCAGACCGGTGGCCTGGTCGCAGGCCTGAGCTGAGGCCTGGGCTGAGGTTCGGCTGAAGGTGCGGCCGGGCCCCGGTCGCCACGGCGGCCAGGGCCCGGGGGCGGCTGCTGTTCAGCGGGCCCGGGCGGGTGGGCGGCCGCTTCGCGCGTGCTCCCGAGGTGCCACCACGCCGTGAGGGGAGGATGGGGCATGGACATCCGGCAGCTGGAATACTTCCTCGCGATCGTGGACCACGGGGGTTTCAACCGGGCCGCCGCAGCCCTCTACCTCTCGCAGCCCGCGCTGTCGCAGGCCGTGCAGGCGTTGGAACGGGACGTGGGCGGGAGCCTGTTCCACCGGATCGGCCGCCGGGCGGTGCTCACCGAGGCGGGGACGGCGCTGATCGAGCCGGCCAGGGTCGCCGTACGCAGTCTGGAGCTGGCCCGCGCCAGCGTGCTGGCCGTGCACGAGTTGCGGGACGGGCGACTGGACATCGCGGCGATGCCGTCCCAGGCGATCGAGCCGTTGACGACGATGATCCGGGCGTTCAGCCGCCGGTACCCCGGGGTGTCGGCGAACATCCGGGCCGCCTTCACCTCGCGCGACGTCATCGACATGGTGCGCACCGGAGCCGCCGAGTTGGGGCTGCTCGCCACGGAAGGGCCGCTCAGCGACAAGGAGGTGGTCTCCCATGACGTCGGGGAACAGCGCTTCGTCCTGGTCACCCCTCCGGGTGGACCGTTCCGCGAGGGTACGTCCGTCCAGTGTGAGGAACTGGCCGGGCAGCGGTTGATCGTCGGGCAGCGGGGCACGGGGATGCGCGCGTACGTCGACGGCCTGCGCGAACGGGGCATCGGGTTCGCCATCGCGGCGGAGACCGAGCACCGGGTGGCGATCCTCCCTCTCGTGCTCGCGGGGGTCGGGCTCGCGGTGGTCACCGAGTCCTGGCGCACCGCGGCCGAACAGGCGGGCGCATTGGTCCTGGACATCGAGCCGAGGACGACCTTGCGGATCGTGCTCGTCGGTCGGCGCGCCGAACAGTCCCCGGCCGCGCGCGCCTTCGTGTCCTGCGCGCTCGATGCCGTCAAGCACTGATAAGGAGGCCTTATCAGGCAGATCGACAGAGCGTCTTGGACGGTGCGGTGGCTCGATTGCTGCAATCGGCACATGACTCATCACCACATCGCCCTGATTCCCGGGGACGGAATCGGGGCCGAGGTCCTGCCCTCCGCCCGGCAGGTCCTGGAGGCGGTCGGTGCCCGCCACGGCATCGGCTTCTCCTACACCTCGTACGACTGGTCCTGCGAGCGCTACGTCCGTGAGGGCGCGATGATGCCGGTGGACGGCCTCGACCAGCTCCGCGACAAGGACGCGATCCTGCTCGGTGCGGTCGGCCACCCCGGTGTGCCGGATCACGTCTCGCTGTGGGGGCTGCTGATCCCGATCCGGCGCGGCTTCCGGCAGTACGTCAACCTGCGGCCGGTCCGGGTGTTCGAGGGCGTCGAGAGCCCGATGCGCGGCGCGGTGGCGGGCGAGGTGGAGCTCGTCGTCGTGCGCGAGAACGTGGAGGGCGAGTACAGCGAGATCGGCGGTCGGCTGAACCGGGGGTTCCCCGAGGAGATGGCCGTTCAGGAGGCGGTGTTCACCCGCGCAGGGGTGACCCGCGTCCTCGACTACGCCTTCGGGCTGGCTGCTCGGCGCGGCGGCAGGCTCACTTCGGCCACCAAGTCCAACGGCATCGTGCACACCCTGCCCTTCTGGGACGAGCTGGTCGCCGAGCGCGGCGCCGCCCACCCCGAGGTCGCCTGGGACCAGGAGCACATCGACGCGCTGGCCGCCAAGTTGGTCCTCGCACCGGCCCGCTTCGACGTGGTGGTCGCCTCCAACCTGTTCGGTGACATCCTCAGCGACCTGGCCGCAGCGGTGGCGGGCTCCATCGGCATCGCACCGGCCGCCAACCTCAACCTCGAGCGGGACTTCCCCTCCATGTTCGAGCCGGTCCACGGCTCCGCTCCCGACATCGCCGGTCGGAACGTCGCCAACCCCGTCGGCTCGATCTGGTCGGCGGCCATGATGCTCGACCACCTCGGCCATCCCGAGGCGGCCCGGGACGTCACCGACGCCATCGCCGCGGTCTTCGCCACGACCGACGAGCGCACCCCGGACCTGGGCGGCAGCGCCACGACCACCGAGTTCACGGAGAAACTCCTCGAACTGCTCTGACCGGCACACCCCCGGCCGGGGTTTCGGGCCGGGCGGGGGCGGCGGGCTGACGACGCCGCTCCGGCCTGCCCGCAGTGGGGCGCCGGTTCCACCCCGGTCGTAGGGCCGTCCCCGGTCGCTCGCCGCCGAGCCGCGCGCTGTCACCGGCTTCCGCGCTCGGAAGGTCACTCCCGCCTCCGGCTGCATCCAGGTTCCTCGACGAGGAGAAACGCCATGACAGCAACCGCGCCTCCCGGCAGCATCGCTTCCTCCGGCGCCCCGGTGTCCGAACCGTGGTACAGGCAGCTGTACTTCTGGGTGCTGACGGCCATCGGCTGCGGTGTCCTGACGGGTTGGCTCTGGCCGCGTACCGGCATCGCCCTGGAGCCGGTCGGCACCACCTTCGTGTCGGCCGTCAAGATGCTCATCACCCCGATCGTCTTCCTGACGATCGTGGCCGGCATCGGAGGCGTGGACAGCCTGCGCCGTGTCGGCAGGGTCGGCCTCAAGTCCCTCGTCTACTTCCAGGTCGGAACCCTGGTCGCCCTCGCCGTCGGACTCGTTGCCGTCAACCTGTTCCAGCCCGGCGGCGGAGTGCACGTCCACCCCGGCGACCTGCACCTCTCGGGGGACGCCGCCCGGTACGTCAAGGACGGCGCGCACCAGAGCTGGTGGGACTTCCTCACCGGCCTCGTGCCGTCCAGCGTCGTGGGGGCCTTCGCCGACGGCAACATCCTTCAGGTCATCTTCTTCGCGGTGCTCTTCGGTGTCGCCCTCAAATCCGTGGGAGCCGTTGGGGCGCCGATCGTCGAAGGCGTCAACCGGCTCAGTGCGGTCGTGTTCAAGGTCCTCCGCTACATCATGCTGGCCGCACCCGTCGGCGCCTTCGGTGCGATGGCCTTCACCGTCGGCAAGTACGGCATCTCCACCCTCACGGGCCTGGGGCGGCTCATCGGACTCTTCTACGGCACCTCGCTCTTCTTCGTCGTCGTCGTCCTCGGCGGCGTGCTGGCCCTGCTCAAGGTCAACGTGTTTCGGTTGCTGCACTACCTGCGCGAGGAATTCCTGATCGTCCTGGGCACCTCCTCCTCCGAGAGCGCGCTGCCCCGGTTGATGGCCAAGCTCGAAGGGCTGGGTGTACGCCGCGACATCGTCGGCCTGACCGTACCGACGGGCTACTCCTTCAACCTCGACGGCAGCTCCATCTACCTCTCCCTGGCCACCCTGTACATCGCGCAGGCGACCGACACCGAGCTCACCCTCACCCGGCAACTCGGCCTCCTCGCCGTCATGATCCTCACCTCCAAGGGATCCGGAGGAGTCACCGGCGCAGGGTTCATCGCCCTGGCCGCCACCCTCTCCACGGTCGGCACGGTACCTGCGGCCGGCGTCATGCTGATCTTCGGGATCGACAAGTTCATGTCGGAGTGCCGCGCGTTGACCAACCTCGCCGGCAACGGCGTCGCCACCCTCGTCGTCGCCCGCTGGGAGCGTGCCCTCGACGTCGCACGCGTCGACAGGGTCCTCCGCAGCGGGGTGCCCGAACCGGTGGAGGCCCCGGGCCGGTAGTGAGCGGCACCGGGGTCCTGTCGGCCGGGGGGTCGGGGGGATGCCGTTGGTCAGAGGGCCGCGAGCAGCCCGCAGAGCGCGAGGAGGCCGCAGATCCCGAAGTTGACCAGCTTGTGGGAGAGGAAGACGGCGGCGAACTCGCGGATCGTCGCGCTCGGCCAGTAGTACGCGGCGGTCGGCGAGCCGAACACCTGCCCGTTGACGCCGGTCTTCCGGGCGGTGAGCGCCGCCCGGAAGGCGTGGAAGTTGTTGGTGACCACGACACAGCGGTAGTCGGGCTTGGCCTGCTCCATGATGGCCTTGCTGAAGAGCAGGTTCTCCTCGGTGGTGCGGGAGCGGTCCTCGCGCTCGATGTGTTCGGCCGGGAAGCCGCGCCCGGTCAGGTAGTCGGCCATCGCGTGGGACTCCGGCAGCTTCTCGTCCGGGCCCTGGCCGCCGGAGGTGATCAGCACCGGCGGGTTGCCGCGCGCGGCCTGCTTGTCGTACACCTCCCGGCCCCGGTCGAGCCGGCTGGCCAGCAGCGGCGGGACGCGCTCGCCGCCGATCAGGCCGGAGCCGAGGACGACCACGAAGTCCACGTTCCGGCGCGGCCGGTGGCGGCCGTAGAGGAACGCGTAGCCGACGAAGCAGACGAACAGGAAGGAGATGTAGCCGACCACCAGGACGGCGGTGCCGGCCAGGACGCCCAGCCGGGGTGAGCGGGTGGCCAGAGCGGCGAGCAGCAGCGCGATGACGGCGAGGATGCCCAGCCCGGCGAGGAGGGACAGCAGGTTGGCGGGCCGTCTGCCCTCCTTGCGGATCATGGTCAGGCCGTTGGCGATCAGGAACCAGACCAGGGCCGCCGTGCCGAGGGCGGGCAGCAGGATGATCGCCACCGCCGCCAGTTCCATCACCAGCGTGGGCGCCTTGCGCAGCTCGGTGAGCAGGGCGAGGGCGAGCAGGGAGACGGCGATGCCGAGCAGGACGGCATTGCTGAACTGGCGGCGGTCGCGTAGTACCCCGATTCCGAACAACAGGAAGAACAGGGCTGCTGGGACATAGGCGATCATGCTTCGTATCGTAGGCGGAGGCCGTTCGCGCGAACCGGCTGTCCGCGCGAACCGGTCGTCCGCTCGAACCGTCCGCCCGTGGACGAACCGGCCGGACGAACCGGCCGGACGAACCGGCCGGGCGGGCTGGACGAGCGGACCGGCCGGGCGGACCGGTCAGGCGAACCGCTCGATCGCGGCGAGGACCGCCGCCGTCATCGCCGGACTCCCGGTGTGCCCGGACTCGTCGATGACGGTCAGTTGGGCCTCCGGCCATGCCTGGACCAGCCGCCACGCGGTGTCCAGCGGCGAGCCGAGGTCCAGTCGGCCGTGGATCAGCTCGCCCGGGATGCCGGCCAGCCGCCCGGCGTCGCGCAGCAGTTGGCCGTCGGCCAGGAACGCGTGGTGCGCGAAGTAGTGCGCGGTGATCCGGGTGAACGCCATCAGCGCGTCGGTGGGGCGGTCGCTGTAGGCGTTCGGCTTGCCCAGCGCCTCGTGCGCGATGACGGCGTCCTCCCAGGTGGCCCAGGCGTTCGCGGCGGCCCGCCGGACGGTCTCGTCCTGGCTGTTGAGCAGCCGGCTGTAGGCGGCCACCAGGTCGCCGTCGCGGTCGGCGGCCGGCAGGAAGTTCCGGAACTCCTCCCACGGGCCGGGCAGGAAGCGGGCGACGCCCCGGTAGAGCCAGTCGGTCTCCTCGGGGCGGGTCGTGGTGACGCCGCAGAGCACGATCTCGGAGACCCGCTCGGGGTGGGCCTGGGCATAGGCGAGGATCAGCGTCGAGCCCCAGGAGCCGCCGTACAGCAGCCACTTCTCGATGCCGAGGTGTTCGCGCAGCCGCTCCATGTCCGCGATCAGCCGCTCGGTGGTGTTGTGCTCCAGCCCGGTCGTCGGGTCGGCGGCGTGCGGCAGGCTCTGTCCGCAGCCGCGCTGGTCGAACTGGACCACGTGGTACCGCTCGGGGTCGAAGTACCGCCGGGTGCCCGGCCGGTGGCCGGAGCCGGGCCCGCCGTGCACGATCGCGGCGGGTTTGCCCGCCGGGTTGCCGGACGCGTTCCAGTGCATCCGCTGACCGTCTCCGACGTCCAGCAGGCCTTGTGCGTAGGGCTCGTGGTGGGGGTGCAGTTCGGGCATCGCGGAACTCCTCCGTGGACGTGCGGCCGGACAGACCCTAGCGGGCGCGGGCAGGCCGGGCCGCGGATTTTCGGCGGGCCCGGGGCAGGGGAGCGGCCGGCCGGGCCCGCCGTGGTGGGGTCAGCGCTGCTCGGCGGGCAGCAGGGTCGCGAGCCCGTCGAGGACGCGTTGCACGCAGAACTCGAAGCGGGTGTCCATGTCGGGTTCGGTGAGGTCGTCGGCCAGGGCGACGAGGTTGGGGAAGGTGTCGACGGGCAGGGCGCGGAAGCGGTCGCCGGTGGCGTCGGCGATGTCCCGGCGGCTGGTGCCGAGGACTTCGGCGGCCGAGATCGGGGACTGTTCCTGGAGGACGAACCCCTGGACGAAGGCGCCCAGCAGGTAGGTGGCCATGGCGGCGTCGGCGTCGGAGAAGCCGGCCGCGCGGAGCCGGTCGAGCTGGTCCTCCATCAGGCCGAGCAGGTGGGGACCGGGGGAGAGGCGGCCCGAGACGACCTTGGCGGCGTCGCGCTTGTCGAGCAGCAGTCGGCGGTAGCGCCAGCAGTAGGCGTGGAACTGCTCGCGCCACCCGCCCTCGCGCGGCGGGGGTTCGGCCGAGGCCATCACCGCGTCGGTGAGCAGGTCGAGCAGTTCCTGCTTGTTGCGGACGTGCCAGTACAGCGAGGCCGCCTTGACGCCGACCTCGGCGGCGACCTTGCGCATCGACAGCCCGTCGAGGCCGTCCCGTTCCAGTACCCGCAGTGCGGCCTGGGTCAGCGCGTCCCTGGTCAGCGGCGGTGTCTTGTCGTCGTTCTCCGGCATGGCTGTGCGGTCGCCTCCAGCGGTCTCATCCGGTCGCGAGTCCCGTGGCGACTGTCCGTGGCCAGTGCCCTTCGCGAGATCCCGCTTGCAATCTAACACCGTTAGGGGCACTCTGTGCGTGCCGCACCATTCCCTAACGCCGTTAGGGGCCAGGAATCGGGAGGGTTCCCATGCAGGAGTCGAGCACCCGGCGCAAACGGCTCGCGCTACTGACGCTCTGCGTCACCATGTTCATGTCCATGCTGGACAACGTCATCGTCAACAACGCCCTGCCCCGCATCGGCCAGGACCTGGACGCCGGGATCAGCGGCCTGCAATGGGTCGCAGAGGGCTACAGCCTCGTCTACGCCGGGTTCGTGCTGACCGGCGGCGCGCTCGGCGACCGGTACGGCCGCACCCGGATGTTCCGGCTCGGCCTCGCGCTGTTCACGGTCGGTTCCGCGCTCGCCGCGCTCGCCGGAACGATCGGCCTGCTGGTCGGCGCCCGGATGCTGCAAGGCGTCGGGGCCGCGCTGCTCACCCCGGGCAGTCTCGCCCTGCTGCGCCACGTCTTCACCGACGAGCGCGAGCGCGCCAAGGCGATCGGCCTCTGGTCCGGGGTCTCCGCGCTGGGTCTGTCGATCGGTCCGGTGGTCGGCGGGCCGATGGTCGAGCACCTCGGGTGGGCCAGCGTGTTCTGGATCAACGTGCCGATCGGCATGGCCGGACTGGTGCTCGCCGCCCGGGTGCTCCCGGACATCCCCCCGCGCGCCCGGCGGATCGACCTCGGCGGCCTCGTCCTCTCCGCCGCGGGCCTCGGCCTGCTGGTCTACGCGCTGATCGAGGGGCCGACCCGTGGCTGGACGGACACCCGGGTGCTCCTCTGCGGCGCCGCGGCGCTCGTGCTGCTGGCCGCCTTCCTGGTGCTCGAACTGCGGCTCGCCGAACCGATGCTGGAGCTGCGGCTGTTCCGCGACGGCGTCCTCGGCGGCGCGCTGCTCAGCGGCTTCATGGTCAGCTTCGGGATCTTCGGCGCGCTCTTCTTCCTGCCGCTGCTGATGCAGGGCCCGCTCGGCTGGTCCCCGTCCGACGCCGGCTACGCCGGGCTGCCGATGACCGCGATGATCGTCGTCGCCGCGCCGCTCTCCGGCCGGCTGACCTCGCGGTACGGGCCCCGGCTGCCGTTGGTGCTCGGTCTCGCACTGTGCGCGGCGGGCCTCGGCGGGCTGTCCCTCTACGGCGGGCACGCCCACTACGTCGAGTACCTGTGGACCCTGTTCGCGATGGGCCTCGGGATGGGGATGACCTTCACCCCGGTGTCGATCGCGGTGCTCCAGCGGGTCTCCCCGGCGCAGACCGGGATGGCCTCGGCGAGCATCAACACCCTGCGCGAGCTGGGCGGCGTCCTCGGGATCGCGGTGCTCGGCGCCGTGCTGACCAACCGGATGACCGGCAGCCTGACCGCCGCCCTGCACCGGCTCGGTGTGCCGCCGGACGCCGTCGGCTCGATCGCGGACGCGCCTGCCGGGGCGGGGCACGGCGGTGGCGGCGCGGCCGCCGCGCTGCCCGGCCCGGTCCGGGACGTGGTGGACGGGGCCTTCATCGAGGGCCTCCACCTGGCGGCGCGCTGCGGTGCGGCCGCGCTCGCCGTCACCGCCGTCCTGGTCGCCGTCCTGCTGGGCCGGGCCCGCCCGCTCGCCCAGGGCGGCACCGGCCTCCCGGAATCGGCCCCCGACTCCGCGTCGGACCCCGGCCCCGGCCCCGGCCCGGACTCCGACCTCGGACCGGACTCCGGCCCTGGCCCCGTCCTCGACCCGGACCCCGGCCCGGAGCCGCTGGCCGAGGCCCGGACGGTCCGACGGACCTGACCGGTCCGGCCGACCTGATCGGTCCGACCGGTCCGCCTGCCGACGCCACCCGACGCCGCGTCAGCGGATGCCCTCGACCGCCGCCTGCGCCGTGCGGGCCAGCTCCCGGCGCGCCCCCGCCCGGGTGGCCTGCGGCGCGGGCGGCGGAATCGGCGGCAGGAACGTCACGTCGGCGACCAGCCCGCGCACCGCGACCACCCGGGCGAGCGAGGTGAGCAGTCCGTCGTCGCCGACGAAGGCGGGCACGCTGGTCGGCCGTCCGTCCGCCAGCCGGTAGCGGATCGTCACCGGCTGGACGAAGGCGCCCGCCTCCACCGCCGCCTGGAACAGCGCGGGCCGGAAGCGGCCGCTCTCCCGCCCGCACCAGGTGGACCCCTCCGGGAAGACGATCACCGGCCGGCCGGCGCGCAGCACCTCGGCCACCGCCGCCACGGTGCCGGGCAGCGCGCGCAGCCGGTCGCGGTCCAGGAACACGGTGCCGCCCCAGGCGATCAGCGGCCCGAGCACCGGCCACCGGCGGACCTCGGTCTTGGCCAGTGAGCGGCCCGGGCGGCCCGCCGCGATCAGCGGTATGTCCAGCCAGGACACGTGGTTGGCCACCACGAGCGTCCCGCCGCCGAGCGCGCCGCCCGGCGTCCCGAGGTGAACGGTGACCCCGAGGGCGCGCAGCAGGACGCGCGCCCAGAGCCGGATCAGCCGCTCCCGGGTCCCGTACGGGAGGAGGCGCAGGGGCAGGCTGAGCAGCACGCCCGTCAGCACCGCCGCCAGGCAGGCCGCCAGCCGCAGCGCCCGCCGGGGGTGCGAGACGGCGGGCGCCGGGTCGGCCAGGCAGGTCTCGGGCCGGCAGGGGGCCGTCGGCAGCCAGACGCTCATGACGAGGCGCCGAGCGGCCGGGCGGGCAGTCCGGACAGGAAGTGCCGCAGGTAGCGCGGGTCGGTGCGCTCCAGCGACAGCAGCACGTACAGGTCGACGCAGTCGAAGTCCGGGTCGTACGCGGGCTCGCCGCAGACCCAGGCGCCGAGCCGCAGGTAGCCGCGGAGCAGGGCGGGCAGCGCGCCGCGCTCGGCGCGCGGCACGCCGGTGGCGTCCCAGCGGCGGCGCGGGGTGACCCGGTACTGCTCGGGCGCCAGGTACTTGGCGCTGACGGTGTCCCAGACCCGGGCCGCGGTGGCGCCGCCGTCGTCCAGGGGGATCGAGCAGCAGCCGCCGACCCAGGTGTTGCCGGTGTCGGCGAGGTACCGGGCGATGCCGCCCCACATCAGGTTGATGACGGCGCCGTTGCCCCGGTGGTCGGGGTGGATGCAGGAGCGGCCGAGTTCGACCAGGCCCGGGCGGACCGGGGCCAGGGCGGAGAGCTCGAACTCGCCGTCGGAGTAGAGCCGTCCGGCCCGCCGGGCGGCCTCGGGGCGCAGCAGCCGGTAGGTGCCGACGACGGCGCCGTGCTCGCCCTCGCGGACCAGGAGGTGGTCGCAGTACTCGTCGAAGGGGTCGACGTCCAGGCCGGCGACCGGGCTGTGCAGGACGGCGCCGAGCTCGGCGGCGAAGACCTGGTGGCGCAGCCGCTGGGCGGCGCGCACGTCGTCGGCGTCGCGGGCGAGGGAGACGGTGTAGGCGGCCGGGGCCGGGGCCGGGGCCTGGGTCCGGCGGGGGGCGGGGACGGCGGGGGCGTCGTGGGTGGGGGCTACTGCGGTCGGAGCGTACGTGGGGACGGTGGTCATGGCGGACCCTCCAGGGCAGCACGATCGGCGGCGCCCTGGATCGCCAGGGCACCGGCCCGGCCCGCAGGCGTTGGGCCTGCACGCGAACCGGTCCCCGTATATCTCTCCGAGCCGGTTGGCATCCATGTTGCGGTGCGGCGGAGCGCAGATGTGCAACTGCTGAATGGGACCACCCGTCGCCTCCCGGTCATCTGCCGGGCACCGGGCGCTCGCCCGCCGGGGGTGGACAGCCCGGGCGCCGGTGCGCCCGGGCCTGCCACCGTTCCCCGGGATTCCCCCGGAACTACCGTGGACGGGTGCGATGTTGCGTGCGACCGGCGTGCTCCGCCAGGGCGCGCCCCCGGCGGGGTCCGGACACGCCCTAGAAGGCCTGCCAGCCCTGCGGGTCGACGTCGCCCGGGATGACGGGCGCGGGGCCGTAGGGTTCGCGGGTGAGGACGAAGGAGCCGAGGTCCAGGTGGCTGACGGTGCCGTCGGCGGTCCGGACCACCCGCAGGGTCTCGCCCGCGTAGTAGTTGTCCAGCCCCGTCCAGGTGCCGTCCGGCTCGGCGCGGAAGCGGGAGCTGCGGGCTCCGCCGACGAGCGAGGTCAGTTCGAGGCCGCGGTCGGCCCGCAGCCGCAGGGCCTGCGCCGAAGTGCCCCAGTACCAGGGGCCGGTGAGGGCCAGCAGCTCCTCGTCGACCTCGGGCAGCGGGCGCCAGGGCTCGGGCAGCCGGGGCTCGTGCTCGGCGGTCAGCGTGATCAACTGGGTGGCCACCAGGGTGGTGCCGGCGCCGGTGGTGGCGTTGGACAGGGCGATCGCGGCCAGGCCGTCCTCGTCGCTGACCCACAGTGCGGCGGTGAAGCCGGGCATCGAGCCGGTGTGGCCGTACAGCACCCGGCCCTGGTGGCGGCGCAGTTGCAGGCCGAGGCCGTATCCGGAGGTCCAGGTCGTGTCGTCGGGGCCGGTGGCGGGCCGGCGCATCTCGGCGAGCGAGTCGGCGGCCAGCACCTTGTCGTCCCCGGCGGCGAGGAAGGCCGCCCAGCGGGCCAGGTCGGCGACGGTGGACCAGAGTTGGCCGGCCGGGCCCATCAGCCCGGTGTCGGTGAGCGGCTCCGGCAGCATGACGTCGGCCCACGGGTGGACGGCGAAGCCCCCGGCGTGCGGGTGCTCGGGCAGCAGGGTGGTGCGGTCCATGCCGAGCGGCGCCAGCACCTCGCGCCGCAGCACCTCGCCCCAGGGCTCGCCGCGCAGCCGCTCGACCAGTGCGCCGAGCAGCGCGTAGCCGGGGTTGGAGTAGTGGTGGAGGCGTCCGGCCGGGTGCTTGATCGCGGCGTCGGGCTCCAGCAGGTCGTCCAGTCCGGGGCGCAGGGAGCCGTCGGTCCGCTCCCACCAGGGCCCGGGCGTCTCGGCGGCGAGCCCGGCGGTGTGGGCGAGCAGTTGCGCGACGGTCGCGCCGTCGGCCGGGGTGCCGGGCAGGTGGCGGGCGAGCGGGTCGGCGAGGTCGAGCAGGCCCTCGTCGCGCAGCCGCAGCACGAGCACGGCGACGAAGGTCTTGGTGAGCGAGCCGATCCGGTACTGGACGTCGGGGGTCGGCGCGTGTCCGTCGATCATGCTGCGGGCGCCGCTCCAGACCAGCCGGCCGTCCCGGACCACGCCGGCGGCCAGGGAGGGCGTGCGCCCTTCGGCCTGGGCGACGGCGACCCGGTGCAGCAGGGCGCGGCGGGTGGTCGGCAGCAGTTCGTCGGACTGATCGGTCATCTGATCCTCTGAATCCTTCGGCGCGGTCCGGCGGGGGAGGCCCGTCGGCGTGGTCTGCCGCGAGGCCCGCCGGCGAGACCGCCGGCGGGGGCCGCCGGCCGGCACGGACGGGCGACAGACGCACCCAACCTAGCCAGGCCGCCCCGAAGGATCCACCCGTTATCTCCGCAAACGCCCCGCGCTGTCGTCCCCGCGATCGCCCCGCGAGCGTCCAGTGAACGCCCCGCGCTGTCGCCGTCGGGCCGGTCAGTCCGGCAGCGGCGGGAGTTCGGGCCGCTGCAGCCAGGCCTCGAAGACCGGCGCCAGCGGGGCGGTCGTGTACCGGGAGGCGTGCGCGAGCAGGTCGGCGGTGCCGACGACGCCGTGCCGGTGGACGCTCGTCCAGTCCCGCAGCATCGCGAAGAAGGCGTCCTCGCCCAGCGCCCGCCGCAGCGCGTGCACGGCGAGGCCGCCGCGCTGGTACAGCCGGTCGTCGAACATCAGCCTGCGGCCCGGGTCGGCGAGCCGGAGGTCCTGCGGGAGCCCGGCCAGCAGGCCGTGCGCCGCGGCGGCGTGGGTGGCCGCGGCCGGGCCGCCGGCGTGCTCGGACCACAGCCACTCTGCGTACTTGGCGAAGCCCTCGTTCAGCCAGATGTGCCGCCAGTCGGCGATCGTCACGCTGTTGCCGAACCACTGGTGCGCCAGCTCGTGGGCGATCAGCCGCTCGCGCTGCCAGCCGCCGCCGAGGTGGTTCGTCCCGAAGGTGGCGACGCCCTGCGCCTCCACGGGGACGTCCAGTTCCTCGTCCGCGACGACCACCGCGTACTCGCCGAACGGGTACGGCCCGAACACCTCGCCGAAGTACGTCATCATCTCCGGCTGCCGCCCGAAGTCCCGGGTGAACGCGGGGACCAGCCGCTCCGGGACGTAGCCGGTCTGCGGCACGGCCGGGCGGGCCGCCAGCGGGACCGGCCGGTAGTGGCCGATCGACACCGTCACCAGGTACGGCGAGGTCGGCGCGCTCTGCTCGTACACCCAGGTGGTGCTGGAGGCCCGGGTGGTGCGGGTCAGCAGCCGGCCGCTCGCCAGCACGGTGAACGGGGACGGCGTGGTGACCGCGATCTGGTACGTCGCCTTGTCGGCGGGCCGGTCGTTGCACGGGAACCAGGACGGCGCGCCGATCGGCTGGCTGGCGACCAGCGAACCGTCGGTCAGCTCCTCCCAGCCCAGCCCGCCCCACGGGCTGCGCACCGGGCGGGGGTTGCCGGTGTAGTGCACCTCGACGGTGAACGCCGCCCCCGCCGCCAGCGCCCTGGCCGGGCGGATCCGCAGCTTGCCGGCGCGGTGGGTGTAGCGGGCGGCCTTGCCGTCGACCAGCACCCGCCCGATCCGGAACTCGGCCAGGTCCAGCGCGAACTCGGCCAGCGCCGCGTCCGCCACGGCGCTCAGCCGGGCCGAGGCCGCCAGCCGGTTCGGCCCGGGCCGGTAGTCCAGCACGAGCTCGTAGCGGTGGACCCGGTAGCGGTGGTCGCCGCTGGCCGGGAAGTACGGGTCGGGGGCGCCGGCGGCCGCCGGGACGTGCTTGGGCTTCACGGGGGCGGGCACTTCCTGCGGGCCGGGACGGGTGGTCATGACGTGGGCTGCCACGCCTCGATGGGGTTGCCCAGCCACCGCGTGTCGGCGGGGACGGACTCGGCGCGCATCACCAGCGAGGCCGGGCCCAGCGTGCTGCGCGCGCCCACCGTGCTGCCGGGCAGCACGATGCCGCCCGGGCCCAGGGTGGCGCCCTCGCGGAGGACCACAGTATCCATCCGCATGATCCGGTCGTGGAAGAGGTGCGTCTGCACCACACAGCCCCGGTTGACGGTCACGCCGTCCCCGAGGGTGACCAGGTCCGCCTCCGGCAGCCAGTAGCTCTCGCACCAGACGCCGCGGCCGACCCGCGCGCCGAGCGCCCGCAGCCAGAGGTTCAGCACCGGCGTGCCCGGCACCGCGCCGACCAGCCACGGCACCGCCAGCACCTCGACGAAGGTGTCCGCGAGCTCGTTGCGCCACACGAAGCTGCTCCACAACGGGTGCTCCACCACCCGGAACCGGCCGACCAGCAGCCACTTCGCCGCCACCGCGACCACGCAGGCCACCGCGCCGGCGCCCAGCAGCACCAGGCCCGAGAGCAGCGCGGCCGCGCCCGCCGACCAGGAGACGGCCAGCCGGGACAGCACCGCGACGGTCAGCACGCCGAGCGCCCCCGAGGCGAGCACCGGCAGCAGCCGGGCCAGCTCGACCAGTCCGCGCGCCCAGAGCAGCCGGGCCGGCGGCTCGTAGGTCAGGCTCTGGTCGGCCTCGTCCGCCGCGCGCGGCAGCCGCATCGGCGGCATGCCCAGGTACGAGCCGCCCTTCTTGGCCTTCTCCGGCGTCGCCGACAGCACGCCCACCAGGCCCCGCTTGGGCACCGCCCGGCCCGGCGCGGTCATTCCCGAGTTCCCGAGGAACGCCCGCTCGCCGACCTTCGCCTCGCCGAGCCGCACCCAGCCGCCGCCCAGCTCGTACGGCGCGATCAGGGTGTCGTCGGCCAGGAACGCGCCGTCGCCGACGGTGGTCAGGCTGGGCAGCGCCAGCACCGTGGACACCTCCGCGCCCCGGCCGACTCTCATCCCGAGCGCCCGCAGCCACAGCGGCGTGACCAGCCCCGCGTACAGCGGGAACAGCACCTCCCGGGCCCCGTCCATCAGCTGGGTGACGGTCCACGCCTGCCAGCCGACCCGGCCGTGCAGCGGGTGCACCCCGGGGACCAGACCGCGGCTCAGCAACCGGACGGCGGCCACTAGCTGCGCCGCGTACACCGCGCCGTACGCCAGGGTGGCGGGCAGCAGGCCGAGCAGCGCGCCGCCGAGCGCCGCGCCGAGGTCGTCGCCCTGGTGGACGAAACCGGCGAGGACCGCGAGCCCGGCCAGCGCGGGCGCCACCGGGAGCAGGCCGAGCGCCGTGCCGCTGGCACCGTAGAGCGCGGCCCAGAAGACCCGGTGCGGCGGGCGCTCCTTGGGCCACGCCCGCTCGACGCGGCCCAGCTTGACGGCGGGCGCGCCGCCCCAGCGCTGGCCGGTCGGCACGTGCCCGGTGACGCTGGAGCCGGGCAGCACCTGGGCGCGCTTGCCGACCCGGGCGCCGGGCAGCAGGGTCGAGCGGGTGCCGACCACGGCGCCCGAGCCGACCTTGACCTGGCCCACCTCCAGCCGGTCGCCGTCCAGCCAGTAGCCGCACAGGTCCACCTCGGCCTCGACGGCGCAGCCCCGGCCCAGCTTCAGCATCCCGGTGACCGGCGGCAGCGAGTGCAGGTCCACCTCGGGCCCGACCTTGGCACCCAGCGCCCGGGCGTAGCGGACCAGCCAGGCGCCGGACAGTGCGGTGGCGCCGCTGAGCTCGGCGAGCCGCTCGGCGGTCCAGAGCCGCAGGTGGACGGCGCCGCCGCGTGGATGGCTGCCCGGGCGCAGGCCGCGCAGCAGCAGCCGGGCGCCGCCGGCCGCGATCGCCAGCCGGCCCGCCGGGCTGTACAGCGCCAGGGCGCCCGCGCCGACCGCCCACCAGGAGGCGGTGGGCGCCCACGGGTAGTCGCCGAGGTGGGAGAGCAGGTTGCCGGCCGCCAGCAGGGCGACCGTCCAGCGCAGGCCGACCACGGTGAACAGCGGGATCAGCAGGAGCAGCTGGAGCAGCTTGGCCCTGGTCGGCACCAGGGCGATGGTGCGGGCCTGGCCGCCCTGGGCGGCGGTGCGCTCCAGGTGCCGGGCGAGCTTGCGCAGCGTCGGGTGCTGGTAGACGTCCAGCACGGCGGCGTTCGGGTAGCGGGTGCGCAGCAGCGTGGTGAGCCGGGCGGCGGCCAGGCTGCCGCCGCCGATGCCGAAGAAGTCGTCGCGCGGGCCGCTCACCGTCACACCGAGGATCTCGGCCCACTGCTCGGCCAGCCAGGCCTCGGTGCCGTACAGCTGCTCGCTCGGCCCGGCGTTCTCCAGCTCGGGCAGCGGCCAGGGCAGGGCGGCCCGGTCGACCTTGCCGGAGGTGCGGGTGGGCAGGGTGTCGACCGGCGCGAGCAGCGGCACCAGGGCGGCCGGCAACTCGGCGCGCAGCTTCTCGACGGCCTGCTCGCGGTCGAAGCCGTCCTGGACGACCAGGTAGCCGACCAGCAGTTGGTTGCCGCCGCGTGCGGTGCGGACGGCGGCGGCCGCGCCCGCCACGGCGGGCAGGGCCTGGAGCGCCGCGTCGACCTCGCCGAGTTCGATCCGGCGCCCGCCGAGTTTGATCTGCTCGTCGGTGCGGCCGAGGAACAGCAGGCCGGCCGGGTCGGCCTGGACCAGGTCGCCGCTGCGGTAGGCGCGCTCCCAGCCGAGCGAGGCCAGCGGTGCGTACTTCTCGGCGTCCTTCTCCGGGTCGAGGTAGCGGGCCAGGCCGACCCCGCCGATCACTAGCTGGCCGGTGCCGCCGGCCGCGACCGGCTCGCCGGCCTCGTCGACCACGGCGAGGTCCCAGCCGTCCAGCGGCAGGCCGATCCGGACCGGGCCGTCGCCGGTCAGCAGCGCGGCGCAGGCGACCACGGTGGCCTCGGTGGGGCCGTAGGTGTTCCAGACCTCGCGGCCCTCGGTGACCAGCCGCTGCACCAGCTCCGGCGGGCAGGCCTCGCCGCCGAAGATCAGCAGCCGCACCTCGTTGAGCGCCTCGGCCGGCCAGAGCGCGGCCAGCGTCGGGACGGTGGAGACCACGGTGATCTCCTGCTCCGCCAGCCAGGGGCCGAGGTCGGCGCCGCTGCGCACCTGGGAGCGGGGGACGGGCACCAGGCAGGCGCCGTGGCGCCAGGCCAGCCACATCTCCTCGCAGGAGGCGTCGAAGGCCACCGACAGGCCGGCCATCACCCGGTCGCCGGGGCCGATCGGCTCGTCCTGGAGGAAGAGCGCCGCCTCGGCGTCGACGAAGGCGGCGGCGTTGCGGTGGGTGACGGCCACGCCCTTGGGGCGGCCGGTGGAACCGGAGGTGAAGATGATCCAGGCGTCGTCGGCCGGCGTGGGGCGGGGGCGGTGGTCCGCGGTCGTCTCGCCGGGGTGGGCCGCCGGGCGTTCGCGGCGGACGGTCAGCGCGCGGTCGGCGCCGAGTACCGCGGCGACGCCGGCCTCCCCGAAGACCAGCTGGGCGCGCTCGTCCGGGTCCTCGGCGTCGACCGGCACGTAGGCGGCGCCGGCGGCGAGCACGGCGAGGATCGAGACGTACAGGTCGTTGGTGCCCGAGGGGACCCGCACGCCCACCCGGTCGCCCGGGCCGATCCCGGCGGCGGCCAGCCTGCGGCGCAGCTGCTCGACCTCGGCGGCCAGGGCGCGGTAGCCGAGCACGGTGCGCCCGTCGTCCAGGGCCGGTTCGTCGGGGTGGGCGCGGACGGTGGCGTCCAGGACGTCGACCAGGGTGCGCGGCGCGGCGGCCGGACGGCCCGGGAAGAGGGCCTGCGGCGGTGGGGCCTGCGGCGGTGTGGCGTGGGGAGGCGTGGCTCGGGGTGGTGTGGCGGACTGCTCCGTGCTCGGTTCAGCTGTCATGGCAGCCCGTACGCTCCTCGTCCTCGCCCCGTTCCGACTGATGCCCGGCCCTTCGGGGCGGTGGGAGCACTCGCCTGACCGGGTGACCCCACTCCGGGGCCGGAGCGGACAACCCGACTGATGGTAGCCCCGGGTGCGAGGCGCCGTACGGCCCGCCACCTGGCTCAACTAGGCCGGAAATGGCCTGAGCTGACGTTGCGTCAGTCAACAACTGGGTGGGCGTGGCAGTCATGTGACTGGATGTCAGTCGAATTGACGGATCGTCAGGCCGAATTCTCGATCGTGATCCACGCCACAGCGAATGCTGCTCCTTTCGGGTGGCGGGCCCGGCTTCCCGGCCTGTTTCCGGCCCGGCCGCCGGGCCCGCCATGGTGTCCGCGTGGTGTCCGCGCGGTCTCCGCGTCGCGCCCGAAGGGTGTCGGAGCGGTCAGCGGAAGCGGTGCAGGGACTCCTGGAGGAACGCCTCCAGGGTGCGCGGGGCGCGCCCGGTGAGGTGGGCGAGGGTGTCGTCGGGCGCCTCCCGGCGGACCACCGCGAGCTGCTGGATCTCCACCACGTGGGAGGCCAGCCAGGGCGGCATCCCGGCCCGCTCGACCAGGTGGGCGTGCAGCCCGGCCGGGGGCAGGTCGAGGTAGCGGACCGGGCGGCCGAGCAGCTCGCCGAGCAGCCCGGTGAGCTCCGGGTAGCTGTACGCCCGGCCGCCGGTGAGCGGATACGTTCCGCCGGCGAGCTCCGGGCGGGTGAGCACCTCGGCCGCGGCGTCGCCGATGTCCCGGGCGTCGACGTAGTTGCAGCGGGCCTGGCCCATGGCGCCGTGCACCACCCCGGCGGCGGCGATGCCGGGGGCCAGCAGCAGCAGCTTCTGCATGAACGCGTACGGCCGCAGCACCGTCGCGGTGACGCCGGACGCGCGCAGGCGCTCCTCGACCAGGTGGTGTCCGCGCGAGACGGCCACGGGGGAGTCCGGTTCGGCTGCGGGTGCGGAGATCTTGACGATGTGCTCCACGCCGCTCTCGACCGCCGCGTCGATCGCGGCCAGCTCGTGCTGGACCTGGTGCGGGCCGTTGGCCATGGTGAGGAAGAGCTGGTGCGCGCCGCGGAAGGCCGCGCGCAGGGAGTCCGGGTCGGCGGCGTCGGCCGGGAGCGTCTCGGTCAGGGCGAGGGTCCGGTCGTCGAGGCCGGCCGCGAGGCGGGCGGGGTCGCGGCTGAGTGCACGGCTCGGTGCACCGAGGGCGGCGAGGCTGCGCAGGGTGGCACCGCCGGTGGCGCCTCCGGCGCCCATGACGACGATCATGAGGTCTGTCCTTCCGGTCGGGTGGAGAGTCGGTGCTGCGGGGATCGGGTCCGGCGGCTGCCGCGCCAGCGCCAGGTGATCACGGTGGCCGCGATCGCCGACGAGACCGGCAGGTCGATCGGAAGGCGGCCGGGCCAGGGGCTGGTGGCGAGCCCGTGGATCTGCGGCAGCCAGTGCGCGGCCGCGAGGCCGACGGCGAGCGCGACGGCCGCGGCGGCCAGGCCGAGCGCGGGGGCCAGCAGGGCACGCGGTGCCCGGCCGCCCGGGGAGCGGTCGGGCCGGCGTCGCAGGACGGAGCCGACCAGGGTGGCGACGACGGCCGAGGTGCCGCCGATCGTGGTGGCCGCGGCGATCATCAGCTGTGGCTGGTGCGTGACGGCCCCGCCGATGCCCGCCATCACGGCGGGCATCGCGTAGGCGACGAGGACCTCCCGCCACAGGGTGAAGGGGGGCGGTGCGCCGGATGCTTTCTTGCTCATGGGCTTCTCCTGCGGAGGTGCTGGGGTGAGGTGATTAGGTGGCTAACTATTGGTGCTTAGGTGCCTAACTATTGGGTCGTGAAGTCGGCGGGCCGCCTTGTGCGGCCCGCCGTTCCCGCTCGGGTCAGTCCGCGGTCAGCGCGTCGGCGCCCTCGACCACCCTGGCCAGGAGGTCGAGGAAGGTGGCGCGCTCCTCGACCGAGAGCCCGCCGACCAGCGCCTGCATCCGGGCGAAGTGCTCGGGCGCCAGATCGCGCAGCCGCTGCGCGCCGCGTGCGGTGAGGACCACCACGTTGGCGCGGCCGTCCTCGACGGACGGGCGGCGGACCACCAGGCCCTCCCGCTCCAGGCCGTCGACCAGGCCGGTCACGGTCGCCCGCGAGACGCCGAGGCCGGCCGCGAGCTGGGAGGGCGACTTCTCGCCGCCGTGGTCCTCCAGGTCGGCCAGCAGTCGGTAGCGGCCGGTGGAGAGCCCGAACCGGGCGAAGTGCACCTCCCCGGCCTGGCCGATCCGGGCGCCCGCCGCCATCAGCCGGGCCGCGACCAGGATCGCCTGCGGGTCGGCCGTGAGGCCGTAGCGGGCGATCTGGCGGCGGGCCTGATCGAGGGTGGGAGCGCCGCTGCCGGCGTCGGGGCGTTGCGTCATGAAAGTAATATGGCGCCTCATCAGTTTCCCGGTCAAGTCGACGGCCCCTCCGGGGTGCGGGTGCCGCCGGTGTACTGGTGCCGCGCCGCCGCTTCGACCGCCTCGCCGACTCCGAGGGCGGCGAGCGCGCGCATCCCGTTGGCGGCCAGTGAGATGCCGGCGGCGCTCGCTTGCGCGGTACGCCTGCGCGGTGGAGAGCGTGCGCGACCCCGAACTTCGGGAGATCCTCGTCACCCGCGAGAACGCGGCGCGCGCCGCCGTCCGCACGTTCCTGGCCGACCAGGGCGTGCCCGACCCCGACGGGCGGACCACCACCCTGCTGGCCTGCGTCGACGGACTGGTCTTCGACCGGCTGGCAGGAGGCGGGGAAGTCCGCGTGGACGAGATCCAGGGGCTGGTGGCGGCTGCGCTGCGCGGGGTGGCCGGACGGTAGGGCGTTTCTTCGAACTCCCTCCACTCGGAAGGCAGTTTGAAAAGTCGCTCTCGGCGGGGTGTGGCGGCCTCGCCGCGCGACGTGCCGTAGGGCTGTGCTGCGGCGGCCCGGATGCGGCGGTGACCGTGATGGTGGCTCAGTGGTGACGGGCGATCAGGTCAATCAACCGTCAAGTTGGTTCATTCACAGAATAATCCGGTCGCAAAGTGGACGGCATCGAAACATTTACGCTGCTTCCAGGTCTTCACATGGAGATCTCAGGCTGACAGGCTGGGGCCGCCCTTTCAGTACTGAGGAGGTTCCTTGTCCCGTATATCCACGCTGGCCGGAGCGGTCACCTGCGCCCTCGCCCTCGTCACCGGTAGTGCTGTCGCGGCATCGGCAGCGCCGATAGACCTGGCGCCGGGTGCGGCGGCCGAGGCGAAGGTCGCCGCTGTCAACTGGACCCCGTGTAACCCCGACCCGAGCAAGCCGGACCCAGGCATCTACGACTGTGCCGTGTACCCGGTGCCGCTGGACTATGACAACCCGTCGGGTGAGAAGATCGGCATCGCCATGATGCGCCGGCGGGCGAGCGACCCGTCCAAGCGGATCGGCTCGCTGTTCCTCAACCCGGGCGGCCCGGGTGGTAGCGGCTACCTGTGGGCGACCACCACCCGCTTCGGTACCGAGGTGCAGTCGCGCTTCGACCTGGTCGGCTTCGACCCCCGTGGCGTGGCCCGGAGCAACCCGCTCAAGTGCTTCAAGACCCAGGAGGACGCCGACGCGGTCAACGGCCGCATGGTCGGCGTGCCGGTCACCAAGGCCGAGATCAACGAGACGCTGGACGCGGACCAGGACTACACCGACGCGTGCAGCAAGAACGCCGGCCCGCTGATCGAGCACATGTCGACCATCAACGTGGTCCGCGACCTCGACCGGATGCGCCGCGCCGTCGGCGACTCCCAGCTCAACTTCGCCGGGTTCTCCTACGGCACCCTGATCGGCGCGACCTACGCCGGGATGTACCCGAACAAGGTGCGCACGATCATCGTCGACGGCAACGTCGACCCGAACCTGCGCCTGCACGACGGCCTGGAGTACGACCGTCAGCGGGCGGGCGGCTTCGAGCTGGCCCTGGACGAGTTCCTGAAGCGCTGCCAGGCCGCCGGCGCCCCGCGCTGCGCCTTCGGCGAGGGCGACACCCGGGCCAAGTTCGACCAGCTCCGCGACCACCTGCGGACCAGCCCGGTCACCCTGCCGAACGGCTCCCAGGTGACGCTGAGCACCTTCACCAGCGAGGTGGCCAGCGCGCTGTACTCGCAGGCCAAGCTGGCGCCGCTGGCCAAGTCGCTGCAGGCGACGTACCAGCTGGTCCAGAAGCCGGCCGCGAACACCCTGATGGCGCCGAAGGCGACCGTCTCGGACGACGACGCCAACATCCTCGCGGTGAACGCCCCGCGGGCGCTGCGCGAGGCCCCGGCCGACTCCGAGTACACCGCCGACGACTCCTACATGGGCGTCAACTGCCAGGACAAGCCGTACCCGTCGAACGACCGGGTCTTCCCGAACGTCGCCAAGGCCTGGGAGAAGGAGTCGCCGACCTTCGGCCGCTACCAGGCCTTCGACGCGCCCGCCTGCGCGAGCTGGCCGGCCCCGGCCCGGGACGCCGAGCGCTTCAGCGGCCCGTGGAACAAGAAGACCTCGAACACCGTCATGGTGATCGGCAACCTCTACGACCCGGCCACCCAGTACAAGTTCGCCCAGCGGATGCAGCAGCAGCTGGGCAACGCCGTGCTGGTCAGCGTGGACTCGATCGAGCACTGCGCCGTCGGCCGCAGCCAGGCGCTGAACGCGCTGGTCACCCGCTACCTGGTGGACGGCACCGCGCCGAAGCCGGGCCAGCTGCTGAAGCCGGACGCGGCGATTTTCCCGGCGGCCTGACGGGGCTGAGCGGCCTGACGGGGCCGAGCGGTCGGCCGGTGCCGGCCCGCGCGGCCCGCAAGGCCCGCCCGGCAGGACTGGCCGGGCGGCCCCCGGAGGCCTGAGGTACGTGTGAACGGATGTGGTGGTCGGCGGCGCCGGCCACCACATCCGCGTTTTCCGGCCGAACCCCCGGAGGACGGCGCGAACGCGGACGGCCGTGCGAACGCGGCTGACGGCGCGAACCGGAAACGCGGCGTGAATACGGCGGTGGATCGCCATCCGACCCTCCTCGGGAACGAGTTTTTCTCGGATTCTTCTCGGATGTCGGGGACCGTAGCCGATACCACTGACAATCGGCCGCCGGGTCCGCAGCGGCCTGGGACCTGCGCTGATTCAACGAAAATGACGTACTGTCACACTAGTTCGTTAAAGGATTCCCTCCTTCGAATACCTGTGTTAGCGTGCCGCCGCCAGCTTCTCTCATCGCCGAGAAAGTGAGGTCGGGTCATGGAGGGCGCATTCTCCCGACGGGGATTCCTGGGCACCGCAGGTGCGGCGGCGGCCGGGCTCTCCGCCGCCTCGACGGGCACGGCGGCCGCGGCCGGGGCGCGCCGGGAGCTGCCGGAGGGACGGTCGGTCCGGCCGGGCGATCCCCGCTACCGGACGCTCGGCCAGGGCTTCAACCAGCGCTGGCACAGCAGCCCCGCCTACATCCGCCTGGTGGCCGACGAGGCCGACGCCGTGTGCGAGTTGAACCGGGCGCTGGACCACGGGCTGCGGCCGACCGTCCGCGGCGGCGGGCACTGCTACGAGGGCTTCGTCGACAACGACGGGGGAGTCATCCTCGACCTCGGCATGATGCGGGGCGTCGCCGCCGCCACGGACAAGTTCGGCCGCCCGACGTACTGCGTGGAGGGCGGGGCCACCAACTGGGACGTCTACACCACGCTCTTCCGCGCGTACGCGGTGACGCTGCCGGCCGGGTCCTGCTACTCGGTCGGCGCGGGCGGGCACATCTGCGGCGGCGGTTTCGGCCTGCTCTCGCGGCGGCACGGGCTCACGGTGGACCACCTGGTCCAGGTCGACGTGGTCACCGTGCGGGGCGGCACCGCCGTGGTGACCAGGGCCCACCGCGACGACGGCGAGGGCTCCCCGGAGGCGGACCTCTTCTGGGCCCACACCGGGGGTGGCGGCGGGAACTTCGGGGTGGTGTTGCGCTACCACTTCGCGGCCGGCGTGCCGGAGCCGCCGCCCCGGGTCTGGCTCAGCAGCGTCGCCTGGCCCTGGGGAGAACTGGTCGAGCGGCCCGGCGACTTCGAGACCCTGGTGCGCAACTTCGGCGCCTTCATGGCCGAGCACAGCGGCCCGCAGGAGCCGACCTACCAGGGCCTGTTCGCGATCCTCAAGCTCACCCACCGCTCCAACGGGAACGTCGTCCTGGTGAGCCAGTGGGACGGTGACGACCCGGCGCCGCTCGACGCGTTCCTGGCGGCCGTCGAGCACGGGATGGTGACGCGTTCGGTGGTCCAGACCCACAGCGCCGGCGGGCTGTTCCTGCCCTACCCGGAGAAGCGCCGCCAACTGCCCTGGTTCCAGGCCACCATGACGCTCAACCCCTCGGGCGACAACCAGCGCGGCAAGTACAAGTCGGCCTACCACCGCGAGCCGTTCAGCCGGGCCCAGATCGCCACCTTCTGGGACTGGCTGGTGCGGGACGTCGAGGGCGTGGACCTCACGAAGACGCTGGTGCAGATCGACTCCTACGGCTGCCGGATCAACACCCGCGGGCCCGCGGAGACGGCCGTCCCCCAGCGCGACTCGATCATGAAGCTCCAGTACCAGACGTACTGGACCGACGAGGCCCAGGACGCCGACCACCTGGCCTACCTCGGCGGGCTCTACCGGGACGTCTACCGGGAGACCGGTGGCGTCCCGGAGGTCGACACCGCGACGGACGGCGCCTACGTCAACTACCCGGACGTCGACCTGGGCACGGCCGGCCAGCCGGACCCGGCCTACCAGCGGCTCTACTACAAGGGGAACTACCCGCGGTTGCAGCGCACCAAGGCGTACTGGGACGGCGCGGAGGTGTTCCACCACGCTCAGTCGATCACCCTCCCCGGGGCCTGACCGCGGCCTGACCGCGGCCTGACCGGGAGGGGCCCGCCACCGGATGCGCGAGCCGCCGCGGGGGCGCAGGGTCGAGGTATGAGCGGAGTGGTCGTGCTGGTCGAGCTGGAACCGTCCACGGAGGTGCTGGACGCGGGCGAGGTCGACGTGGGCGCGCGGATCCGCTGGGTGCACGCGGCGCCGCCGGATCCGGACGCGCCGGAGGATCCGGGGCCGGTGACGTTCTGCGGACACGACACGGCGGACCTCGAACGGGAGCCCTACCGCCCGGCCGGGCCCGGCGAGCCGTGGTACCCGCCGTCCCAGCGCACCCGGCGGTGCCGAGCCTGCGAGGCGGTGCTCAAGGCGCCCTGAACGGGGGCTCGCGGAGCGCGTCCGGTCCCACCGGCCGCGCCGGGGGCGCGCCGGCCCGCCCGCTCGGACCGGATCGGACAGGCCGGTGCACCCAGGTCCACCCCTCTACGCGGCCGGCGTCGCCGCCTCCTCGAGGATCCGCCCGTCACGCAGCTCGATCACCCGGTCGGCGAGCTCCATCAGCGTCGGGTCGTGGGTGGCGACCACCACGGTGACGCCCTCGCTGCGGACGACGGCACGCAGCAGCTGCATGATCGAGCGGCCGGTCTCCGAGTCCAGCTGGCCGGTCGGCTCGTCGGCGATGATCAGGCCGGGCTCGTTGGCCAGCGCGCGGGCGATCGCGACGCGCTGCTGCTGGCCGCCGGAGAGCTCGCCGGGCCGCTGGTTGGCCTGGTCGGCGAGGCCGACCAGGGCCAGCAGGGTGTGTGCGCGCTCCTCGCGTTCGGCGGCCGAGACCTTGCGCAGCCGCATCGGCACGCCGACGTTCTCGGCGGCGGTGAGCATCGGGATCAGCCCGAAGGACTGGAAGACGAAGCCGATCCGCTCCCGCCGCAGGGCGAGTCGGCCGTCCTCGTCCAGTTCGGCGAGGTCGGTGCCGTCCAGGGCGATGCTGCCGGCGGTCGGGGCGTCCAGGCCGCCGACGAGGTTGAGCAGGGTGGTCTTGCCGGACCCGGACCGGCCCTTGAGCGCGGCGAGTTCACCGCGGCCGACGGTGAAGGAGACGCCGCGCAGCGCGTGCACGGTCCGCTCGCCGGTGCCGAAGCTGCGCCGGAGGTCGGTCACGGCCACCATCGGGGCGTCGGTGGTGGCGGTGGCCTGAGGCTGCGTCATTGAGGCTTCCCCCTGTGTGTGTCTACCCAGTGTCTACGGACGGGCGGCGCCACGGGTTCACGGTTTCGGGCGGCGATTTCCGGGGTGCGGGTCGGCGTTCCCAAAGGCGTGCTGTGGAGCCTGAGTTATGAAATGTTCATGGCGTTCTGGCGGACGCCCGGAGTGCGGGAGGCTGCCAATGCAAGGAATTTGCTCATTACTTACTTGTTAGCGCAAGTCCCTTCCGTTCCTGGATCGAATCTGACAGAGTCGTCCGCTATCCGGTGATCAAATGCCGGTGATCATTGCGTCGATGTGCCCTAAGTGTGTCTATTCGTAACCGAGTTGTGACCAAATCGGATCGATGGATCAGGCTGGGACGCAACCTGGGGACGTAAAGACCGGGGAGGAACTTGATGCTCGGCTTCGTCGTGCGCCGACTGCGCGGGCGACTGCCGCTGGCTGCCGCCGTGCTGCTCGCAGTGCTGATCACCACGGCCGTGCTGACCGCGCTGGTGGCATTCAACCGCAGTGTGGGCGAGGCCGGCTTGCGGCAGGCGCTCCAGGGGGCAGGCCACGCCCGGACCACGGTCGTGGTGACCGCCGAACACGGGCTCGACCAGCGCGCGAAGGACGAGGCGGAGCTCGCCGCCTACCGCGGCAGGCTCTTCGGAGACCTGCCCGTGCACACCGACAGCCTGATGCGCAGCCGCTCCTTCGGCCTGCCGGGCGGCGGCGCCCCCACGACCGCGGGCGGCCCCGGCGCCCAGCCCGACCTGACGGTCCTCGCCGACCTCGACCGCGACCGGACCCGCCTGCTCGCCGGCGCGTGGCCCGCCGCGGCCACCGGCCCGGTCCAGTCCGCCGCCCCGCAGGTCGCCGTCCCGCAGACCATGCTGGCCCGGCTCGGCCTCGCCGACCAGGCCCTGCCCGCCGACGTGCAGGTGGCGGACCGCCTCGACGGCAAGCCGCTGACCGTCCGCGTCACCGGCGTCTACCGGGCCGTCGACCCGACCGCCGCGTACTGGCGCGTCGACCCGGTCGGCGGCCACGAGGTCGAGGTCGGCGGCTTCACCACCTACGGCCCGATGCTGGTCGACCAGAGCGCCTTCACCACCGGCGGGCTGGTGCAGAGCAGCCGCAGCTGGCTGCTCGACGCCGACTTCGCGGGCATCGGCCGCTCCGCGGCGGAGGCCATGGGCAACCGCTCCCAGGGCCTCGCCGACGACCTGCAGACCCGCGCCAGCATCAGCTCGCGGACCGAACTTCCCGACCTCATGCGCGAGTTGTCCTCCAGCATGATGGTCGCCCGGACCACCCTGCTGATCGGCGCCCTCCAGCTGACCGTGCTCGCCGTCGCGGCGCTGCTGCTGGTGGTCAACCTGATCGCGACCCGGCAGACGGCCGAGAACGAGCTGCTCGCCGCCCGCGGCGCCTCCGGCGCCCGGCTCGGCACCTTCACCGCGACGGAGTCGCTGCTGCTCGCCCTGCCCGCCGCGCTGCTGGCGCCCCTGCTGACCCCGTTCCTGGTCCGCGCCCTGGCGGGCTTCGGCAGCGACCACCAGGTGCCCCTGGACACCGGCGTCAGCTGGTCGCTCTGGCCGATCGCCGTGCTCTGCGCCTTCGCCTGCGTCCTGCTGGCCAGCCTGCCGAGCCTGCTGCGCGGCGCCGGAGCCGCCCTGCGCAGCCGCTCCGGCCGCCGCCAGGCCCTGGTCTCCGGCATCGCGCGCAACGGTGGCGACCTCGCCGTGCTCGCCATGGCCGTGCTCGCCTACCAGCAGCTCAGCCAGTACGGCGGCGGGCTGTCCACCGACTCCTCCGGCCGGCTCGGCGTGGACCTGCTGCTGGTCGCCACCCCGACCCTGGCGCTCTGCGCCGGCACCCTGGTGGTGCTGCGCCTGCTGCCGCTCGCCGCCCGGCTCGGCGCCCACGTGGCCGCCCGCGGCCGCGGCCTCGGCCCGGCCCTGGTCGGCTGGCAGCTGGCCCGTCGGCCCGCCCGCGCCACCGGCCCCGTGCTGCTGCTCGTGATGGCCGTGGCCACCGGCGTGCTGGCGCTCGGCCAGCACGCCACCTGGACCGCCTCCCAGCGCGACCAGGCCGCCTTCAGCACGCTCGGCGGCCTGCGGATCTCCGCCTCCCACAACGCCCTGATGGGCCAGGGCGGCCGCTACGGCGCGCTGCCCGGCGGCGACCGGCTCGTCCCGGTGGTGCGCGAGGACCAGTCCCTGCCCAACGGCAAGGGCCAGCTGCTCGCCGTGGACACCGCCGCCCTCGCCGAGCGCGTCCCGGTCCGCCCCGACCTGCTCGGCGGGCGCACCCGTGAGGACGTGTTCGGGCCGCTCGCCCAGCTCGCCCCCACCGGGCCGCAGGCCGGCCTCGAACTGCCCGGCCACCCGCTGCGGATCGACGCCGAGGTGACCGTCCAGCAGCCGGAGCAGGAGATGAAGCTGCCCAACGGCTCCAGCCGTCCGGCGGTCCACCCCGAGGCCAGGCTGCTGGTGCGCGACCGCTTCGGCGTGATCCACAAGGTCGCGTTCGGCCCGCTCCCGCTGAACGGCGACGCCAAGGTCTCGGCCTCGCTGACCACGATGGTCGACGCCCCGCTCGGCTCGGCCGCCGCGCCGCTGACCGTGGCCGGCGTGATCGTCTCCTTCGGCGACCGGTCCGACGGCGAGCTGACCGTCCGCCGGCTGTCCGCCTCCGACAGCGCCGACGGCCCCGCGACCGCCGTCCAGGTGCCGGCCGGCTTCGGCTGGACGGCGGAGGTGCCCGCCGTCCGGGCGACGAAGGACGTGGTGGCCGGGCCGGCCGCCAAGCTCGGATCCGAACCGGCCGGTGCCGACAGCCTGTTCAGCATCCGCTACCGCTTCGCCAACGGTCTGGGCAACGACCTGCTCCGCGCCGTCCTGCGGCCGGCCGGGACGAGCGTGCCGGAGACCCTGTCCGGCGTCGCCACCCGCGACTACCTGAAGCTCGTCGGTGCCTCCGTCGGCGACACCCTCAAGGTGCCGTTCAACGGGAGCGTCCTGCCGGTCAAGGTCGCCTCGACGGTCGACGCCCTGCCGACGGCCGGCCCCAACGCACTCATGGTCGACCTCGCCACCACGGCCCGGCTGATGGCAGCCCAGGGCAACGAACTGCCCAACCGCGCCGAGTGGTGGCTGCCCGCCACCGGCCCCGGCGACCGGACCCCCGCCGAGGCCGCCGCCGCCCTGCGCGCCGCCCCCGGCACCCAGGACGTCCAGCTCTACGAGGAGGCCTCCGAGGCCCTCCTCAGCGACCCGGTCGGCGCCGCCCCGCAGAGCGCGCTCATGGTCATCGCGGTCGTCACCGGAGTGCTCGCCGCGATCGGCTTCGGCGCCGCCGTGGCCGCCTCCGCCCGCGAACGCTCCCGGGACTCCGCCCTGCTGCTCGCCCTGGGCGCCCGCCGCAAGCAGGTGACCCGCACCATGGCCGCCGAGCAGGCGCTCCTGGTCGCCCTCGGCGGGGTCGTCGGGCTGGGCCTCGGCACGCTGCTCGTCCACCTGATCGTGCCGTTCGTCGTGCTGACGCCCGCCGCCACCCGCCCGACGCCCGAGGCGCTGATCGAGCTGCCGTTCGGCCAGGCCCTGCTGCTCACGGCCGCGATCGCCGTCGTCCCCCTGCTGTCGGCCTTCCTGATGGGACGCCGTCGTCGGGACGTGGCTGCCCGGCTGCGCCACGTGGAGGAGATGTGACCACCAAGGCCGGCCCCGCCGTGCCCGCCTCTTCGCCCGAGCCCGAGCCCGAGCCCGAGCCCGCGCCCGCGCCCGCCCAGGGCCCCGCGCCCTGGGTCCGCACCCGGCTGCGCGCGACGCCGATGGCCACCCTGCTCATGGCGGCGCTCGCCTTCGTCACCGTGTTCATGGCGGCGGCCTTCCCGCGCGTCGTCGACCGGGGTGCCGACAGCGCCCTGCGGGACTTCGTGCGCCAGACGGGCGTCAACGCGACCAGCCTTCAGGCCACCGCCGAGCCGACCCTGATCCAGTCGGCCGCCGACCTCGACGACGTGCACCGGAAGCTGACCGCGGAGATCGGCCGGAACCTGCCGCTCACCGAGACCAGCCAGCTCCACGGCAGCCGGGCCAAGTCCCCGCGCAAGATGTTCAACGAGGGCTACGCCCGGCTCTCCGACCATCAGCCGGAGCTCAGCCTGCTGTACGTGAGCGGTCTCAAGGACCTCGTGACCCTCACCGACGGCGTGTGGCCGGGCCCCGCGCCGGAGGGCGCGCCGCTGCCGATGGTGATCAGCCAGAAGGCCGCCGAGACCATCGGCGTCAAGCTCGGTGACGTGATCGACAACGGCAGCGACCTGACCGGCGGCAACCGGTCCACCGTGGTCGGCTTCTACCGCGTCAACAACCCCACGGACCCGGTCTGGGACGACGTCGGCTGTCCCGCCCGCGCCTGCCTGGAGGGCCAGGGCCAGGCGCTCTTCTGGGGCACCACCGGCTTCGTCGGCGACAGCGGCCTGCACCAGCTGGTCCTCTGGGGCAACGGCGGCGTGGACTTCTGGCGGCTGCCCGTCGACTCCGCCGCCCTGCGCGCCGACCGGCTGGCCGAGGCCCGCGCCACCGTCAGCTCCTACCTGGTCGGGCGCGGCGCCACCACGCTCGCCAACGCGGTCGGGCGCCCGGACCTGCACGTCACCTCGCTCCTGCCCGACGTCTTCACCCGGGCCACCGCCCGCTACGACGCCGCGGCCCCGCTGGCCGCGATCGGACCGGCCGGAGTGGCCGGGGTGGCCGTCGTGGTGCTGTGCCTCGCGGCGGCCCTCACCGCCGACCGGCGCACCGCCGAACTCCGGCTGCTCCAGGCCCGCGGCGGCTCGCGCGGCGGCATCCTGCTGCGCCTGCTCGGCGAGGGCGTGGCGACCGTGCTGCCCTCCGCCCTGCTCGGAACGGCCCTCGCCCTGGTGCTGTTGCCCACCCCTCGGTGGGACAACGCCCTGCTCACCGCCCTGGCCGTCACCCTGATCGCCGTGCTGGCCTTCCCGGCGCGCGCCGCCGTGCTGCTGTCCCCGCCGAAGGCCGTGGCCGGCTGGCGCCGACTCGTCGGCGAACTCGCCGTCCTGGGCGTCACCGCCGCGGCCGTGGCCGAGGTCCGCCGCCGCGGCGTCGCCCCCGGCAACGGCCTGGACCCGCTGCTGGTGGCCGCCCCGCTGATGCTCGCCCTCACCGGCGGCCTGCTGCTGGCCCGGATCCAGCCGCTGGTGGTCGGCTTGCTGGCCGCCCTCGCCGGGCGCGGCCGCGGCCTGATCGGCTTCCTCGGCCTGGCCCGCGCCGCCCGCGACAGCTCGGGCCGCCGGCGGCCCTCCGCCCTTCCGCTGCTCGCCCTGGTGATCGCCGTCACCACGACGGGCTTCGGCGCCACCGTCCTCGACACCGTGGACAGCGTCCGGCTGCGCGCCGCCCGGATCACCACCGGCGGCGACGCCTCCGTCTCCCTGCCGGTCTACGCGACCCTGCCGGAGGCGTTCACCGAGGCCGCCGCCGAACTGCCCGGCGTACGGGCCGGGACCGGGGTCTGGGTCGAGCCCGGGGCCTCCTTCATCGGCACCGGCGGTGCCCGCACCGCGGCCATCCTCGTGGTGGCCGAGCCGAAGGCCTACGCCGAGATCGCCCGGACCCTCAAGGTGGGCGAGTTCGACCCGGTGGCGCTCGCCGGGGCCCCGGGCGGCCCGGACAGCCCGGTGCCGGCACTGTTCAGCAGCGGCCTGTCCAAGCAACTGGCCGACGGCCCGGCCCGGCTGCGCACGCCCAACGGGGGCGAACTGCGCACCACCGTCGCCGGGATCGTCACCGGCACCCCCGCCCTGCCGGACCCGGGCAAGCCGTTCATGGTCGTGCCGGTCGGGCCCGCCTCCGAGCGTCTGCCGGAGCTCAAGCGGTCGAACAAGTGGCTCTCCGTCGGCGATGTCGACGCCGTCCAGGTCAGGAACCTGCTGCTGGACCGGGGCCTGACCACCGCCACGGGCCTCGCCAAACTGGTCCGGGACGAGGCCCTGGCCGCCGGCAAGGGCACCTACGGGCTGCCCCCCGGGTACACGGTCCGCAGCAGCCACGAGGTGGCCGCCGCGCTCGCCGCCGACCCGCTGCAGCGCTCCGCGGAACGCCTGTTCTGGTACTCGGGTGCCGCCGGCGCCGGGTTCGCCCTGCTGGCCGTCCTGCTGACCCTGGTCCGGGCCGCCCCCGAGCGCACGGCCCTGCTGGCCCGGCTGCGCACCATGGGCCTGCGGCCCCGGCAGGGGCTGGCGCTGATCATCACCGAGACGCTGCCGCAGGCCCTGGTGGCGGCCGTCGGCGGCGGACTGGTCGCGCTGGCGGCGGTCGCACTGCTCGGGCCGGCCTTCGACCTGTCGGCGCTGGTCGGCGCCGACGTCGGCGACGCGCTGACCCCCGCCCTGCTGCCGGTGCTGCTGCCCACGGCGGGCCTGGCGCTGGTGGTCTGCCTCGGGGTGGTCCTGGAGACGGCCGTCTCCGGTCGGCGCCAGATCGCCACCGAACTGCGGGCGGGGGACCAGCGGTGAGGGCGGGAGGAGCGGTACGGGCCGCGACACCGGCGCAGGCCGCCGGGACCGCGGGGACCATCGAGGTCATCGAGATTTTCAGGACCATCAGGACCGTCAGGACCTTCAGGACCGCCAGGACCTCTAGGACAGTCGAGACAGGAGACGAGCGGTGAAGAGCACTCCCCAGGAGCAGCCGGTCGCCGAGGCCCCCAGCTTGCAGGAGCTCCGGCAGCGGGCCCTCGCCGCCGCCTCGCCCAAGGCGTACGGCGAGGGCGCGGCCATCGTCTGCGACCGGCTGGTGCGGATCTTCAGCGCCGAGGGCGTCGAGGTCCAGGCGTTGCAGGGCTTGGAGCTGACCATCCGGCAGGGCGACCTGGTCGCCCTGGTCGGCGCCTCCGGCAGCGGCAAGTCCACCCTGCTGACCATCCTCGCCGGGCTCGACGTGCCGACCGCGGGAAGCGCCACCGTCGCCGGCTGCGACCTGCTGGAGATGTCCGCCCGGGAGCGGCTGCGCTACCGGCGCGAGGTGGTCGGCTTCATCTGGCAGCAGACCGCCCGCAACCTGCTGCCCTTCCTCACCGCCGCCGAGAACGTCGCGCTGCCGATGCAGTTGCGCGGGCGCCGGGCCGGGGCCGGGCGGGCCAAGCAGCAGGCCGGCCGGGTGGCCGAGCTGCTGGAGGCGCTGGAGATCGGCGACCTCGCCCACCGCCGCCCCAACGAGCTCTCCGGCGGCCAGCAGCAGCGGGTCGCGATCGCGGTGGCGATGGCCAACAACCCGCCGGTGCTGCTCGCCGACGAGCCCACCGGCGAGCTGGACTCCGAGACCGCGGGGGTGATCTTCGAGTCCTTCCGCACCGTCAACCGCGAACTCGGCGCCACCGTCGTCATCGTCACCCACGACCCGATGGTCGCGGGCGAGGTGCGCCGCACGGTCGCCATCCGGGACGGCCGGACCAGCAGCGAGGTGCTGCGCCGCACCGTCACGGACGAGCACGGCGAGGAGTCGGTCAACGAGCGCGAGTACGTGATGCTGGACCGCACCGGGCGGGTGCAGCTGCCCGTCAAGTTCCTGGAGTCGCTCGGGATGGAGCACCGGGTGGCGGTCGACCTCGCGGCCGACCACATCGAGGTGCGTCCGGACGACATCGCCGGGCACTGAGCCGGCGCAGGGGCGGCGGCCGTCCGGTCCGTCAGCTGTCGCCGCCCATCCGCTGGAAGAGCCCGCTGCCTTCGGCGTCCGCGCGCAGGTCGGGTGCGTCCTCACCGGTGCGCTCACCTCGGGCGGTGGCGGTGCAGAGGGCGAAGACGAGCACTGCACTGGCCGCGACGACGAGGATTCCGAGTGCGGTCAGGACGCGTAGCCAGGTCAAGGAAGTGCCTCCTGGGGACGGTGCGGAGGAAGGCCGCCGGTGTTGTATCGGCAGTTCGGTCCGCACGGTCGAGTGTCCACAGGCGGTTCTTCCCGTCGTCCGCCGCGCGAGAGGTCGCCCGCGCGGGCGCTCGAAGCATCAGTAGGGCGCGTCACACTCCCTCGCGCGCCCCTGTGGGGGTGGCGATCCGGTCCTCCGGGGACGTGGCCAACGCCCGCAGCGCGTCGAGGTCCGGCTTCCCCGCCCCGGTCAGCGGGATCCCCGGCAGCACCAGGACGGAGTCCGGCGCGCACCGGGGCCCGACCCGCTCCCGGGCCCAGCGGCACAGCTCCTCCGCCGTCGCCCGCGATCCCGGCCCGGTGACCACGGCCGCGTGCACCCGTTCCAGCCGGTCCGGGCCCGCCGTCGCGAACATCACCGCCTCCCGCACCTCCGGGTGCGCGCGCAGCGGCTCCTCGACGTCCCGGGGGAAGACGTTGTGCCCGTCCACGATCGCCATCGGGCGGCGCCCGGCCACCGTCAGATAGCCGGCCGCGTCCAGACTGCCCAGATCGCCGGTGTGCAGCCAGCCCTCCCGCAGCACCCGGGCGGTCAGCTCGGGGTCGCGCCAGTAGCCGACCATCGCCGTCGGGGTGCGGACGCAGATCTCCCCGGTCCGGCCCGCCGGCAGCACCGTCCCCTCCTCGTCCACGATCCGCACCTCGGTGTCCGGGAACGGGCGCCCGGCCGTCGCCAGCAGCCGCGGGTCCAGGTGTTCGTCCGGCCCCAGCCTCGTCACCGGCCCGCACTCCGTCAGGCTGTACGTCTGGTGCAGCACCCGGCCCAGCCGCCGCGTCGCCTCCGCCAACCGGCGCGGCGACGGCGGACAGCCGGTGTACGTGACGCGGCGCAGGCTGCCGGTGTCGGTCGCGCGCAGCAGCGGATGGTCCAGCACGCGGTAGAGCAGGTGCGGCGGCAGGTACACCCGGGAGACCCGGAACCGCTCGATCGCCGCCAGCACCGCCTCGGCGGCGAAGGCCTCCTGCAACACCACCGTGCCGCCCGCCGCCAGCGCCAGATCCGCCGTCGTACCGCCGCCGTGGCACAGCTCCGTACAGAGCAGGAACGTCGAACCGGACAGCAGCGCCGGTCGCGGCGGCCGGGCGAACCGGCGCAGCACCCCCTTCGGCCGGCCCGTCGTCCCGCCGGTGAACCGCACCGCCATCACGTCCTGCGGGCGGAACCGCGGGGCCAGCGGCTCCGGCGAGCAGGACGCGGCCGCCGCCGACAGGTCCGCCCCGAGCGCCGACGGCCCCAGCGCGAACAGGCCCGCCGAGGGCAGCGCCCGCGCGATCCCCTCGGCGGCGGCCCGGCAGCGGACCGGATCGAAGACCAGCGCCGACGTCCCGGCGAACCCGGCCAGCGCCACCGACTCCCCGACCGGGCCGTCCGGGTGCGGCATCGCCACCCGGCACCCCAGCAGGTTCGCGGCCAACCGCACCAGCACCGCCTCCGGCCGGTTCCCGGCCAGCACCGTCACCCCGTCCCCGCGCCCGAGCCCGGCACCCGCCAGCGCCCGTGCCATCCGGTACACGCCGTCCAGACACTCCCGGGCGGTCAGCGCCTCCTCGCCCCAGCGGATCGCCACCCGCCCGGGATCCCGCTCCAGCCCCGCCAACACCAGCCCGGTGTACGTCGGCCCCGACTCCGCCATGCTGCGGCCTCCTGTCCGATGGGACGTCAGCTTAGGGCGGGCGCGGTGGTGGAGTGGCGCGGGGGACCCCGGGTGCCGGGGCCGCTGCCGGGGCGTCCTGCCACGGCCGGACCGCAGTGCTCGCGGCCGGGAGTTGTTAGGGTTCCCCGTCGGAGAGGGACGGGGGACACGTGGGCATCAGCACGGGCACGGCCGAGGCGCCGGGCGGGCAGGGGGCCGAGGAGCGGCCGCACGGCGTCCTCGACCTGCGGGGCGTCGCGGGGGCGGCCTTCACCGTGGGCTACCCGCCCGATGCCGTGGTGGTCGTGTCGGGCCTGCCGGGCGCGGGCAAGAGCACGCTGCTGCGGCGCTGGTCCGGGGCGGGGGCGGTGCCGACCGTCGACCCGCGCGCCGTCCACGAGGCCTGCGAGGCGGTCATGCCCGCGCGCCTGCCGTACGCGGTCTACCGGCCCTGGGCCCGGCTGGAGCACGTCCGGCTGCTGCGCTCCTCCGTGCGGCGCGGCGGGCCACTGCTGGTGCACGACTGCGGCAGCCGCGCCTGGATGCGCCGCTGGCTCGCCCGCGAGGCCGCCCGGCAGGGCCGGCAACTGCACCTGGTGCTGCTCGACGTCGGCGCCGCCACCGCGCTGGACGGCCAGCGTGCCCGGGGCCGCCACGCCTCCGCCCGGGTCTTCGCCCGCCACCGCCGGGGCCTGGACCGACTGCTCGCCGCCTTCACCCGCCACACGCGCTCCGGCGGGCCGACCCCGACCCCGGAAGCGGCCTCCGTCCTGCTCCTCGACACCGCCTCCCGCTCCCGCGCCACAGCCGTCCACTTCGACCCGGCCCGCTGAGGCCCCCGACCGGGGCGGTGACCGGGGCCCTGAGCCGCCGGGAGCGGTGAAGTCCCCCGGCCGCAGGGGTGGTCAGAGGAGGCCGAGGTCGGGGTCCACAGCGGCGAGACGGCAGGAGGCGTCCCAGAGGTGGGCGGCGACGGTGCGGTCGGTCAGGTGGGGCTGGGCGGGTTCGAGGCGGGGGGTGCCGCGCAGGCCGAAGACGCGGGGGCCCCAGAGCTGGCCGCCCTGTGCCTGCGGGTCGAGGACGGCCCGGACGATCGGCCACGCGCCGTGGTCCTTGCCCTGGAGGAGGAGCCCGGCGGGCAGGCCGCGCAGCCCTTCGCCGACGGTCCGGGTGTGGACCGGCGGGCGGGGCGGGGTGAGCGAGTCGAGTGCGCCGCCGGGGTGTGCCAGCAGGCTGAGCACGGTGCTGCCGGCGGCGCGGAGGCGTCGGTCGAGTTCGAGGCCGAAGGTCATCTGCGCCAGTTTCGAGCGGCCGTAGGCGCGTTTGGGCCGGTAGTCCACGGCCGACTGGAGGTCGTCGAGGTCCAGTCGTTCGGAGCGGGCCGCGAAGCTGCCGACCGTCACGATGCGGCCCGCCGGTGCGGCCGCGAGCAGGGGGGCCAGCCAGCGGGTGAGCGCGACGTGCCCGAGGTGGTTGGTCGCGAACATCAGCTCGTGCCCGGCCACGGTCTCCCGGCGCGGCGGATCGTCCAGCGCGACCCCGGCGTTGTGGACGACCGCGTCGAGGTGGTCGAGGGCGAGCCCGTCCACGGCGGCCCGCAGGGAGGGCAGGTCGGCGAGGTCCAGCGGGAGGTGGCGCACCACGGCGCCGGGAACACGGGAGCGGATCGACGCCATGGCGGCCCCGGCCCGGCCGGCGTCCCGGCTGCCGAGCACGACCGTGGCGCCCGCTCCGGCGAGCTGCTCGGCGACGAAGTAGCCGATGCCGGCGTTGCCCCCGGTGACCAGGACGCTCCTTCCGGCGGCGGCCGGCGGCCGGTGAACGTCCCACGGCCGGTTGCGGGTTGTGGACGACATGCTGATGACCTCCTGGCGAATTCGGGGCCGCCGGGACACCCACGATTCGAGACCGCGGCCCCGCCGGCAGCCCCACGATCACAGGCCTGACCGGCAGATCGCTGACAGATCGCCGTCACCGCTGTCAGGCCTCAAGATCGTCGAACCGCCGGGTTTCGGGCCCGCGGCGGTCGGGGCCCTGCGAGACTGGGGCCAGCAGAGTTCGTCACGGAGAGAGGTCCGCATCCGCATGTCCAGCAGTGCCGCCGTCGACAACCCGTGGTTCCGCCGCTTCAGTCCGTCCGACTCCGCCCCCGCCCGGATCGTGATCTTCCCCCACGCGGGCGGCTCCGCGAGCTACTACATGGAGTACGCCAACGCGCTCGCGCCCTACGCCGACGTGCTCACCGTCCAGTACCCGGGCCGTCAGAACCGCTTCGCCGAACCGGCGATCGACTCGGTGCTGGAGCTCGCCGAGCAGCTCTACCGGGAGCTGCGCGACTGGACGGACCGGCCGCTGACCTTCTTCGGGCACAGCATGGGCGCGGCCGTCGCCTTCGAGACCGCCCGCTGCTTCGCCCGCGACGGCCTCCCGGGGCCCGAGCGGCTGTTCGTCTCGGCGGGCCGCGCGCCCTCGCTGCCCCGGGAGACCGCCGTCTACCGGCTGCCGGACGACGGGCTGCTCGACACGATCGTGCGCCTCGGCGGGA
The DNA here is from genome assembly GCF_042887425.1 of Kitasatospora sp. NPDC057940. Taxonomy (NCBI): domain Bacteria; kingdom Bacillati; phylum Actinomycetota; class Actinomycetes; order Kitasatosporales; family Streptomycetaceae; genus Kitasatospora; species Kitasatospora sp. NPDC057940. The sequence goes on from NZ_JBHVPH010000019.1 coordinate 59,012, forward strand.
CGGACGAGCGGATCCTCACCATCCCGGCGCTGCGCGAGCTGATCCTGCCGGCGCTGCGGGCCGACTACACCGCCATCGAGACGTACCGCTGCGCGCCCGAGGCGACCGTGCCGCAGCCGATCACCGCGCTGGTGGGGGAGACCGACCAGAACGCCACCGTCGACCAGGCCGCCCAGTGGGACCGGCACACCACCGGCGGTTTCGACCTGCGGGTCTTCCCCGGCGGGCACTTCTACGTGGCGGAGCAGACCGGGGCCGTGGTCGAGCTGCTCACCGCGCACCTGCGCGGCTGAGCCGGCCGCGCCGGGGCGCAGTCGGCGCCGGTGGAGCCCCGGCCCGAGCTGCCGCGCTCGCCCGGCCCCGGTGACGCGCCCCGGCGGCTCGGCTACTGTGCCTGCGTGACGGGCCGTCAGTCGAGCCGCCGGCGGCGCCGTCCGCCGAGACCACCCACCCTGGAGGCCGCCATGCGCCGGATCGCCGTCGTCGGAGCGGGCCAGGCCGGCCTGCAACTCGCGCTGGGGCTGGTGGCGGCCGGCTACCAGGTGACGCTGGTCGCCGAGCGCACCCCCGCGCAGGTGTGCGACGGGCGGGTGCTGTCCACCCAGGCGCTGTTCGGCCCGGCGCTGCGGACCGAGGCGGCGGCCGGGCTGGACCTGTGGGCGGGGGAGGCGCCGGCGGTCCGCGCCGTCCGGTCGGTGCTCGCCGTGCCGCCCGGGGTGCGGGCGCTGGAGTTCACCATGACGCTCGACGAGCCCGCCCAGTCGGTGGACCAGCGGCTGAAACTGGCGCGCTGGCTGGAACTGCTGGAAGAGCGCGGCGGCCGGGTCGAGTACCGCTCGCTGGACCGGGACGGCCTGTGCGAGCTCGCCCGCCGGCACGAGCTGACGGTGGTCGCGGCCGGGCGCGGCGAACTGGCCGGGGTCTTCGAACGCGACGCCGCCCGCTCGCCGTTCGACCGGCCGCAGCGGGCGCTGTCCTGTCTGTACGTCCACGGGGTGGGCTCGCCGGATCCGGGCACCGAGCCGCGGGCGCGGATGCACGCGCTGCCCGGCCTGGGCGAGCTGTACCTGCAACCGGCCCTGACCCTCTCCGGCCCGTGCGCGATCCTGCTCTGGGAGGCGCTGCCCGGCGGGCCGCTGGACGCGTTCCGCGACGCCCCGGAGCCCGACGTCCAACTCGCCCGGATGCGTGCCCTGTTGCGCGAGTACCTGCCGTGGGAGGCGGAGCTGTGGGCGGACGCCGAGCCGACCGATGCCGGGGCCGGACTGTCCGGCGCCGTCACCCCGGTGGTGCGGCGGCCGGTCGCGGAGCTGGGCACCGGCGTCGACGCCGTCCACGTGCTGGGCCTCGGCGACGCGGTGGTGGTGAACGACCCGATCGCCGGCCAGGGCGCCAACAGCGCCGCGCGGGCGGCGCAGGCGTACCTGCGGGCGATCGTCGAGCACGGCGAGGCCCCCTACACCGCGGACTGGATGTGTCGCACCGCGGAGCGCTTCTGGCGGCAACACGCCCGGCACGCGGTCGAGTTCACCGCCGCGATGCTCACCGTGCCGGACCACGTGCAGGGCGTGTTCGCGGCCGCCGCCGAGCACGAGGCGGTCGCCCGCCGGCTCGCCAACACCTACGCGGAGCCGAGCGACCACGCCGCCTGGCTGGCCACCCCCGACCTGACCGCCGCCTACCTCGCCTCGGTCCGCGACTAGATCCTGTCCGGCCCGCCCCGTGGGCCGCTGCGGGTTGCCTCCGGGTGCCCCGCGGGACGACGCTGGAGGGGGAACGTGAACGGGGGCGGGAGGCGTCGCTCGTGGACGGTCGCGGACCCGCGGGGCGTGCCGGCAGCGGCCACCGGACCGTGCCGCACACGGCGGACCTGCGGGTGGAGGCCTGGGCGCCGACGGCCGAGGGCTGCATCGGCGAGCTGGTGCACGCCGTCGTGGGCGGCTTCGCGGACCTCTCCGGCGCGCGGATCGTCGGCGAGCGCGGCTGCACCGTCCTCGGGGTGAGCGACGCGGACCTGCTCGCGGGCGTCCTGGAGGAGGTCGTCTACCGGATGGACGCCGACGGCGAACTCCCCGCCGGGCTGGCGCTCGGCCCGATCCAGGGTCTGGACGGCGCCCGGACGGTCGAGGTGCGCTTCCGGATGGCGGACGCCTCCGCCGCGGCCCTGGTCGGCGCCGTGCCGAAGGCCGTCTCGCTGCACGACCTGGACCTGCGCGCCGGTCCGGACGGCTGGACCTGCCGGGTGACGGTGGACGTCTGAGCGAGTCGGGGGCGACACCGAGCGGAACGGGCACGGAGCGGGCACGGAACGGGGTGAGCGAAGTGGAGATCGCACTGGTCGAGGCGGGCCGCTGCCGCTGGCGGATCGAACCGCGCCCGCCGATGCGCGTGCCCGGCGTGGTCTTCGCCAGCCGCGCTCTGCTGCCGCAGGCCGCCGGGGACAAGGCGCTGGAGCAGGTGGCCAACGTGGCGACCCTGCCCGGCATCGTCCGCGCCTCCTTCGCGATGCCCGACGTGCACTGGGGCTACGGCTTCCCGATCGGCGGGGTGGCCGCGACCGACGTCGACCGGGGCGGGGTGATCTCGCCCGGCGGGGTCGGCTTCGACATCTCCTGCGGGGTCCGGCTGCTGGGCGCGGGCGTCGGCCGCGACGAACTCGGCCCCGAGCGGATCACCCGCCTGATGGACCTGCTCGACCGCACCGTCCCGCGCGGCCTCGGCCGGGGCGGCCTGTGGCGGCTGTCCGGACCGGAGGAACTGGACGACCTGCTGCTCGGCGGCGCCCGCTACGCCGTCGAGCACGGCCACGGGGTGCCGCGCGACCTGGAGCGCTGCGAGGACGGCGGCGTGCTGGCCGGCGCGGCCCCGGGCGAGGTCAGCACCCGGGCCGTCGAGCGCGGCCTGCAGCAGGTCGGCAGCCTCGGTTCGGCCAACCACTTCCTGGAGGTCCAGGCCGTCGACCGGGTGCACGACCCGGAGACGGCGGCGGCGTTCGGGCTGCGGCCCGGCCAGGTGTGCGTCATGATCCACTGCGGCTCGCGCGGCCTCGGCCACCAGATCTGCACCGACCACGTCCACGCGATGGACCGCGACCTGCAGCGTCAGCGGATCGAGCTCCCCGACCGCCAGCTCGCCTGCACCCCGGTCGACTCGCCGCGCGGCCGCGCCTACCTGGGCGCCATGGTCGCCGCGGCCAACTACGGGCGGGCCAACCGGCAGCTGCTCTCCGAGGCGGCCCGCCGCGCCTTCGCCGCCGCCCTCGGGGTCGGCCTGGAGCTGGTGTACGACGTGTCGCACAACCTCGCCAAGCTGGAGACCCACGAGGTGGACGGCGTGCCGCGGCGGCTGTGCGTCCACCGCAAGGGCGCGACCAGGGCGCTGCCGCCCGGTGACCCCGGCCTGCCCGCCGACCTGCTGCGGGTCGGACAGCCGGTGCTGGTGCCGGGGACGATGGGCACCGCCTCGTACGTCATGGTCGGGCTGCCCGGCAACGAGGCCTTCGGTTCCGCCTGCCACGGGGCCGGGCGGGTGTGGAGCCGCCACCAGGCGCTGCGGACGGTGCGCGGCGAGCAGCTGCGCGGCGAACTGGAGGCGCGCGGCATCGCGGTGCGGCCGGCCTCCTGGCGGGCGCTGGCGGAGGAGACTCCCCGGGCGTACAAGGACGTCGACGCGGTGGCGGCCGCCACCGAGGCCGCCGGGCTGGCGCGGCCGGTGGCCCGCCTGGTGCCGCTGGGCGTGGTCAAGGGCTGACCCGCCCTGCGGCGGCGTCCCGGGCGGTCAGCGCAGGTCGAAGGCGGCGGGGTGGTGTCCGGCCCAGATCCGGCGGGCGGCCTGCTCGGGGTAGCGGACGGTGCGGGGGCGGGCGTCCAGGACGCGGGTGAGCTGTTCGTCGGGGTGGAAGGCGGGCCAGCCGGGATCGCCGGTGGTGGCGAAGGAGATCCAGGCCCGGTGGAGCTCGTGGGAGACCGCGACGGCCTCCGGCGAGGGGGTGCCGCCGAGGAGCTGCCGCCCGATCGGGCTGTCCAGCGTTCCGAAGGCCAGGGGGACGTCGAGGCTGTGGCAGGCGCCGAGGACCCCGCCGGGCGCGGGCAGGGCCAGCTCGAACAGGTGGGAGGTGCCGCCGGCGGCGGTGTTGGCCTCGGCGAGCTGGAGCGAGGGCATCCGGAACAGGGCGTCGGAGCGGACGGACTCCAGCAGTTCGTCCGGGGTGGCCCGCGGGTACGCGGCGCGGTAGGCGTCGGGGCCGTGCGGCTGCGGGGCGAAGAGGTCGAGCGCGGTGGCGGCGTCCTGTTCGGTGAAGGTGCCGAGGAGGCCGGTCATGACGGTGAACAGCCGGAACTCGTCGCGGGTGTGGCCGACGAGCAGGTCGATCCCGGCGGCCCGGCCGGCGGCCAGGGCGGGCCAGGGCGCTTCGGGCAGGACGTCGCCGTCGACGACCGGGCAGACCGCGAGGCCGGACTGGGCGAAGGCCCCCCAGCGCTCGCCGTGTCCGGGCAGGTCGGCGCTGAGGGCGGTGAGCTCCCCGGCGAGGCGCCAGGGGTCGACCGCCGACAGGGCGGCGGCGGTGGGCGCGGTGCCGAGCCGGCCGGCCAGTGCGGCGGTGACGTCGGCGGCCAGGGCGGGGGTGCAGTGGCTGCCCGGCACCGAGTGGGTGACGGCGCGTCGGAACAGGCCGCGCACCGGCTTCATGGTGAGCAGGGCGGCGATCGAGCCGGCTCCGGCGGACTGTCCGGCGACGGTGACCTGGTCGGGGTCGCCGCCGAACGCGGCGATGTTGCGCCGGACCCACCGCAGTGCGGCGGCCTGGTCGAGCAGGCCGCGGTTGGCCGGGGCGCCGTCGAGGTGGGCGAAACCCTCGACGCCCACCCGGTAGTTGAGGCTGACCACGACGAGTCCGGCGGCGGCCAGGTCCGTGGCGTCGTACATCGGATCGTCAGAGGCCGCCGTGACGTAGCCGCCGCCGGGGATCCAGACCAGGACGGGCAGTCCGGCCGCGCCCGGGTCGGGGGTGTGGACGTTGAGCGTGAGCCAGTCGGTGCCCCCGGCGGGGCTCGTGGCCGTCGGCCCGGACTGCGGCGGGGTCGGGCCGAACCGGGCCGCCTCGCGGACGCCGTCCCAGGGTTCGGCCGGGGCGGGGGCGGCGAAGCGCAGCGCGCCCACGGGGGGCCGGGCGTACGGGACGCCCCGGAAGACGGCGTGCCGGCCCAGGGGGCGGCCGCGCAGCAGGCCCTCGGCGGTGCGTACGGTCGGGTGGGTGGGCAGGTCGTGCTCCGGCATGGGTGTCTCCTCGGTCCGGCTGCTTTTCGGTCCGACTGCTCCGACTGCCTCCAGGGTTATAGGTCAGCTGTATTATGTCAACTGTATGGAAAAGAACGGAGGGGTGGCCGATGCCCAAGCAAGTGGACCACCAGGAGCGCCGCGAGACGATCGCCCGAGCGCTGTGGCGGGTGGTGGAGCGGCGCGGCGCCACGCGGCTGAGCCTGCGTGAGGTGGCCCAGGAGGCCGGCATCTCGCTCGGCCAGCTCCAGCACTACTTCCCCTCGCGGGCGGACCTGCTGGCCTTCGCGATGGACTTCGCCGGGGAGCAGGCCGGCCTGCGGGTGGGCCGGGGCCTGGCGGCGCTCGGCGAGCGGCCGCACCCGCGCGACGTCCTGCGGGTGACGCTGGTCGAAATGCTGCCCCTGCACGCCGACGCCCGGGTGACCAGCCGGATGAGCGCCGCCTACGTCCTGGAGGCGCTGCACGACGAGGACGTCCGCGCGCGGGCACGGGACGGCCTGCTGCGGGGTCGGGAGGCGGTAGAGCGGGTGGTCCGGCAGGCGGTCGCGGACGGGCTGATCGCGCCCGACCGGGACCCTGCCGTGGAGACCGATCTGCTGCTCGCGCTCACCGGGTTCACCACCCTGCTCGAACTCCGGGTGATCGGACCCGCCGAGGTGCTGACGGCCGTCGACCGGCACCTGGACGGGCTGTTCGCCCGTTTCTGACCGACCGACCGGTCGGCGATCCGGCTTCCTGGAGCGATGGTTGACGAGGTGTCAGGCATGGGTGAAAGGGCAGGATCCACTGTACGAACGGGCCGCTCCACTTGCCCGTTCGGGCCGATGCCCGGTCCTGGCGGGCCCTATGGCGTCCGCCAGGCTTCCGGGCCGGTGTCACTCACGTCACTCTCTGTCCCATCAAGGCCGGGTTGGTGTTAGAAACGACTACTGAACCGGCCGGTAATGTCGCACTCCATTGACAGGTGCATGGTGTGAACGAGAAGTGAGGGGGAGGTGCGGTTTCAGCGCTTGATATCGCTCAACTGCCCACTGACGTTCAGCAGTTCGTGGCACTGGGTGGCCTGCTTCCCCGAGGCGGGCGTACCCGGCTGCTGGCAGACAACGCTCGCCGTCACCGTCTGGTCCTCAAGGACCTCGATGGGAGTCACCCAGTGATAGTCCTGGTTACGGAAGGTCTCCAAGGCGATGGTCGTGATCGTCTGCTCGCCGAACTTGATGGTCAACAGCCCCTGGTCGCCCTGGAAGTTGGCGGCGACGATGTCGGTGATGCGGAAGACCTTGCCGTGGCCCACCCGGTAGGCGCCCACCGCGGAACCGCCGCTGTTGGTGGTCACGTCGACCGTCGTGGAGAACTGCTGCTCCGTCCCCGGGACCGAGCGGCCGGAGCCGCCGCCCGAACCACCGCCGGAGCCGCCGCCCGCAGCGCCGCCCTGCTGCCCCTGACCGCTCGGAGTCGCTCCGGGGGCAGGGACCGGCGGAGCCACGACGGGGGCCGGGGTGAACGAGGCGACCTTCTGCTCGACCGCCTTGTTGGCGGCCTGCTGCGCGGAACTGCGCACCACCGGCCGGACCAGCGCGAGCCAGGCCAGCAGCAGCGCGATCAGCGCCGCGATGAGCGCGAGCAGCCACTTGGGCAGCAGCGCGTGCTGGACGAACTCGCCCTCCAGCACGTGCGGCCGCTCGGCCGGCTGCGGGCCGTCCGACTTGGCGGCCTCGCCCTCCTGGCCGACGGTGACCTCGAAGGGCCAGGTGGCCGGCTTGCCGAACCAGATCAACTTGCGCGCGCGCACCCGCAGCCGGGTCTCGGCGGACTCGCCCGGTGCGAGTCGCAGCCGCTCCGGGGCGAACCCGAAGCGCAGCTCCTCGCCGGGCTGCGCCGGGGCGAACGTCACGACGGCCGCCGTGTTCCCGAGGTTGCGCACCGACGTCCGGTAGCGGGCGCGGAGCCAGCCCCGGCGGCGCCGGGGAGCGAACGCGGCGCGCAGCTCCCGGAACGGCGTCACGGTGACGGTCGTCTCCGGCACGGTCACCAGCTCGGGGCGCTCGGCGGGCAACACCCGGACGCCGAGCGGGAACTCACCCGCCCGCACCTCGTGCGAGCGGGCCGGGGCGAGCCGTATCGTCACCGTCTCGGACGTCCCCGGGAAGAGCGAGAGACGGGCCGGCTCGACCGTCGTCCACGGAGCGCAGGCCCCGACCACCTCCAGCGAGTACGCCTCAACGATATCGGTGTCGTTGCGTACCGTCAGGGTCGTCGTGGCCACGTCTCCGGGCGACACCGTCAGCGCGGGAAGGCCGAGTTCGGCGGATGCGGTCATGCCGTGACGGTAGGACCGGAGGACACCCCGAGGAGAGAGCCCCGCGGGCAAGCCGCGGGCACACCCCTTGCCCGCGGGAACAACCGGGCCCTGCCCGGGGCCGACGCCCCGCCCCCAGCCAACGCTCCCCACCCCGCCCCCCAGGCAACACCCGCGGCCGGCTCCATGACATGGCGCCCGGCCGTCCTCACCATGCGTCCGGTGACGCAGACGAAGCAGAACGGAACAGTTGGATGACGATGATCGAGACCACCACCCATGAGGCCGTCGGGGCGACCAGGTCCCTCCAGGCCCGACCGCGTGGATCGGCCGAGCCCGCCGCGGTGCGCGTGAACGTGAAGCCCGGCCGGGTCCAGGTGGCCGTGTACGCGGAGGACATCATCCTGCACACGGGCGTCGTCCAGCAGCTGCGGCACCGGCCGGAGGTGGAACTGCTCGCCGAGGGCGACGTCGCGCGCGCACAGGTCTCCCTGATGGTGGTCGACGGGCTGAACGACGCCGTGACCGACCGGCTGCGCCGGCTCCGCCTCAACACGCAGAGCCGGACCGGGCTGGTCGTGGGCCACTTCGAGGCCGGCGGCCTGCAGACCATCATCGAGTGCGGCGTCGGCGCCGTGCTGCGCCGCTCGGACGCCGACCAGGACCGGCTCGTCCACCTCATCACCGCCCTGGCCAACGGCGAGGGCGTCATGCCGGGGGACCTCCTCGGCAAGCTGCTCGACCGGGTCGGCAGCCTCCAGCGCACCATGCTCGACCCGCGCGGCCTGACCCTGTCGACCCTCACCGCGCGCGAGGCGGAGATGCTCCGGCTGGTCGCCGACGGCCTCGACACCAGTGAGATAGCGGCCGAGACCTCGTACTCCGAACGCACGGTCAAGAACGTGCTGCACGAGATCACCACGCGGCTGGGACTGCGCAACCGCGCCCACGCCGTCGGGTACGCGATGCGCCACGGCCTCATCTGAGGACGCCGCCGGAGCGTCGGCGCCGGATTGCCCTCAGGGGCACCGGTCGCTACCCCCGGCTCGGGTGCCCGGGGCCTGTCGCCCCGGCGCCCGGGCCGGGAAGACTGCCGGACGTACCCTTCTCGGTCTGTGAGGTTGAGCGTGATCGGCGCCACCGGCACTCCCCGCCCCCTGCGGCGCTCGGCGCGAGCCGCCGTCGCGGCGTTGCTGTCCCTGGCCGTGGCCGTGGTGACGCTGGGCACCGCGAACTCCGACGGCGACGGAGGCGCCGCCCCGGTGGCCGCCGGAGCCACGGCGGAGAGCGGACGGATCGTCTACGCCGGCACCGGCCACCGCAGCCTGGCGCGGCTGACCGGGCCGACGTCGAGCGCGTCGCTGTTCGGGCCCGGCCCCGTCCACTTCGACACCGAACCCTCCACGCGCGGCGACCAACTGGTGTTCACCAGCCTGCGGGACGGCCCGCTGCCCCAGGTCTACCTGCGCGAGGCGTCGGGCGCGGTGCGCCGGCTCACCACCGGCATGGACACCGCGGAGCCGACGCTCGCCCCGGACGGCAGGACCGTCGTGTTCGACGCGGTGGAGCCCGGCGGGCGCAACGGGCAGACCCAGCGGGACCTCTGGGTGGTCAACACCGACGGCACCGGCCTGCGCAGGCTGACCGACACCGCGGACTCCGAGGCGCACCCGACGGTCTCGCCCGACGGCAAGTGGGTCGCGTACACCTGCGACGTGGACCCGGCGCACACCCAGGTCTACGTCATGCCGCTGGCCGGCGGCGCGGCGCGGCGGATCACCGCGGTGACCGCCGGCAACGCCGTCGAACCGGCGTGGAACCCGGTGGACGCGCCCGACCTGCGCGACCAGATCGTCTACACCTGGGACCAGGCCGGCCAGACCGGGCCGCAGCTGCGGGTGATCTCGCCCGAGGGCACCAACGACCGGGCGTTCTTCCCCGGCATCGGCGGCGACTGGCGGACCAGGTCCGCCGGCTGGCTGCCCGACGGCAGCGGCGTGCTCTTCCTCAGCCCCAACCGGCAGAACGCCGACCCGACGCCGTACGAGAACGTGTACCGCGCCCTGACCTGCTTCTGCGGCGGGGCCGAACTGGTGGCGAGCGAGGACCGCGCCGTCCGCACACCGGTCTGGCTCGGCCCCCAGCAGGGCGGCGGGCCCGTCGTGGACCGCAACAGCGCCGACACCCCCAACGTGGCCGACCTGTCGGACATCCGCCCCGACGGAGCGGACCCGCGGGACCTGGGCGTCAGCGTGCTCCGGGAGGACCCGGCCGCCGACACCAACACCGACCCCGCGGCCGACCCGCTGTTCAACCCCCGCCCCGGCTACGACCCGTGGTTCGAACGGCAGACCTACACGCCGGACGGCCGGCGGATCGTGCTGACCCGCTTCGAGGACTCGCCCGCCGGCCGGATCGAACGGATCTGGCAGACCGGCGCCGACGGCTCCGACCCGAAGCCGATGAACCTCGCCGGGCGCGGGCCGAAGGACTGGGACACCGACCCGGAGCTCTCGCCCGACGGCCGCCTGATGGCCTTCACCAGGACCTCGCCCGGCGGCGTCGGGGCGGCCTCCGGCCCCGGACGGGTGCTGATCGCGGACGTGTCGACCGGCGCGATCGTCGGCACCGTCGATCCGACCAACGGCCAGCCGGCCGCGTCCACGGCCCAGCCCTCGTGGTCCCCGGACGGCAAGCTGATCGCCTACACCAGGACCGAGGTCGTCAACGGCAACGGCGGCAACAAGCACGTGTGGACGGTGCCCGCCGACGCCCTCGACCGGCCCACCGACCTCAGCCGCAGGGCCTGCCCGGGCGCCTGCGACGTCATCGACGACAGCCCCGCGTTCTCGCCCGACGGCCGGAGCGTCGCCTTCAACCGCAAGACCGGCGACGGCGGGCTCAACCAGCAGAACGGAGTCCTCGTCAGCTCGGCGACCGGCGACGGCTGCACGGTGGTCCTGCCCGCCGGACTGGGCCAGGACCGGAACGCCTGCCGCCGCCAGCTGCCGGACACCTCCGCCACCGGCCCGTTCCAGCCCCGCGACGTCGCCTGGACGGCGGACGGCGGGCAGCTGGTGCTGACCTCCCGCCGGGCCCTGCCGGCGAACTCGCCGGAGGCGCTGCAGAGCTACGACTTCGCGACCGGCCGGCTCACCTCCATCAACTCCAGGCTGCCGGGGCGGCAGAAGGAGCCGAGCGTCCAGCAGTCCGTCGACCTGTCGCTGAGCGCGCCGGCCGCCACCATCCCGATGCAGATCGGGGACTCCACCACCGTGGCCATCACCGTCACCAACCACGGCCCGGCGCCCTCGCCCGGCACCGCGCTCACCGCGTCGGTGCCGACGGGCGCCCGGCTCACCGGGCTCAAGGCCACGGCCGGCACCTGCGCCGCCGACGCCCTCCGGTGCGAACTCGGCACCCTGGCCCCGGGCGCGGTCGTCCAGGTGACCGCCACCGTCGTCGGCACCGTGGCCGGCGACCAGCGGTTCGGCTGGTGGGTGACCGGGGCGGTGGTCGACCCGAAGCCCGAGGACAACACCGCGCAGACGGTCGTACCCGTCCAGGCTCCGTCGCCGTCCCCGAGCCCGTCTCCGACCCCGACTGCCTCGCCGACACCGACACCGACCCAGACACCGACCCCGACGCCGACCCCGACGCCGGCGCCGCCCGTCTCCTCACAGCCGGCCCCGCCGCCGCCCGCCCCGGCCCCCGCACCGCAGCCGGCGCCGCCCGCGCCGAAGGCCGGACCGGCCGTGACGGTCGGCGCCCAGCCGAACCCCGGGTACGTCGGCGGCCGGGTCACCGTCACCTACACCGTGCGCAACGACGGCCAGGCCCTCGCCACCGGACTGCGCGTCTCGCTCGGCCTGCCCGCCGGCGTCCCCACCGGGCCGATGCCCCCCGGCTGCACCGGCGGCGTCTGCGACGTGGCCGACCTGCCCCCGGGCGGCAGCGCCGTCGTCCAGGTGGTGCTCGCCCCCGAGGCGACCCTGGACACCACCATCACCTCCGTCCTGACCACCACCGGCACGGACGCCGCCCCGGGCGACCACGTCGCGCGGACCCCGCTGCGCATCCTCCAGCCCCGCATCGTCGCGGTGCCGCCGATCGGCAAGCCCGGCTTCGTGACCTCCGTCCGCGGCGTGGACTTCCCGCCCGGCACACCGGTGACCCTCACCTGGACGCCCGGCATCACCGCCGCCGCGGCGCCCACCGTCCCCAAGGCCGACGGCACCTTCGCGGGCCAGCTGCTCATCCTCGCCAAGGACGAGACCGGCCCCCGGACCATCACCGCGAGCGGCCCCGGCTTCTCCCCGGTGACCACCCCCTTCCTCGTGGTGACCGGCAGCGTCGGCCCGCCGGGGGAGGTGCAGCGGCGGTGATCCACGAAGTCGACGAGGCGCTGCGGCTCCTGCTCGTCGAGAGCGGCCTCCAGGAACGCGGGATCGAGCTGGTCTTCGACTCGCCGACCCGGGACTGGGCCGCCCGGCGCAACGCCCCCACCGTCAGCGTCTTCCTCTACGGCATCCGCGAGGACGTCTCCCGCCGCCAGGCCGGCGCCGCCGAACTGCACGACGCCGACGGCGTGGTCGTGGCCTGGCGCAGCGCGCCCCGCTGGTTCGAACTGGCCTACCTGGTGACGGCGTGGACCAACCGGGCCCAGGACGAGCACCGGCTGCTGTCGGAGGTGCTCCGCTGCCTGACGGCCGCCGACGCGCTGCCCGCCCGGCTGCTCACCGGCACGCTCGCCGAACTCGGGCTCACCGTCGGGCTGGAGACCGCCGGGCGCGGCGAGGGCCTGCCGTCGGTGTCCGACGTGTGGTCGGCCCTCGGCGGCGAGCTGAAACCCTCGATCGACCTCAGGGTGCTCGCCCCGCTGTCCGGCCAGCGGGCCCAGGCGGGGCCCCCGGTCACCGACGGGCTCGTGCTGCGCGCCGTCGACAAGGGCGGCAAGGACGGCGAGAGCGACGAGGACGCCCCGGAGGCCACAGCCGACGCGGCCGACCCGGGCCGCCGACTGCGTTACGAGGGCGGCACGGACCCCGGCGCGGACGGCTTCGCCGCGCCCCGGGAACGCCGGCTGCCGCCGGGCCGCAGACGACGCGGCGGTGCGCCGCGATGACCCTCGACCTGGAAGCGGCGGCCACCAGCGGGCCCGCCGCCGACCTGGACGACCTGTGGGAGCGGCTGAGCCGCCTCGAACAGCGGATCCGGGCCGCCGTCCGCGAGCGCAGGGCCGACGACCCGGACCCGGACGACCCGTACCGGGGCCAGTACCTCACCCCGGAGGCGGCGGACCGGATCCTCGCGGCGCCCGCCGCGACGGGCCGGGCCGGCGCCGACCTCGGGGAACCGCCGCCGCCACCGCCCGGATCGAGGACCGAACGACTCGTCGACGGCTTCGGACTGCTCCCGCTGGACCTCGAACTCCTGCTGGTGGCACTCGCCCCCGACCTCGACACCCGCTTCGAACGGCTCTACGGGTACCTCAACGACGACCTGACCCTGCGCCGGCCGACCATCGGGCTCGCGCTCGAACTGTGCGGGCTGTCCGGGGCGGGCGCCGGCCGGTTCCGCTTCTCCGTCCAGGCCCCGCTGATCGCCGGCGGCCTGCTGGAGGTCACCGAACCGGAACGCCCGCTGCTCTCCCGGGGCCTGCGCCTGCCCGACCGGGTGACGGCCCATCTGCTCGGCTCGGACGAGCCCGACGGCGCGCTGCGCGGGCTGGTCCGCGTCGGCCGGTCCGGCGCCGGCACCCCGCCGCAGGCCGCGCGCCGGCTGCGCGCCACCGTGGCCAACGGCGGCGGACTGGTGCACCTGCTGGACCGGGGCGGCAACGCCGGCCGGCTCGCGGTCGACGCCCTCGCGGGCCTCGGCCGCCGGGCCCTGGTCGTCGACGTCACCGCGCTCGCCGCCCGCCCCCCGGAGGCCGTGGTCCGGGCGCTCGCCCGGGAGGCGCGGCTGAGCGGCAGCGGTGTGGTGCTGGGCCCGCTGGAACGGCTCGAACCCGAACGCCCCGAGCGGGCCGGGCTGTTGCGCGAGCTGTGCGCGGAACTCGCCGAGGTGCCGCTGCTCGTGCACGGGTCGCGCCCGTGGGATCCGACGTGGGCGCAGGAGAGCCCGGTGGTGCTCGTGGCCCCGCCGCTGGACCCGGCGCAGCGCGCCGAGCGCTGGGCGCACGCGCTGGGCGGGGCTTCGCATGAGCCTTCGGACGAGCCCTCGGGCGAACCCGGGGAAGGCCTTGCGGAAGGACCTGCGGAAGGCCCGTACGAGGGCGTGCTGAGAGCCGAGTTGGCCGAGGCCGTCGCCCCGTACCAGCTGGACGACGACCAGGTGGCCAGGGCCGCCGGGGTCGCGACCAGGACGGCCGCCGCCGAGCACCGCCCGGTGACCGCCGACGACCTGCGGGCCGCCGTACGGGCGCAGAACGGGGCGGGGCTCGCCCGCCTCGCCCGCCGGATCGAGCCCGCCGTCGGGTGGGACGACCTGGTGCTGCCCGAGCCCACCGCGCGCCAGCTGCACGAGCTCGCGCTGCGCGCCAGGCACCGCGACCAGGTGCTCGGCCAGTGGCGGATGCGGCCGGGCGGAGGGCGCGGACGCGGGGTGATCGCGCTGTTCGCGGGGGAGTCCGGCACCGGGAAGACCATGTCGGCCGAGGTGGTCGCCGCCGAACTCGGCATGGAGCTGTACGTCGTGGACCTGTCCACCGTCGTGGACAAGTACATCGGCGAGACGGAGAAGAACCTGGAGCGGATCTTCACCGAGGCCTCGCACGTGAACGCCGTCCTGCTGTTCGACGAGGCCGACGCGATCTTCGGCAAGCGGTCGCAGGTCAAGGACGCCCACGACCGCCACGCCAACGTGGAGTCGGCGTACCTGTTGCAGCGGATGGAGTCCTTCGACGGGATCGCCGTGCTGACGACCAACCTGCGCGCCAACCTCGACGAGGCGTTCACCCGGCGGCTGGACGTCATCGCGGAGTTCCCGGTGCCGGACGAGGAACAGCGGCACGCCCTGTGGGAGCGCTGCCTGGGCCCGTGGATCCCCCGCGGCGACGACCTCGACCTGGCGTTCTGCGCACGGCACTTCGAACTCGCCGGCGGCTCCATCCGGGCCTGCGCGGTGACCGCGGCCTACCTGGCCGCCGAGACGGGCCGCCCGCTGGGCATGGCGGAGCTGGTGTTCGCGGTCGAGCGGGAGTACCGCAAGCTCGGCCGGCTGGTCCTGGAGAGCGAGTTCGGGCCGTGGTCGCGTGCCTCCGGGGGCAGCGGGCGGGCCTGAGCGCGCGGCCGGGCCGGTGCCTGACCGCGGGTCGGCCCGCCGGTTGTCGGGCCGTCAGGTGCCCGCCGGGGTGCCCGCCGGGGCAGCGGCTCTGCCCCTGGTCCGGGACCTGCGGACATGTCGCGGGCGGCGGCCCGGCAGCAGACTCGGTGGCGAATGATCGGCCACCCCGAAGGAGCGAGCATGCCGTCGTACCTCACCCCGGGCGTGTACGTGGAGGAGGTCCAGTCCGGTGCCCGGCCGATCGAGGGTGTCGGCACTGCCGTCGCCGCCCTCGTCGGCTTCGCCCAGACCGGCCCCTTCCACGAGCCCACCCTGGTGACCAACTGGGACCAGTACGTCCAGCAGTTCGGCGGCTTCTCCGAAGGCACCTACCTGCCCCACGCCGTCTACGGCTTCTTCGCCAACGGCGGCGGCGCCGTCTACGTCGTGCGGATCGGCGAGCCCGGCGGCGAGCCGGCCGGCGGCTGGCCGCCGGCCGCCCGGTCGGCGCCCGCGCCCACCGCCCACGCCGGCTTCCTGTTCACGGCCCTGCCCGGTGCGGGCGCCGACCTGACCGTCGAGATCGCCGACGTCGAGGGGGAGAACGTCCCCGACGACCGGTTCCGGCTGGTGGTCCGCAAGGGCACCGAGGTCGCCGAGACGTACGACGTCTCGACCCGCAAGAACACCAAGGGCTACGTCGTCACCCAGCTGCGCGAGTCCAAGCTCGTCGCGGTCAGCGAGCAGCCGGGCACCGCGCCGAGCCGCCCGGAGCGCCAGACGCTCGCGCTCGCCGCCGCCGCGCCCGGCCCGGTCGCCCCCGCCGCCACGACCCGGCTCAGCCCCGCCGAGTACGTCGGCGACGCCTCGGCCCGCACCGGGTTCTCCGGCCTGGAGGCGATCGACGAGATCACCATGGTCGCCGTACCCGACCTGATGAGCGCCTACCAGCGCGGGGACATCGACGCCGAGGGCGTGCGGACCGTCCAGCTCGCGGTGATGTCGCACTGCGAGCAGATGGGCGACCGGATCGCCGTCCTGGACTCCCCGCCCGGGCTGAGCGCCCAGCAGGTGCGCAACTGGCGCAACAACGAGGCGGGCTTCGACTCCCGCTACGCGGCCCTGTACTACCCGTGGATCAAGGTGTTCGACCCGGCGACCGGCCGCAACACGATGGTCCCGCCGAGCGGGCACGCCGCCGGGGTGTGGGCGCGCAGCGACGCCGAGCGCGGCGTGCACAAGGCGCCGGCCAACGAGGTCATCCGCGGTGCGGTGGACCTGGAGATCCGCCTCAGCAAGGGCGAGCAGGACCTGCTGAACCCGATCGGCGTCAACTGCGTGCGGGCCTTCCCCGGTCGCGGCATCCGGATCTGGGGCGCCCGGACCCTCTCCTCGGACCCGGCGTGGCGCTACCTCAACGTGCGGCGGCTCTTCAACTACCTGGAGGAGTCCATCCTCCTGGGGACCCAGTGGGTGGTGTTCGAGCCCAACGACGACCGGCTGTGGTCCAGCATCCGCCGCAACATCACGGCGTTCCTGACCGAGGAGTGGCGACGCGGAGCGCTGTTCGGCGCCACGGCCGCGGAGGCGTTCTACGTCAAGTGCGACCGTGAGAACAACCCGCAGGAGTCCATCGACCTCGGGCAGGTGGTGTGCGAGATCGGGGTCGCTCCGGTGAAGCCCGCCGAGTTCGTGGTGTTCCGGCTGTCCCAGTTCTCGGACAGCACGAGCCTCGTCAACGAGTGACCAGCAGGCCAGCACAGACCGGAAGGTGACAGGAAGTCATGGCTGAAGGCGATCCGCTCTCCACACACATATTCGGCGTCCAACTCGGCGGCTACAACGTCGAGTCGGTCAAGGAGATCAGCAACCTGACCGTCGACCAGGACGTCGTCGAGTACAAGCAGGTGACTCAGCAGGGCAAGCTGATCGTCCGCAAACAGCCCGGCGCGCGGCTCCCGGGCGAGGTGACGATCACCCGCGGGCTCGACAAGAGCGGGGCGTTCACCAAGTGGATCAACGAGACCCTCAACAACGGCGCGATCAACACCGCGCGCCAGAACCTCACCATCGAGGTCAAGGACACCACCGGTGCCACCCTCCGGCGGATCCAGCTGATGAACGCCTGGGCCAGCCGGTGGGAGGGCCCCACCCTCACCGCCGGTGAGTCCAGCGCCGCGACCGAGACGGTGACCATCGTGTTCGAGGAGATCACCGTCGAATGAGACGACGGATCAGCCTCGACGAACTCCTGGAGCAGGCTCCGTCGGCCGCCCCCGCTCCCGCCGCGGCCCCGGCCCCGCAGGCCGCCGCGCCGCAGCGGGGGCGGGGCCCCCAGGGGCACGGACTGCACACGGAGTTCGAGTTCGAGCTCCCGCGCGGGTACCTGGACGACGAGGGCGTCCTGCACCGGCACGGCGCCATGCGCCTGGCCACCGCGCGGGACGAACTCATGCCCCAGATCGACCTGCGGGTCAAGGAGAACCCGGCGTACCTGAGCGTGGTGCTGCTCAGCCACGTGATCACCCGGCTCGGCACCGTCACCGACGTGCACGCCGGCGTCGTCGAGCAGATGTACGCCACCGACGTCGCGTTCCTCCAGGACTTCTACCAGCGGATCAACAGCGAGGGCCACACCCGCGCCGCGGTGACCTGCCCGCACTGCGACGGCTCCTTCGAAGTCGACCTCGCTGGTGGGCGCCTGGGGGAATGGTGACGTACGCGACCACCCGGCTGTACGAGGAGGTCGCGTACATCGCCTACCACTTCCACTGGCAGCGGGAGGACATCCTCGACCTGTCCCACCAGGAACGCCGCGCGTGGGTGCGGGAGATCGCGCGGATCAACACCCGCGTCAACGAAGGCGGGTGAGCGCGGGATGGGGATTCGGGACCGGCTCGGGCGCCGGAAGGCCGGCGGCCCCGGCGAGGCGGGCGCTTCGAGTGCCCCGGGTGCCTCGGGTGCTGCGGGTGCCTCAGGTGCTACGGGCGGCACGGGTGACGCGGCTCCCGCGCCCCGGGCCGACGTGCCCGCCCCGGACGGTGGTTGGCGCGCGGTCGCGCCCCTGACCCCGACCCTCGCGGGAGCGGCGGGCGGGGTCAGCGACGGCCTGCGGTTCCGGTCCCGGCTCGCCTCCTGGCAGAACCCCTCGCTGACCGGCGCGCTCGGGCACGCGGTCCTGCCGTCCGCCCCGGCGGGCATCCTGCGGGCGGTGGCACGGCCCCTCGGCCCGGCGGTCTCGGCCGGGGCGGACGGGCCCGTGCTGCCGTACGCCGCACCGGCGGTGGCGCCGTCGGAGACTCCGGACCTGGCTTCGGCTGCGGATTCGGTGGGGGACGGGCCGGGCGCGACGGGCGGGCTCGGTCGGGTGCGGCAGGTGCAGAGGTCCGGCGCCGTGGCGCGCCGGCTGCCCGTACGGGCGGTGGCCGCCGAGGGCGGCGCCGCGCCGGCTGCGCCCGCGACCGCTGCCCCCGGGCCCGCTGCGCCCGCGACCGTTCACGGTTCCGAGGTGTCGCCTGCCGGGCGGGCCAGGACTGCCGGGCCGGTCCCGTCGCGCCGTGTCGGGAAGCCGCTGACCACCGCACCCCGCCCCCGGTCGCTGCCGACACGCGCGGTGACCGTGATCCCGCCCCGGCCGGTACAGCGTGCCGCGAGCGCGACGACGGCGGAGCGTGCCGCTGCCGTCGCGCCGGCGGAGCCTGCCGAGGGCACGAAGCCGGTGGAGCGGTCCGAGGGCGCGGCCCCGGTGGAACGGCCCGCGACCGCGACGACGGTGGAACAGTCCGCCGCCGTCGCTCCGCCCGTCGTGGAGCCGGGTGCCACCGCGCGTCCGTCCGAGACCTCCGAGTCGGCCCCGGTGCGGCCGACCGATGCCCCGACCCCGCGCACCGGCGACGCCGTGCAGCGCGCCGCGAGGGGAGGCAGCGCGAGGGGAGGCGCCGCACCGGGCCGACCCGTGCTCGGCGCCCCGCTGACCTCGCTGCCCGCCAGCGCCTCGCCGCGGCTCAACGCCGACGGCGCGTCAGGCCTTGGGCCCTTGCCCGGTCCCGGGGCCGGGCAAGGGCCGATGCCGATCGTCTCCCCGCCCGCGCAGCCGACCGCACCGGCGGGGAACGGGTCGGACGGTGCGGAGCCGTCGGCACCGGGCAGCCCGGCCCGCTCGGCTCGTCCTGCCCGCCCCGAGCCCGGACCGCGCGGGGACGCTCCCGTGCAGCGCGCCGTCCAGACCGGCGGCGGTCCGACCGCCGCGCAGCGCGCCACCCAGCCGCGCACCGAACAGGCGCGCCCCGAACAGCGGCGCCCCGAATCGTCCAACGCCCGCACACACGGGGGCCTGGGCGCGCCGCTGACCGCGCTGCCGCCGACGGCGGGCGCGGCACCCGGAGCGCGGGCCGCCGGTCCGGCCGACGGCCGACCCGGCCCCGTCCGGCGGGCCACGGCCCCGGGCCACGGTGCCCCCGCGACTCCCGACACCCCACGGACTTCCGCGACCCCCGCGACCCCCGCCACCCCTGTCACTTCCGCACGGCCACAGCCGACCGGCCGACGCGCGGCGGCCCCGAGTCCGGAAGGCGCTCCTCGGGCCACGGGCACGGCCCCCGCCGGGCCAGGCGCCACGGCAGTCCAGCGCGCGGCTGCGCCCGGCGCGCGAAGCGCCGACACGAGCGGGCAGGGCGGCTCCACCGAGCCCGGCCCCGCCGTCGGGCCGCAGTCGCCCCCCGGGGCGGCACCGCAGGACGCGGCCCGCCGGGCTCGGCGCAGCGCTGGTACCGGTGGTACGGGTGGTACCAGTGGCGCCCGGGACGTGCGGCCCGCCGCTTCGCCGGGCGAGCCCGGCCCGCTGGTCGTGGCCCGCTCGCCGATCGGTGGCACCGCCGCACGTCCGGCTGCCGGGCCGGGCCACCGCACGCTCGGCCTGCTCGGCGAGCGCCGCATGGCGTCCACGCTCGCCGCGACGGCGACGGCGCCCGCACCGGTGTCCGGCCGAGCGCCGACGCCCGCGCCCGCCCCACCCGTCGTCAGGGCCGCCTGGCCGCAGGAGCCGCCCGCGCGCACCCAAGCGCCGCAGGCCCCGGAACCGGTGGCAGCACCCGCGAGCTGGCGGCACCGGGCCGCCGCCGTCCTGCGCCTGCCCCGGCGGGCACAGACGAGCCGACCCGACGCTGCGCGGGCGGCGTCCCCAGCGGCACCGGTGTCCCCGGCGGACCCGGAAGGCACCGGCCCGGCGGCGCAGGGCACGCGGGGTGCCGTGGTGGCGCGTGCGGGTGCGCGGGGACCGGCATCCGGCGGCTCTGCCGACTCCGCCGGCTCGGGCGCGGCAGGGCGTTCTGCTCCCGTGAGGCGTCCGAGCGTGCAGCGTTCGGTAGCAGGCGGCGCCGTCCCGGTGACGGCGGATGCGCGCCCGTCGGCGTCGGCCGGCCCGGCGGCGCAGGGGCCGCGGCCGTCGGAGCGCGGTGCTGCCCCCTCGGGGCGTGCGGCTGTGCGGGGCCCGGCGACTGGCGGCTCTGGTCCGGTGGCCGTCGGCCCCGGTACCGGCCCGATGGAGGCGGATACGCGCCGGTCGGAGCACGGCGGTCCCCCTGCGGGGCGGGCCGGTGTGCAGCGTTCGACGACGGCCGGGGGGCCTCGCCGTGAGGTGTTGGACGGGCAGCCCGTAGCGCCCGACACCGCCCCGGCCGGGCGGGCGCGGCGCGGGGAGACTCCCGTGCCGCCGCCGGCTGTGCAGCGTGGCGGCGGTGGTCCGGCGGTGCAGCGGTCGGTCTCCGGCAGTCAGAGCCCCGTCGAGCCGGGTGTCCGGTCGGCGGAGCCGCGAGGTGCAGCGGTGCCTGTCGTGGTTCCCGCCGGTCGGGTGCGGCGCGGGGAGCGTCCAGCACCCCCGGTCGTCGTGGCCGATGCCGGCCCGGCGGCCGTGGGCGCCTCCCGTGCCGGGCGCGCTGCGAGCGTGCAGCGTTCGGTGTCCGCGCGCCCTGTTGTCAATGGCCCTGCCGCTGCCGCTGCCGCTGCTGCCGCTGCCCCTGTCCTCGCTCCCGGCCCCGGCCCGGTCGAGGCGGCCGTGCGACCGGCGTTCCCCGACGATGCGTCGGCGCCTGCCGCAGCCCCCGCCGTCCCCACCGGTCGCGGGGGGCGTCCCGCGTCCGCGCTCGCTGCCGCCCCCGGTGGCCGTGTTCCGAGCGTGCCGTTGGTGCGACTCACCCCGCCGAGCGCCCCGGCGTCCCCGGCGGCTCCGGCGATGGTCCAGCGGCTGCCGGTCGCCGGGCCCGCCGGCCCCGCCGTGCCCGCGTCCGCGACGCCGCCGCTGCCGAGCGGTGGCGCCTGGTCGCCGGGCGTCGCGGGGAGCGGCTTCGGCCGACCGGGGGCGGGCGGGGAGTCGCCGCTGCGCACCGGGTCGTGGTCGTGGACCGCGCCGTCCCGGGACGGCGCGGGCTCGTCTTCCGGGCCGTCCGGGCCGGCGCGGCCTTCGACGGACACGGCCCGGGTGCTGCAACGGGTGGCGGAGCAGGCGGGGTTGTCCGGGGTGCCGTTGACCGCCGTACCGGCCCGCACCCCGGTGACCGTCCAGACCACCCCCTCGTCCCCGCCGCCGACCGCGGCCCCGCCCCCGCAGCCGGGCGGCGGATCGTCGACCGGGTCCCCGTCGGGGGCCGACCTCGACGAACTGGCCCGGCGCCTGATCGAGCCCGTCGGACGGCTGCTGCGCGCGGAGCTGCGCCGGGGGAGGGAGCGCGCCGGGCGGCCGTACGACGGCCGTCGCTGAGCGCTCGGGGCGCGGCGGGCAGACGGGCAGTGGCAGGTGGCAGGTGGCAGGTGGCAGGTGGCAAGGCGGGCAGGGCGACGGAGGCAGGAATGACCGACAACATCTTCGCGACGAGCGTGTTCTTCAAGCTCACGATCGGCGGCAACGACCTGGGCGAGTTCACGACGTGCTCGGGGCTGGGTGCCGAGGTCGAGATCCACCAGTACGCCGAGGGCGGCAACAACGGCTTCTCCTGGCAGTTGCCGGGCCGGATCACCTGGTCGAACATCACGCTCACCCGCGCGGTCACCGCGGACACCGTCAAGATCGCCCGCTGGCTGGACGAGACCGTGCGGCGGGTCCAGCCCAAGAACGGCGAAATCGTGGCCCTGCGGCCCGACCTGAGCCCCATCGTCAGCTGGCAGGTGCTCGGCATCGTGCCCGTCCGCTGGCAGGGCCCGTCGTTCGACCCGGCGAACTCGCAGGCGGCGATGGAGTCCCTGGAGATCGCCCACGCCGGGCTGCGCCCGTCATCGTGACGGCGCGTCGCACCCGGCGCAGGCCACCCATCGGACGACGAACGGAAGGAGGTGCGGGATGTCAGACGTCCCCGCGAGTGTCACCCGGGCCCAACTGGCCATCATGGAGCCGCCGGCGACGGTCGGTGCCCAGCCCGGCGGGGTGATCGCGCGGCTCCCGCTCCAGTTCAACCCGTCGAGCCTGGTGCTGCGGAAGTCCTCGGAGTGGCGCCGCACCCCGTCCCGGATGGCCGCCGAGTCCGCGCTGCCCGAGTTCGTCGGCAGCGGGCCCCGCTCGCTGTCCATGGAGGTGTTCCTCGACGCGACGGCGACCCATGACGACTCGGTGGAGAAGGCGGTGGAGCAGCTGATGACGGCCTGTGTGCCGACTCCGGCCAGCCTGGCGCGCAAGAAGCCGGCGAGCCCGTGGATCAGGCTGGACTGGGGCACGTCGTCGACGACGTCGTTCAACGGGGTGCTGACCGGCCTCCAGGTCACCTACTCGCTCTTCGACGTCGACGGCAAGCCGCTGCGGGCCACCTGCTCGTTCACCATCGACGAGGCCAGCGTCGACACGCCGGGCCAGAACCCGACCTCCGGCTCGATGGAGGCGCGCAGCACCCACCGGGTGATCGCGGGCGACAGCCTGCCGCTGCTCGCCTGGCGCGAGTACGGCGACGCGACGGCCTGGCGCACCATCGCCGAGGCCAACGACATCGACGACCCGATGGTGCTCGTCCCCGGGGTCGAACTGATCGTGCCGGGGATCGACGAGCCCACCCGAGGAGGGCGGTCATGACCACTCCCGAGGCCCGCGGCGGCCGCTCCTTCGCCGCGGATCCGATCGTCGAGGCACCCGGCCCGCTGCCGCCGGTCTGGGCGGCCCAGCTGGTCTCCTGCGACATCGAGGAGAGCACGGGCCTGCCCGACACGGCCGTGCTGATGTTCCGCGACGCGGACCACACCTTCCTCTCCGCGACCGGGGTCACCATCGGCACCCGGCTGCGGGTCTCCGTGATGACGGTGCAGGGCAACGCGCAGGTGCGGCTGTTCACCGGCGAGGTGACGGCGCTGGAGCTGGACGTGGACACCACCGGCTCGTTCACCGTGGTGCGGGCGTCCGCCATCACCCACCGGCTGATGCGCGGGCGCCGGGTGAAGGCGTTCCGCAACATGTCGACGGCGGACATCGTCCGCCAGGTCGCCGCGGGCGCGGGGCTCGGCTGCGGCCGGGTCGACGCGTTCCCCGTCGTCCACGAGCAGCTGTCGCAGGCCAACGTCTCGGACTGGGAGTTCCTCCAGTACCTGGCGCAGGAGAGCGGCGCGCAGGTGCGGGCGGACGACGAGGGGCTGCTGGAGTTCGTCAAGCCCGAGCAGGCCTCCTCGGCCCCGGCCCCCTCGACGCCCGCTCCGCAGAACCCGATGGTCCTGGAGTACGGCCGCAACCTGCTGGAGCTGCGCGGCGTGCTGACGGGCGGCGGCGGGGCGGACACCGTCGAGGTGCGCGGCTGGAACGTGCTCACCAAGAAGGCCCTGGTCGCCACGGAGCCGTCGGTGGACAGCGAGACGGTGCGGCCCGGGATGAGCCCGTCGACGGCGGCCGCCGCCTTCGCCGGGAAGGCGCGGATGACCGTCACCGACACCCCCTACCGCACGCAGGCGGAGACGGCGGCCGCGGCCGGGTCGGTCGCCGCCTCGGTGGCCGCCGGATTCGGCGAGCTGGAGGCGGTCGTCGAGGGCAACCCGAAGCTGCGGGCGGGCGTTCCGGTCGCCCTGGGCAACGTCGGCGCCGCCTTCTCCGGCCGCTACACGGCCACCGCGGTGCGCCACCTGCTGGAGCCCTACCGCGGCTACCGGACGACCGTCGTGGTCAGCGCGGCGCCGGACCGCTCCCTCGCGGGGCTCGTCGCCGGGAGCGGCGCGGTGCCGCGCGGGCCGCGGATGCCCGGTCTGGCCGTCGCCGTGGTCACCGACGTCCGGGAGCCGGGGGGCGCGCAACGCGGCTGGGTGCGGCTGAAGTTCCCGTGGCTGGACGACACCTACGTCTCCGACTGGGTGCGCACCGTCCAGTGGGGCGGGCAGGGCGGCGGCGGGGTGTTCAGCCCCGAGGTGAACGACGAGGTGCTGGTCGGCTTCGAGCAGGGCAGCCTGGACAGCCCGTACGTGCTGGGCGGCCTCTACAACGGCGTCGACAAGCCCTCGCCGCACGAGGTGCCGCTGGTCGACCCGGCCGGCGGGAAGGTCAACCGCCGCTCGCTGGTCTCCCGTTCGGGCCACCGCCTGGAGCTGCTGGACGTGCCGGGCGGCCAGTCCGGCGTCCGGCTGGCCAGCGGGGACCGGAAGCTGGAGGTGCGGCTGGACGAGCAGCGCGGCGAGATCGTCCTGACCGTCTTCGGCGCGGCCGGTGCGGCGGCGGCGAGTTCGGTGCGGCTGTCCTCCACCGGCATCACCATCGACGCCGGCGCCGGGGCGGTGAACCTGCGCGGGGGATCGGTGAACGTCACCGGCCGAACCGAGGTCACCGTGGACGGCGGAGCGCTGGCGGTGCTCAAGGCGGCCCTCGTGCGCATCAACTGAACCACCGTCGGCACGGCCCGACCCCCCGGCCCCCTCGAACCACCCGATTGGAGAACGCAGATGCCCCCCGCAGCCCGGATGGGTGACACCACCAGCGACGGCGGTGCCATCACCACCCCGCCGCCAGGCGCCCTCGCGGCGGCGACCGTACTGATCGGCGGCCGCCCGGCCGCCGTCACCGGAAGCCTGCACGTGTGCGTGCCGCACGTGGAACTCGGGCCCGGCAACGTCGTCATGCCCAGCCCCACGGCGGCGGCCGGGGGCCTGGTCCTGATCGGGGGGCTGCCCGCGGCGCGGGTGGGCGACCAGACGGCCTGCGGCGCGAAGATCGTCACCGGCGCGTTCAACGTGCTGATCGGGGGCGTCGCGTGAGCGGCTTCATCGGGCGAGGCTGGGCCTTCCCGCTGCGGGTGAACGCCACCGGCGGCATCGGCATGGTGGACCGGGACCGGGAGATCGAGGAGGCCATCCGGCTGATCCTCGGCACCGCCCCCGGGGAGCGGCCGATGCGCCCGGAGTTCGGCTGCGGCATCCACGAGTACGTGTTCGCGCCGAGCGACGGCGGCACGGCGGGCCGGATCGCGCGCGAGGTGCGCACCGCGCTGGAACGCTGGGAGCCGCGGATCGAGGTGGACGACGTCGTGATCGCCTTCGACACCGTCGACGACGGCACGCTCTACATCGACGTCCACTACACCGTGCGGTCCACCAACGACCGCCGCAACCTGGTCTTCCCCTTCTACACCATCCCGAGCTCGCCGGACGCCCCGGACGTCCAGGACGTCCCGGGTGCGCTGGGCGCCGTGACCGGGGGAGTGAACTGATGGCACTGCCCTCCCCGAACCTGGACGACCGCCGGTTCCAGCAACTCGTCGACGAGGCCAAGCGGTTCGTCCAGCAGCGGGCCCCGGAGTGGACCGACCACAACGTGTCCGATCCCGGGGTCACCCTGATCGAGACCTTCGCGTACATGGTGGACCAGCTGCTCTACCGGCTGAACCGGGTGCCGGAGAAGAACTACTCCGCCTTCCTCGACCTGCTGGGCGTCCGGCTCTTCCCGCCGGCCGCGGCGACCGCCGAGGTCGACTTCTGGCTGTCGGCCCCACAGCCCGAGACGGTGCTGCTGCGGGCGGGCACCGAGGTGTCCACGCTGCGGACCGAGACCGAGGAGGCGGTGGTGTTCTCCACCGCCGAGGACCTGCCCGTCGTCCCCAGCTCCCTCGACCGTCTGGTCACCGTCTCCGCCGCGGGGGAGCAGACCGACGCCACGGCGCGGCTGGCCGACGGCGTGGACGTGCCGTGCTTCCAGCCGCGCCCCCAGGTCGGGGACGCCATGCTGTTCGCGCTGCCGGCCGTCGTGCCGCGCTGCATCCTCGTCGTCCGGCTGGACAGCCGGGTCGAGGGCGTCGGCGTCGACCCGCGCCAGCCCCCGCTGGCGTGGGAGGTGTGGGACGGCGCGCGGTGGATCGCCTGCGAGACCGGCTCCGACACCACCGGCGGCCTCAACCGGCCCGGCGAGGTGGTGGTGTTCGTGCCCGCCGGGCAGGTCGCCTCGGTGGTCGCCGGGCGCCGGGCGGGCTGGCAGCGCTGCCGGGTGTCCGCGCCGGAGCCGGGCCAGCCGTTCTACGCGGAGTCCCCGACGATCCGCCGGGCGGAGGTGTTCACGGTCGGCGGCACCGCGACCGTCGTGCACGCCCAGACCGTGACCGACGCGCCGCTCGGCGTCTCGGAGGGCGTCGCGGGCCAGCGCTTCCGGCTCGCCAGGCCGCCCGTCCTGCTCGACGGCGGGCCCCCGGTGGTCGAGGTCGCGGCCGGCGACGGCTGGGAGCGGTGGACGGCCGTCGAGCACTTCGGTGACTCGGCGCCGACCGACCGGCACGTGGTGATCGACGCGACCACCGGCGAGTTCGCGTTCCCGCCCGCCGTCCGGGAACCCGACGGCGGCCTGCACGCCTTCGGCGCGGTGCCGCCCAAGGGCGCGCACCTGCGGGTACCGCGCTACCGCACGGGCGGCGGCACCGCCGGGAACGTCGCCCGGGCGACGATCACGGTGCTGCGCAGCTCCGTCCCGTACGTGGCCAGGGTCGACAACCGCGAGGCGGCCAGGGGCGGGGTCGACGGCGAGACGGTGGAGAACGCCAAGGTGCGCGCCCCCCACCTGCTGCGGCTCCAGGAACGGGCCGTCACCGCCGGGGACTTCGAGCTGATCGCCCGGCAGGCCGCCCCCTCGGCGGCCCGGGTGCGCTGCGCGCCGGCCGTCGCGGGGGAGGCGGGCGCGGTGCGGGTGCTGGTGGTCCCCGACGCGGTCGCGGACGAGGGCGACCGCCTGCGGTTCGAGCAGCTGATCCCCGGCGAGCAGGTGCTGTCGGCCATCGCGACGGCCCTGGACGAGCGGCGGCTCGTCGGCACCCGGCTCGTCGTCCAACCGCCCGACTACCAGGGGGTGACGGTGGTCGCCCGGCTCGCGACCCGCTCCCCGGACGGCGACCGGGTCCGGGAGGCGGCGCTCGCTGCGCTGTTCCGGCACCTCAACCCGCTGCGCGGCGGCGCCGACGGAAGGGGCTGGCCGTTCGGCCGGGCCGTGCAGTACGGGGAGGTGTTCGCGGTGCTCCAGCAGGTGGCCGGGGTCACGGCGGTCGAGGAACTGCGGCTCTTCCCGGCGGATCCGATCACCGGGCGCCGGGGCGCGCCCGCCGAACGGGTCGACGTCGCCCCGGACGCGCTGGTCTTCTCGCACCAGCACCAGGTCGTGGTCTCCGCGCTCCCGGCGGACGGTCCGCGATGAGCAGAGCGGCCGTCCCCGGGCTGCCCAGCCCGCATCCGATCGGCGAACTCCTGCCCGCGCTCTACGCCGAGGACGACTTCGCCCAGCGGTTCACCGCGGGCCTGGACACCGTCCTCGCCCCGGTCTTCGCCACCCTGGACAACCTGCCCGCCTACTTCCAACCACGCCTGGCCCCGGCCGACTTCGTCGAGTGGCTGGCGGACTGGGTCGCCGTCGAGACCGACCCGGCCTGGCCGGAGGAGGTCCGCCGCGCCGTGGTCGGCCGCGCGGTCGAACTGCACCGGTGGCGGGGCACCCGGCGCGGGCTCCGGGAACGGCTGCGGCTGATCCTCGGCGTCGGCGCGCAGATCGTGGACGGCGGCGGCGTGGCCTGGTCCACCACGGCGGGCGCGGAGTTGCCGCCCGCGCCCTCCGGGGAACTGCTGGTGCGGGTCTGGCCCGAGCGCACCGCGGCGGTGGACGAGGAGCAGGTGCTGGCGGTCGTCCGGGCGTCCTGCCCGGTGCACCTCACCTGCCGGGTGGAGGTCCTGCCCGGCCCGCCCGGCCCGCCCGGTCCGTCCGGTTCACCCGGTTCACCCGGTTCACCTGGTCCATCCGGTCCACTCGGTCCACTCGGTGCGGAAGAGAGCTGAGCAATGCGTACGTGTCCCGAGTGCGGAGTGGCCAACGAGGACGGGGACGACTTCTGCGGCAACTGCGGTGCCTACCTCGGTTGGTCGGGGACGGCCGCCGCCTCCTCGGCGGCTCCCGCCCCCGCGGCGCCCGCCGCTGCCGCCGCCCCGCCCGCTGCCGCCAACCCGCCCGCAGCTTCGCCCGCTGCTCCGCCCGCTGCTCCGCCCGCCGGCGCGGCCCGAGAGGAGTCGCCTGCGCGGCCGTCCGCGGCGCCCGCCGAACCGCCTGCCGCCCGGCCCGCCGAGCCGGCGAGGCCGCCCGCCGCCGCGCCCACGCCCAAGCCCAGGCCCGCTGCTGCGACCGCGCCCAAGCCCGCGCCCGCTGCTGCGCCCGCGCCCAAGCCCGCGCCCGCCTCCGAGGTGCCGCCGGTCCGCCCCGGCGCGGTGCCGCCGCAGCCCACGGCCGCCCGGCAGCCGGCGGCGGCGGACCCGGTGGCGGTGCAGCCCGCCAAGCCCGTCGCGCCCCGCCCGACCGTCCGCCCGGCCGCGGCCGACGAGGCCCAGGTCGGCCCACCCTGCCCCCGGTGCGGCACGCCCAACCGGCCCGACCGGAAGTTCTGCCGGCGGTGCGCGGAGCCGCTGACCCCCACCGA
This sequence comes from Kitasatospora sp. NPDC057940, assembly GCF_042887425.1. Lineage (NCBI taxonomy): Bacteria > Bacillati > Actinomycetota > Actinomycetes > Kitasatosporales > Streptomycetaceae > Kitasatospora > Kitasatospora sp. NPDC057940. Next base: position 87,734 of record NZ_JBHVPH010000019.1, read on the forward strand.
ATCCGTGGCGGCCCTGCCGTGGTGGCGCACCCGCTGGCCGTTCCGGCGCCGCGTGCGCATCGGCGGCTCGGGCAGCACCCTGCGCCGGATGATCGCGGTGCTCGTGCTGGCGGCGCTGGTGGTCGCCGGGGTGCTGTTCTACCCGGCGGGGCGGAACATCTACGAGGACGTGCTGGACAAGCTCCGCGACGCCTCGGCGATCTCCCCCACCGGGGCGGTGGCGAGCGCGGAGGTCGAGGGCCATCCGGCGAAACTGACCGTCGACGGGCTGAGCAACACCTACTGGGGGGCGCCGAACGTCGGGGACTCGATCAGCTACCCCTTCGCCCGACCGTTCCGGCTGGTGGACGTCATCATCCACACCGGATCCTCCACCGAGCCGCAGCAGTTCCAGCAGCAGGCACGGCCGACCGCCCTGGACCTCCGGATGACGACCTCGGACGGCAAGGTGCACGAGCAGAAGGTGACGCTCAACGACAAGCCGGGCCCGCAGACGGTGCTGACCGGCGTCAGCGACGTCGTGAAGGTGACACTGGTCGTCCGCGCGGCCGCCGGGACGGGGCCGGGGATCCCCATCGCGCTGGCCGAGGTGGAGTTCTTCAAGCGCTGAGCGGCAGGCTGCGGAGGTGGGCCCGGGCGTCGGCGTGGGAGGCTACCCGGGTACCGCCGCAGCCCGCGCCCAGGAGCACCGCCATGCACCGACCCCCCGCCTTCCGTCTCGACGCCACCGCCTCCGGGCACCCGGCGGGGATCCTCGACGCCGCCGAGCGGGCCGAACACCGGGGCATGGACCGCCTGGTGGTCGCCGAGACCGCGTACGACCCGTTCCTCCAGCTGGCCCGCGCCGCCGACCGGACCGAGCGGATCGAGCTGGCCACCGGCATCGCGGTGGCCTTCGCCCGCACCCCGATGACGCTGGCCTACCAGGCCTGGGGGCTGCACGCGGCCTCCGGCGGACGGGCCGTCATCGGGCTGGGCTCGCAGGTCAAGCCGCACATCGAGAAGCGCTTCGGGATGCCCTGGGACCGCCCGGCCGCGCGGATGCGCGAGTACGTGCACGCGGTGCGGGCGATCTGGCACAGCTGGCAGACCGGCGAACGGCTGCGCTTCCGGGGCGAGTTCTACACCCACACGATGATGACGCCGGTCTTCTCGCCCGACCCCGTCCCCGCCGGGGTGCCGAGGATCCTGCTGGCCGGCGTCGGGCCGCTGATGACCCGTACGGCGGGGGCGGTGGCCGACGGCTTCCTCAGCCACCCGTTCTCGTCGCCCGCCTACCTGGCCGAGCAGGTGCTGCCCGGTCTGACCGGGGCCCGGGCGCAGGCCGAGGCCGAGGGCGCCCCGTGGACGGCGCGGCCGTTCGAGGTCGCCGGCAGCGTGCTGACCGCCACCGGCCGGACGGAGGAGGAACTGGCGGCCAACCGGGCCGGGGTGCGGGAGCGGCTGGCGTTCTACGCCTCCACCCCGGCCTACCGCCCGGTGCTGGCCCAGCACGGGTGGGAGGGGCTCCAGGAGGAACTGCACACCCACTCGGTGCGCGGCCGCTGGGCGGAGATGGCCGCGCTGATCGACGACGAGGTGTTCGACACCTTCGCGGTGTCCGGTCCGGTCGAGGACGTCGCCCGCGAGTTGACCCGCCGGTACGCGGGCCTGGTCGACCGGCTGTCCGTCAGCCTGCCGGAGGAGGCGGACCCGGAGCTGGGACTCGACGTCCTGGCGGCCGTCCGCGCCCTCGGCTGAGCTCCGCCCGACCCCGCCGGACCCCTTGCCGGACCCCCCGCCGGACCCCTTGCCGGACCCCCGCCGGACCCCGGCCCACCCCCGTAGCCCGACCGGAAACAGCCGCCGACCGAACGCGGTGGGCGGCCGATCGGGCAGGAGGCGGCCAAGACCGGGCACATTCGGGCAACGGGTTCCCGGTGGCGACGGCGGGCGGCAGGATCGCGCTGGCAGACCGTGACGGGCCGCCGTTTCCACCCACCCCACGGTCTGTCATGTCTTGGCCACCCGTCAACGACCGTGGGGGTGCCCGCTTGTCCGTGCCAGACGACCATCCTGCCGTTGACTGCCTCGCCGAGTTCGGGGCGCCCGACGACCTCGCCGACTTCGACGAGTTCCTGCGCGTGTGCGCCGAACTGACCGGCTTCGACGAGCCCGAGCTGCGCGCCACCGGCATGGCGCACGAGCACCACCGCACCACCCTGGCCCACCGGGTCCGCGACGACCACGCCCTGGTCCACCTCTGGTACGTCGGCTCCTGGCCGGGCGAGACGCCCAGCTCCGCCCGCGCCTACGACCAGGGCCTGGCCTGGCGGACCTTCCGCGCCGACCCGCCCGGCGCCGCCGCCCCCGGCCACGGCAGCTGGGCCGAGGCGCCCCGAGGGGCTGAGGAACGGTGACCGCCCGCTGGGACGTCGTCGTGGTCGGCGCCGGCTTCGCCGGAACGCTGGTCGCCCACCGCCTCGGCGCGCAGGGCCGGCGGGTCCTCGTCCTCGAAGCCGGCCGGACCGCGCCCTCCGGGCCCGAGACCGCCGCCGCCTTCCGCGCGGCCGGGGGCGGCCCGCCCACCTCGCCCTACCCGCACGACCCCGACGCCCCGTCCCTCGACGTCACCGACCTCACCGGGCTCCCCGGCGGCGGCTTCACCGCCACCGGACACCTCCGGCAGGACGGCCCGCTGCCGTACGCCAGCGGCTACCTGCGCGCCAACGGCGGCACCGGACTGCTCTGGACCGGCCTCACCCCGCGCATGCACCCCGAGGACTTCCGCACCGGCGACCTCGGCCGCGGCCGCAACTGGCCGATCGGCTACGACGACCTGGAGCCGTACTACCGCGCCGCCGAACACGAACTCGGCGTCGCCGCCGACGCCGGGGAGCAGCGCCGCGCCGTCGGACTGCCGATCCCGGACGACTACGCCTTCCCCATGCGGGCCATCCCGGCCAGCCATCTCGACCGCCGGCTCGCCCACGCCCTCGACGGCCGGACCGTCCGCGACCCCGCCATGCCCGGCCCCGCCCGGCTCGCCGTCGCCGGCACCCCGCACGCCCGCAACGGCCTGCCCACCCGGCCCGGCGACAGCTTCGGCCCGCCCTGCGCGGGCAGCGCCAGCTGCGTCCCGGTCTGCCCGACCGGCGCCAAGTACACGCCGCTGCGCACCCAGGCCCGCTGGGCGCCCTGCATCGAACTGCGCACCGGGGCCGTGGTGGCCAGGGTGCTCGCCGACCCGGTGACCGGGCGCGCCACCGGGGTCGAGTACCTGGCCGGCGGCGCGGCCCACCGGGTGGACGCGGACCTGGTCGTCCTCGCCGCGCACGCCGTCGAGAACGCCCGGCTGCTGCTCCTGTCCGGCCTGGCCAACCGCAGCGACCAGGTGGGCCGCAACCTGATGGACCACCCGGTGCTGCTCACCTGGGGGCTCATGCCCGGCCAGGTCGGCCCCTACCGGGGGCCCGGCTCCACCAGCGGCCTGGAGGCCTTCCGCTTCGGCCCGGGCCGCGCCCGCCGGGCCCCGTTCCGGATCGAGATCGGCAACTGGGGCTGGTCCTGGGCCGGTGGCTCCCCCGAGGCGGAGACGGCCGCGCTGCTGGCCGCCGGGCTGCGCGGCAAGGAGCTGCGGGCACGCCTCGGCGACCGGCTAGGCCGTCAGTTCTCGCTCCAGTTCGAACTGGAGCAGCCCGCCGACCCGGCCAACCGGGTCACCCTCGACCCGGACCGGCGCGATCCGCTCGGCCTCCCCGGCCCGGCCGTCCGCTACGACCTCGACGAGTACGTCCGCGCGGGCATGGTCTCGGCCCGGGCCGTCTCCGACCAGCTGTTCGCCCTGCTCGGCGCCGAGGACCACACCGCCTACCCGGCCGGTCCGCAGTGGCCGGGCCGCCTCGAACACCTGGGAACCGCCTACGGCTACCGGGGCGCGGGCCACGCCGGCGGCACCCACGTCATGGGCGACTCGCCCGGCACCTCCGTCGTCGACCACTGGCAGCGCTGCTGGGACCACCCCAACCTGTACGCCGTCGGGTGCGGCTCGATGCCCTCGCTCGGCACCTCCAACCCCTCGCTCACCATGGCCGCCCTCGCCCTGCGCAGCGCCGACCGGATCCACCAGGACCTGCTGGACCTGCACCGCCCGGTGCCCGTCGCCGGTACCCCTTCGTCCGTCGCTCCTTCGCTCGCCCTTCCGGAGACACCATGACCGGCCTGCCGCTCCCGCCCGTACCGGAGCCGTACCACCTGCCCTTCCACTACGGCGCGTTGCACAACATCGGCGTCGACTACCTCGTCGAGCCCGAGCGGGCGCGCGAGCTGCTCGGCAAGCGCCACCCCGGCCTGACCGCCGCCGTGTTCGACGGCGGGGCCTGCGTGTCCCTCAACTACCAGCTGTACTTCGCCCAGTACCCGAACGGTGGTGGCATCACCGAGGAGCTGGAGATCAACCTGGTCGCCCACCCGATGTTCGCCGGGGACCGCCTGCCCGTCCTCAACTACGGCCAGTACGCCCGGGGTTACGACCAGACCAAGCTGCTCGGCATCGCCCGCCTGCACGTCCTGTGCGACAACCCGCTCGCCATCGACGCCGGGCGCCGCCTGTACGCCGAGCCCAAGCACCCCGGCTGGTTCGAGACCGCGCTGCCCTCGCTCAACGCCCCCGCCGTGCGCGAGCGCTGGTCCGTCTCCTGTCGCCGGGCCACCCTCGGGGAGGACGGGCTGCGCCGCCACGACGAGCAACTCCTCGCCCTCGACGTGAACCTGATCGGCCTCACCGCCGAATCCGTCAACAACACCCCGATCACCGGCTACGGCACCGACGACGAGGGCAAGCTGCTCGCCGGCCCGCTCAACGTCTACCACCCCTACCGCTACTACGCCCTGGACGACCGCACCGCCGACCGCGTCCGGCTCGACCTCGGCAACCCCGCGGAGGAGTCCGCCCGCGACCTCGCCCACCTGATCGCCGACGCCCCGGCCGCCGGGGTCTGGACCTACCAGTCCCCGCCGGTCGCCGCCCACAACCGCGCCTACTACGTCCGGTGATGTGCCCGCCCGCCGGGGGTGGGCTACGGTCAGGGTCGACACCACCCGAGCGGGCGGGCAGCGGACCGCCGGCACCGTTCTCGTGTGCACCCCTGACCGCTCCGCCGCAGCTGGGGGTGTGCTCGTGAGTGTCCACTGACAAGGGTAGCCTTACCCACTGCGCAGGTGATCGGCAGTGGGGAGGGACCCTTGTTGGAATTCCGGCTGCTCGGACCGGTGGAAGTCCGGCGCGACGGGCAGTTCGTCGAGATCGGGCCACCGAAACGCCGGACCCTGCTGGCGATGCTGCTCCTCGCCAACGACGCGCTGGTCACGAACGACCGCCTCACCGACGCCCTGTGGGGCGAGCAGCCGCCCAGACACGCCAAGACCGTGATCCAGGGGCACGTCTCCCAACTCCGCCGGCTGCTGCACCCCGTGGGCCCGGTCACCATCGCCACCGCCTGCGACGGCTACCTCCTCCAGACGCCGGCCGACCGCATCGACGGCGAGCGGTTCCGCGCCGCCGTCGCCGAAGCGCGCACCGGCGACGGCGCACCGGCCGGGATCCCGGAGCTGCGCAAGGCCCTCGCGCTCTGGCGCGGCCCGGCGCTCGCCGGACTCTGCGGCACGCCCCCGGTCGTCGCCGCAGCAGCGGAACTGGAGGAGGCGAGGCTCGGCGCGGTGGAGGAGCTCGGCCAGGCGCTGACCGCCGGCCGGCGCGCCGAAGAGGCCGTCGCGGTGCTGCGCGGCCCGGCGGACCGGCATCCGCTGCGCGAGTCCCTGGTGGCGCTCCTGCTCGACGCCCTGCTGTCGACCAACCGGCAGGCCGAGGCCATCGAGCTCTACCACCGCACGGCCCGACTGCTCGGTGACGAACTGGGCGTCGACCCGGGCCCCGCGATGGTCGAGGCCTACGACCGGATCCTCGGCCCGCCACGCGCCGCCCGCCGACGTGAGGACACGCACCGGCCCGGGGGCCCCCACGGACAGCCCGGAGGCCTCCACGGTCAGGAGGCCGCGGACCGGCAGGAGGCCACCCGCCGCCAGGCGGACGCGCACCGCCGAGCCGACGCGCACCGTCAGGCGGACGCACACCGCGGCGCGGGACAGCCGGGCGCGCACGACCTGCGGCGACCGCTCCTGCTGCCCCGCCGACCGGCCGGCTTCACCGGGCGCAAGCGCGAACTCGCCGCCCTCGACGCGGCCGTGCGGCACGCCGCACACGACTCGCCCATCTGCCTGGTCACCGGGCCGGCCGGGATCGGCAAGAGCGCGCTGGTGGCCCACTGGGCCCAACAGGCCTCGGCGGACTTCCCGGACGGCGTGCTCTTCGCCCGGCTCGGCGGCTTCGTCGACACCGCCCCGATCGCCGACCCCGCCTTCGTCATCCGGGACTTCCTCGGCGCGCTCGGCATCCAGCCCGACGACATCCCGCAGAACACCGCCGCCGCCGAGGCGCTCTACCGCTCGCTGCTCCGGAACCGCCGCCTCCTGGTCATCCTCGACGACGCGCTGAGCTACGACCAGGTCCGCCCGCTGCTCCCCGGCGCCCAGGGCTGCGCCACCGTCGTCACCAGCCGCAACCGGCTGGAGAGCCTGGTCGCCGGCGACTGCGCCCGCCCGCTGCTGCTGGACCGGCTCGGGCCGGGGGAGGGCGAGGCACTGTTCGCCCGCATCCTCGGACCGGACCGGGTCGGAGCGGAGCCGGACGCGGCCGGGCGCCTGGTGCGGCTGTGCGACGGGCTGCCGCTGGCCCTGCGACTGGCGGCGGCCCGGCTGGCGGTGCGGCCCGAGCGCTCGCTCGGCGACGCGGTCGAGGAACTCCGCGACGGGCAGCGGCGGATCTCCTTCCTCGCGGTGGATGGCATCGACTTCGCCTCCGTCCTGCGCGTCAGCGTGGACCACCTCCCGCCCGACGCGGTCGCCGTCCTGCGGCTGCTGGCCCACCACTTCGGCCCCGACATCGACGTGGCGGCGGTCGCCGCGCTGGCGGACGACAGCCCGGCCGGCAGCCGCGCCGTGCTGGAACGCCTCGTCGCCGCCAACCTGGTGGAGGAACGGGGGCACGACCGCTACGCCCTGCACGGACTCATCCGGCTGTTCGCCCGCTCGCTCGGCCCCGCCCCCGGGGGCGACCGCCTCCTTCCGCTCCTCGACCACTACCTGTACGCCGCCCTGGCCGCCGCGAGTGCGGCGGTGGCGGGCAGCCAACCCTGCTGCCGGCTCCCGGAGGACTTCCGGACGCCGGTGTCGACGCCCGTCTTCGCCGACCGGGAGGAGGCGATGGCCTGGTACGCCAGGGAACGGCGCAACCTCGTCGCCGCCACCGCGGCGGCCGCCGCCGGCCGGCACCACCACCGGGCGTGGCGACTCGCCCTGCTGCTGTGGCCCCTGGTCGTCCAACAGCCCGGAGCCGACTGGGAGGCTCCGCTCGGCCACGCCCTCGGCTCCGCCGTCGAACTGGCCGAGGCCGACGCGGAATCCCGCGTCAGGAGCCTGCTCGGCTGGGTCCTCGGACAGAACGGCCGGTACGAGGAGGCCCTGCCGCACCTGCTGCGCGCACCCGACCTGGCCCGGCGCGCCGACGACACCGAGGGTGAGGCGATCGCCACCGCCAACCTGGCCCAGGCCCGGGAGGCACTCGGCGACACGAACCTGGCCGGCCTCGGCTACGAGCGGGCCGCGCAGCTCGCCCGCAGGGCCGGCAGCCCGCAGACCGAGATGCTCACGACCTATTACCTGGCCCGGTACCACCTGCTGAACGAGCGCCCGGCGAAGGCGCTCGCCCTCGCGCAGTGCGCGCTCGACCTCGCCCCGGAGGACCAGGTCGTCGCGCGCCGCGCGATGCTCCTGGACATTTGCGGGAGGGCCCTGGCCACCCTGGACCGCAACGGCGAGGCGTGGCACCACTTCGACCGCGCGGGCCGCCTCGCGGAACAGGACGGCTTCACCGCCGACGCCGCCGACTACTACGCGCGCGCCGCAGCGGTACGGCCCCAGGCACCGGCCCCAGACGCTCGCTCCAGGGGCCGGCTCACCCGGGAACGGGCGGCCCGCCCGGCCCGGTGAGCGCGGCCGGTACCTGATCGGCGGGCGGCGCCTGCCCGGCGGGCGCGGCGTCAGGCGCGCGGGCCCAACGGCCGGCGAGTACGGTGCCGGCCACCAGCTGGAGCTGGTGATACGCCATCAACGGCAGGACCAGCAGCCCGGCCTGGGGCCCGAAGAGCACGGTGGCCATCGGCAGGCCGTTCGCCAGGCTCTTCTGCGAGCCGCACAGCACCGCCGCGATGGTGGCCGGCCGGTCGAGCCCCAGCAGCCGTGCGCCGAGCCCGGTGACCGCGAGCGCGGCGGCCAGCAGGGCGAGCAGCACCGCGAGCAGGCCGAGCAGGGCGCCCGGGGTGGCCAGGCCCCAGCTGCCCTGGGCCGTCGCCGCGCTGAACGCGGTGTAGACGACGAGCAGGATCGAGCCCCGGTCCACCGGTGTCAGCACCCGTCTGTGCCGGGTGAGGAAGGCGCCGATCCACGGCCGCAGCACCTGCCCGAGCAGGAACGGCGCGAGCAGCTGGGCCCCGATCCGCAGCAGCCCCTCGGCCGACAGCGCGGTGTGCACGTCCAGGAGCCAGGCCGCCAGCAGCGGGGTCAGCAGCAGCCCGGCCAGGCTGGAGTACGTCCCGGCGCAGATCGCTGCCGGGACGCTGCCACCGGCGGCGCCGGTCAGCGCCACCGAGGACTGCACCGTCGACGGGAGCAGGCAGAGGAACAGCACCCCGGTCTGCAACTGCCCACTGAGCGGGACGGGCGTGAGCAGCGCGGTGGCCGCCCCGAGCAGCGGGAAGAGGCCGAAGGTGGCGGCGAGCACCAGCCCGTGCAGCCGCAGGTGGCGCAGCCCGGCCAGCGTCTCGCGGGCGGAGAGCCGGGCGCCGTAGAGGAAGAACAGCAGCGCCACCGCCAGGTTGCAGGCCATGGCCGCCACCCGCGCCGAGCCGCCGGTGGCCGGGAACAGGGCGGCCAGGCCGACCGTCCCGACGAGCGCGGCCAGGTACGGGTCGAGCCGGCGCGGCCACAGTCCGCGCCACCGGCCCCGGCGGACGGTGTCGTCGGTCATCCGCCACCCCCGATCGCCGCCCCGCCCGGGCCGGACCCGAGCAGGCCGCCCACCAGGGATCCGGCGCCGTCGTGGTCGCTGCCCGCCGAGCCGCTGCCGTTCTGGACGTTGGCCGTGCGGTCGATCTCCACCCAGGAGTCGGCGTTGGAGTTGTCGACGAGCGTGATCAGCCCCCCGCCCGCCGCCGCGGGCGCCGCCGCGCCGGCGAGCAGGGCGCACGCCCCGGCCAGCCCCAGCGCGGTGGCCCGCAGGACGGCGGCCGCCGGGGGCGGGGCGGGCCCGCGCAGCCCGGCCCTCACACCGTCACCCCCGCGAGCGCGCGCGAGCGCGCGATGTTCCGCTCCAGCAGTTCGGTGGACTCCCGCACGCCGATCTGCCGGCTCTCCCCGGCGTCGGCCGGCAGCCGCCCGTCGGCCACCTTCAGCCCGGCCAGCGCCTCGTCCATCGCCCGGTGGGCCGCGAACAGGCAGGGCGTGCTGTAGATCGCGACGTCCACCCCCAGCTCGGTCAGCTCGGAGAGCGACAGCCGGGGGGACTTGCCGCCGGCGATCTGGTTGAACAGCAGCGGCTTGTCGCCGACGACCCGCCGGATCCGCCGGATCCAGTCCTCGCTGCGCACCCCGTCGACCAGCACCACGTCGGCGTCGGTGGCGGCGAGGGCCCGGGCACGGCGCAGGATGTCCTCCTCCTCGGTGGCGTCGGTGCGGGCGACCACCAGGAGGTCCGTCCGGTTGGCGAGGACGAGGTCCAGCTTCTCCAGGTACTCCTCCAGCGGGAGGACCTGTTTGCCGTCGGCGTGGCCGCAGCGGCGCGGCCGTTTCTGGTCCTCCAGGATGACGCCGGACGCGCCGATGCGTTCGAGCCTGCGCACGACGTGGCAGGCGACCTCGGGATCGACGTAGCCGTCGTCGATGTCGACCAGGAGGTGGTGCCGAGGGAAGGCGCCGCGCAGCCGTTCGACGAAGCCGACCATGTCCGGCCAGGCGATGAACCCGATGTCGGGCAGTCCGTAGTAGGAGGCGGCGAAGCCGAATCCGGAGACGAACATGCCGTTGTAGTGCTCGGCCGCGATGGAGGCCGAGTACATGTCGTAGACGCCGATGAGGGGCGTGGCTCCCGGGCTCGCGATCTCCTCGCGGAGGCGCTGCCCGTGGCCCGACGCCGTGGTTCCGTGGAACAAGGCCTTCTCCTCACTCGTGGTGGCTTTGCCTGAACTTGGTCTTCCCTAGACCAAACTGAGATGCCATCACTATGTGGCCTTTAACGTTACGTGGGCAAATCTTTAAGGGAGATTCACTCATTCGAGTGAGGCGTTGAATTGAATATATGTCAGACATATGAAAAGGGCGGTGACGTGGAAGATCCACGCCACCGCCCTGATCAGGTCGGGCCCGGCCACCGGAGAGTCCCCCGCCCTCGGCGATGGGCGCGCAGCCGCAGCCGCAGCCGCAGCCGGGGGGCGGGGGGAGTTACGGGCGCGCGTCGGCGCGCCGGAGCGTCAGGACGCCGGAACGGGACGGACGGCGCGGCGCTCGCGCAGCGTCCGGAGCACCCGGCGGGTCGCCCGGGTGGCGACCGGCGGCAGCAGGTCCAGCGCCAGCCGGCGCGAGGTGGACTGCTGGACGGGGGCCTTCACCTGGTAGTTGAGCCGCAGCACCGGCTCCCCGGCGATGGTGTCGTCGTCCACCGTGTAGCCCTCGGCCCGCCAGTCGCGCGCGAGCAGGACCTGTCGGACGGCCGCGGCGTCGCCCCAGGTGCCGTAGAACTTCATCGGGGTGAGCAGCACCGGCCGCAGGCCGCCGGTGAAGACCGCCTCCCAGACCGCCGCCGACACGCCGGGAGTGTGCTCCGAGCGGTAGTCGTCCAGCGCCACGACGCCGTTCTCGGCGAGCGCCGCCTTGGTCACCGCGATGTCCCCGGCGACGTGCTCGTACAGGTGGGAGGCGTCGACGTGGACGAACCGGCAGCTCCCGGCCGGGATCCGGCCGTCGGCCAGCACCGAGGTGGGCGCCTGCACGATCTTCGGCAACTCGCCGTGGAAGGCGAGGTAGTTGGCCTCGAAGGCGCTCCGGGTGAGGGTCTTGCGGTAGGACATCGCCATCTCGGCGGCGTTGTCCGCGTCGCCCGCCTCGGAGTCGAACAGGTCGCAGACGGTCAGCCGTTCGCCGGTCTGGAGGTGGTCGCCCAGCAGGACGGCGCTGCGGCCGAGGTAGCTGCCGAGTTCGAGGATGTCGCCGGTGGCGCCCGCCGTGGTCTGGGCCGCCAGCAGGTGGCCGAAGGCCGCCCGGTCGAGACGGAAGAACCAGCCGGGGATGTCGTCCCGGGTCAGTGGCGCGGGGCGGGCAGCTGCGGTCTCGGCGGTGGGCACGGCGGCCTCCAGGAGGGCGGGTGGGGCGCGGTGGCGGGTTCACGCCGCGGAGGGACGCCGTGGACGTGAGGCCGATCATCATAGCGACGCGGAGGCCGGCTGGGAGCCGGTTCGCAGCGGCGCGATTTCGCGCGTTCGCGCTGCTGTACGAAGGCGCGCGCCGGGCCGCGTCCCGACCTCACGGGTCGGTGCGCCGGGTCGCGCCCCGGCTCCACGGGTCAGTGCGCCGGGCCGAGCCCCCGGCCTCACGGGGGCCGTCCAACTCGGCGATGGTCTCCGCCAGCCAGGCCCGCTCGGCCGCCGTGGAGGCCCGGGCGACCAGCAGCATGCCGCGCCGGAAGGGGTTCGGCTCCAGCTCGGCGGTGACCGCGCGGCCCTCGCCGTCGTAGAAGAAGCTGCTCGGCTCGTCCAGGAACGCCAGCCTGCGCCGGAGCACGGCCGCCTGCGCGGGCGGGTCGGCCAGGTGGTGCAGGAAGGCGGCGTGCGCGAAGAAGCGGATCTGGTCCGTGATCTCGGCCTGCTCCGGGTCGGCCAGCCGGCGCCGCAGCTCGGCCCGGCCCTCCTCGGTGAGCTCCAGCGTCTGGCGCGGTGCGGCCCCGCTGCCCGGTTCGGCGCGGCGGCGCAGCAGCCCGGCCTTCTCCAGCCTGGCGATGGCGGGGTAGAGCGCGCCGTCGCTGACCGGCCGGACGTGGCCGGTGAGGCCGGTGATCCGGGACTTGAGCTGGTAGCCGTGCAGCGGCTGGTCGTACAGGAAGCCGAGGATCGCGAGGGTCAGCACGGTCGAAGCCCTTTCGTCGGAGTGCGCCCTGTGGCGCGCCCCATCGTACCTCTTGTCGATGTGCCTCGATAAGAGGTATCTCTATTCGAGGTGAGCCACCGGCAGGCGGTGGCGGAACGGGGGAGGAAGCATGCACGGGCGTCCATCGCGACGACTGGCCGCACTGGCGGGACCGGTCTACGCCGAACTGCTGTCCGGCGTGATCGCCTCGGTGATCGGCACCTTCTGGGTGGCGGGCCTCGGCGGGGCGGCCGTCGCCGCCGTCACCCTGGCCGGCACCGTGGAGAACCTGCTGCTCGGGCTCGTCCTGGTGGTCGGCTCCGGCACCAGCGTGCGGCTCTCCCGCGCGCTCGGCGCCGGCGACCGCGACGACGCCGCCCGCACCACCCGCGCGGCCTGGCGGCTCTGCGCGGTGGGCAGCCTCGCGCTCGCCGTCCCCGGCTTCCTGCTGCGCGACCGCTTGGCCGGTGCCTTCCTGGACGGCGACGCCGCCACCCTCGCCGCCGACTACTTCACCGTCGCCTTCCCGGCGTTCGCCCTGTTCTTCGGCCAGCGCGTCGCCGACGAACTGTTCAAGGGCGCGGGCGACACCCGCACCCCGATGCGGACGGCCCTGCTGTCGAACGCGCTGCTGCTCGCCCTCGACCCGCTGCTCGTTCTCGGCGCCGGCCCGGTGCCCGCGCTCGGGGTGACGGGCGCCGCGCTGGCCCTGGCCGGCTCGCGGGCGGTCGCCCTCGCCGTCACCCTGCGGCTGCGGCCACGGCTGCCCGCACCCGCCGGGGGAACCGGCGCGGCGGTGGGCCGGATCGTCCGCGCGGGAGCGCCGTTCGGCCTGGACTTCACCGCCCGGATGGCCGTCGGCACGGCCCAACTCGCCCTGGTCGCGGACTTCGGCGTCGCGGCGGTGGCCGGGTACGGCGTCGGCTACCGGATCCTGCTGGTCGTCACCATGGCGTTCTACGCGCTCCGGCAGGCCGTCGCGATCGAGGCCGCCCGCCTCTCCGGCGCGGGCCGTGCCACCGCGCTCGGCGCGCTGCACCGCGCCACCGGACGCCTCGCCGCGCTCCTCGGCGCCGTCGCGGCGGTGCTGTCCGTGACGCTCGCCGCCCCGCTGACCGCGCTGTTCACCGACGACCCGGCGGTGGCCGGGCAGTCCGTCGGCTTCCTGCGGATGGCGGCGCTCCACCTTCTCCCGTACGCGCTGGTGGTCGCCCTCGGCGGGGTGTACCAGGCGGCGGGCGCCGGCCGACCGCTGGTGCTCTCCGTGCTGCTCGGCCTGGGCGCCCAACTCGCCGCCTCCGCAGCCCTGTCGGGGCCGCTCGGGGTGACCGGCGTGTGGGCGGGGCCGACCGTGGGCGCGGTCGTGCAGCTCGGCCTGCTGCTGCTCCTGGCCCGGCGCCGGCCCCGGCGGTCCGCGCCGTCGGCGGACCGGGGCGACCGGGCCCTGAAGCCGGTCGGATGATCGACTCCGGTCGCCCGGCTGTGCCACAGTGGAAGCCATGGGACCGACACTCGACGGGCGGCCGCTGCCGCCCCCGCACGCGGACGAACGCGCCATGCTGGAAGGCTGGTTGGAGTTCCACCGGGCGACTCTTGTGCAGAAGGTCGCCGGACTCGACGACCAGCAGGTCCGGTTGGCGGCCGTCCCGCCGTCGACGATGACGCTGCTCGGCCTGGTCCAGCACCTCGCCGAGGTCGAACGCACCTGGTACCAGCGGGTGCTGGCCGGCCGGGAGGCGCCGCCGCTGTACGGCGCGGACGGCGAGGGCGGCTACGCGCTCACCCCGGAGCGGGGGATGCCCGAGGCGCTGGCCGACTGGCGGGCGGAGGTCGAGCAGGGCCGCGAACTGGCCGCCGAGGCTTCGCTGGAGGACACCGGACGCCTCTCCGAGCGGGCGGCGGCCGTGTTCGGTTCGGAGACGGTCTCGCTGCGCTGGATCCTGGTGCACCTGATCGAGGAGTACGCCCGCCACAACGGCCACGCGGACCTGCTGCGGGAGAACATCGACGGCCTCACCGGCGTGTGACGGCTCCCCGGGGGAGGGCCCCGGGAGCCGGGCCGAGGTGGGCGTCCAGGGCGGCGCGCAGCAGCGGTTCGACATCCTCGCCGCCGGTGATGAGCCGCAGGCTGCCCCAGGCGCGCAGTTCGGCCAGGCCGTGCAGGTTCGCCCACAGCGCGGCGGCCGCCGGCCGCGTCGTCGCGGGCGATCCGGGCAGAATCGGAGGCATGGACGAAGGCGGAGAGGCGGCCTGCTGGCTGGACCGGGTCTGCCCGGAGTGCGGGCGCCCGCGCGAGCGGCCCGGGCCGCAACCGTGCGAGAACTGCGGGGCCGGGAGCCCGGACGGCGAGGCGGGGGCAGGGGCAGGGGCAAGGCAGCCCGCAGCCGGGGCCGCGCCGGATCGGGACGGCTGACCTCAGCTCCAGGAGGCCTGAACGACGGCCCGGAACGACAGCCCGGAACGGCTGGGCCCCGGTGCGGCCGGGCGGGCCCGACCGGGGCCGCAGGCGTACGGCGGGGTTCGGTCTGCTGCTACTACTGCGGAGGCTGGTCGCGGAACTGGTTCTTCGCCTGCTCCTGGGCGGCGTCCACCTGGCTGCTGTACTTGCCCTGGGTGCGCTCGTCGACGGCGTCGCCCGCCTTGTCGACGGCCCTGTCGGCCTGGTCCTCGTGGCCCTTCAGCAGGCCCTTGAGCTTATCCAACATGGACATCTGGTCACGCTCCTGGAAGAGACGGCCCCACCCCTCCAGGATCACCGCCTCCGCCGCCGTCCGCATCCCGCGGCCGCGCGGCGGCCTTGGCAACGTGATGCCGGTCATGTCAAATCGGGAGTTCACGGACCGCCGGAAGGAGTCGCCTTGAAGCCCCGAGCCCGTCGCCCGATCTCCCTGCCCCTCCGCCCGACCAGCCCGCTCGACCAGTCCACCCCGATACCGCACCAGCAGCGCCGGGACCAGCGCCCGCGCACTGCCACCGTCCGGAGCGCGGGCGCCGTCCTGACCGTCGCCGCCCTGGCCGCCCCGCTGCTGCTGGCCGGGGCCGGTGGTGCGGCCGCCGACCCGGACCCGGTACGCAGAGGCGAGCGGCTCGCCGCGCGCCTGGTCGAGGCCGCCGACGCCGAGAGCGCCCACGACACCCTGGCCGCGCTCCAGCGGATCGCCGACCGCAACGGCGGCACCCGGGTGGCCGGTTCGAAGGGGCACGACGAGTCCGCGCGCTACGTCTACGAGCAGGCCCGCCGGGCCGGGCTGAAGGTGTCCCGGCAGGAGTTCGAGTACACCTTCTTCGAGGCCCGCTCGGAGCGGCTGCAGGTGCTGTCCCCGCAGGTCGAGAGCATCCCGCTGATCGCCATGACGTACTCGTCCGGCGGCCCGGACGCGGGCCTGACCGCCGACCTGGCGGTCGCCCCGGTCAGTGCCGCGACAGGCTGCGCGCCCACCGACTACCCGGCCGGCGCGTTCACCGGCCGGATCGCGCTGATCCAGCGCGGCGGCTGCGGCTTCGCCGCCAAGCAGGCCGCGGCCGCGACGGCCGGCGCGGTGGGCGCGATCATCTACAACAACACCGACGGCGACCTCAACGGCACCCTCGGGGACCCTGCGGCCGGCCGGATCCCCGTCGGCGGGATCACCCGGGCAGCCGGGGAGGCGCTGGCCGCGAAGGCCGCCGCCGGCCAGGTCCGGCTGAACCTCGACATCCGCACCTTCATGGAGCCGCGCAAGACCTGGAACGTCATCGCCGAGACCCGGGGCGGCGACCCGGCCGACACCGTGATGGTCGGGGCGCACCTGGACTCCGTCCCGGCCGGGCCCGGCATCAACGACAACGGCTCCGGTGCGGCGGGCATCCTGGAGGTCGCGCGCAACCTGACCGTCCACCCGGTGAAGAACAAGGTCAGGTTCGCCTGGTGGTCCGCCGAGGAGTTCGGCCTCAAGGGCTCGGAGGCGTACGTGAAGTCGCTCTCCGAGGCGGACCGGAAGAAGATCAGGCTCTACCTCAACTTCGACATGATCGCCTCTCCCAACTACGCGCAGTTCGTCTACGACGGCTCGGGCAGCACCGGCGGCGGCGCCGGCCCCGAGGGTTCGGCGCAGATCGAGCGGGACCTCACCGGCTACCTGGACGGCCGGGGCCTGCCGCACGAGCCGACCGCCTTCAACGGCCGCTCCGACTACGGCCCGTTCATCGACGCGGGCATCCCGGCCGGCGGCACCGACACCGGCGCCGAGGTGGTCAAGTCGCAGGCGCAGGAGGACCGGTACGGCGGCACGGCGGGCGTGGCCTTCGACGCCTGCTACCACAAGGCCTGCGACGGCTTGAAGAACATCGACATGGACGCCTTCGACGTCAACATCGACGTGATCGCCCATGCCGTCGGCACCTACGCCTGGGACCTCTCCTCGCTGACCCGGCCCGTGCCGCCGCAGCGCCCCGCCGACCAGGCGGGTGGCGGCGGCGGTACGGGCGGGGGCCACGCCCACGAGGTGACGGCCTGACGCCCGGGTGGGCCCGCTGCCGTCCTCGGGCGGCGGGCCCACCCGCCCCATCCGCCGGCTCCGCCGTGCTCGTCCGCCATTCGGCCCCTCCTCCCGCTCGCACCCCCGGGCCCCGCCCCGGACCTCCCCCGGGCCCCGCCGCCGCCCGGCGAGGTCGCGAGCACCGTAGCCGAGGCCACTGACAATCCGGCCCCGGGCCGGGTACGGTGCCGCGCGGAGCGCATCCGCCGAGACCCGGTGGGTGCGTCGAACCCGGTCCTGACACCATGGGACCGAGATCACGAGCCGTGACACCCTCGGAGGAGTCAGCATCATGAGCACGCACTACGACGTCGTCGTCCTCGGCGCCGGCCCCGGCGGTTACACCGCCGCCGTCCGCTCCGCTCAGCTCGGCCTGAAGACCGCCGTCATCGAGGCCAAGTACTGGGGCGGCGTCTGCCTGAACGTCGGCTGCATCCCCTCCAAGGCCCTGCTGCGCAACGCCGAGCTCGCCCACATCTTCACCAAGGAGGCCAAGACCTTCGGCATCAAGGTCGAGGGCAAGGTGACCTTCGACTTCGGCGAGGCCTTCCGCCGCAGCCGCTCGGTGGCCGACGGCCGGGTCAAGGGCGTCCACTACCTGATGAAGAAGAACGGCATCACCGAGTACGACGGCCGGGGCACCTTCGTCGACGACCACACCCTCCAGGTCGCGCTCAGCGGCGGCGGCTTCGACGTCGTCACCTTCGACCACTGCGTCATCGCCACCGGTGCCACCACCCGGCTGCTGCCCGGCACCAGCCTGAGCGACCGCGTGGTCACCTACGAGGAGCAGATCCTCACCGAGCAGCTGCCGGAGAGCATCATCATCGCGGGCGCCGGCGCGATCGGCGTCGAGTTCGCGTACGTGCTGCACAACTACGGCGTGAAGGTCACCATCGTCGAGTTCCTGGACCGCGTGGTGCCGCTGGAGGACGTCGAGGTCTCCACCGAACTGGCCAAGCAGTACCGCAAGCTCGGCATCGAGGTGCTCACCTCCACCCGGGTCGAGTCGATCGACGACAGCGACCCGAACGCCAAGGTCAAGGTCACCGTCACCAGGGACGGCCGGCAGCAGGTGCTGGAGGCCGACAAGGTGCTCCAGGCGATCGGCTTCGCCCCGCGCGTCAACGGCTACGGCCTGGAGAACGCGGGCGTCAAGCTGACCGACCGCGGCGCCATCGCGGTGGACGGCCGCGGCCGCACCAGCGCCGGGCACATCTTCGCGATCGGCGACGTGACGGCCAAGCTGATGCTCGCGCACGCCGCCGAGACGATGGCCGTGATCGCCGCCGAGACCATCGGCGGGGCGGAGACCATGGAGGTCGACTTCGCCATGATCCCGCGCGCCACCTACTGCCAGCCGCAGATCGCCTCCTTCGGCTACACCGAGGCGCAGGCCCGCGAGCTGGGCCACGACGTCAAGGTCGCCAAGTTCCCGTTCACCGCCAACGGCAAGGCGCACGGCCTCGGCCACCCGATCGGCTTCGTCAAGGTCATCAGCGACGCCGAGCACGGCGAGCTGCTCGGCGCCCACCTGATCGGCCCCGAGGTCACCGAGCTGCTGCCCGAGCTGACCCTGGCCCAGCAGTGGGACCTCACCGTCCATGAGGTGGCCCGCAACGTGCACGCCCACCCCACCCTCGGCGAGGCGGTCAAGGAGGCCATCCACGGCCTCGCCGGCCACATGATCAACATGTGACGCGCGCACCGCGCGACGGCAGGGCCCGCCCGACCTCCCGGGCGGGCCCTGCCGTGTTCCGGCGGCCCCGGGCCCCGGCTCCGGCGGCGGGTCAGGCCGACTCGTCCGGCGCCAGGGCGAGGTAGGTGAGCACCGCGCCGAGGGCGGACAGCGCGGCGAGGACCAGCCCGAGGACGTGCAGGGCGTCGGTGAACCCGGCGGCCAGGGCGGCCTGGTGCGCCGCGGCCACCCTGCCCTGGACGGCCTGCCCCGCGAGCCGCGCCGCCTCGTCGGCGGCGAGGCCGCCGCCGCCCAGGTGCGCGGCGGTCAGCGTGCCGAGCAGCGCGGCGGCCCCGGAGACGGCCACGGACTCCCCGGTGATCCGCATCGTGTTGAAGACGCCCGCGGCGGCCCCGGCCTGCTCGGCGGGAACGGTGCCGACGGCCGCGTCGTCCATCACCCCGAAGGCCAGCCCGACCCCCGCCCCGAACGGCAGCAGCGGCACCGCCAGCGCGAGCCACGATCCGTCGCCGCGCACCGTCACCAGCAGCAGGGCGCCCGCCGCGATCAGCGCGGAGGCGGCGGTCAGCACCGCCCGGACGGAGACGGTGGCGGCGAGGCGCCCGGCCACCAACGGCAACAGGAGGACGGGCACCGTCATCGGCAGCAGGAGCAGACCGCTGGTCAGGACGCTCCTGCCGCCCACGCCCTGGAGGTAGGCCGGGAGGTGGACCAGCAGCACGACGAACCCCAGGGTGACGGTGAACGGCTGGCACACCACGGCGAGGAACTCGGGCCTGCGGAACAGCCGGACGTCGACCATGGCGCGCCCGGCCCGGCGGACCTCCACCCCGGCGAACAGGACCAGCAGCAGCACCGCACCCGCCAGCGGCAGCAGCGTGCCCGGCGCCGTCCAGCCGACGGTGCCGGCCTGCACGAGCGCGTACGACAGCGCGGCGAGCCCGCCGGTGAAGCAGACCACCCCGGGCAGGTCGATCCCCGGGTGGTCCGGGTTGCGGGACTCCGGGGCCCGGGTGGCGCACAGCCACGCGGGCAGGGCCAGGACGGCGACGAACAGGAAGACCGACCGCCAGCCGGCCGCCTCCACCAGCAGGCCGGCGGCCGGCGGCCCGATCGCCAGGCCGGTGCCGAAGGAGGTGCCCAGGATCCCGAACGCGAGCCGTCGGCGCCGCCCGGAGGTGGACTGCGCCAGGACCGCCGCGCCCGCCGCCAGCACGGCGGCCGCCCCGCACCCCTGCACCGCCCGGGCGGCGTCGGCCACGGCCATCGACGGCGCGAGCGCCACCACCGCGGACAGCGCGCCGACCAGCGCGATCCCCGACAGCAGCACGCGCCGCCGGCCGATCCGGTCCGCGAGGCCGCCGGCCGCCAGCGGCAGGGCGGCGAAGGTGAGGTTGAAGGCGTTCAGCATCCACTGGGCGGCGCCCACCGAGGAGCCCAACTGCGCGGTCATGCTGGGCAGCGCCACGGCGGCCCCGGTCACCGAGAACGGCAGCATCATGCTGGCGCAGCCGACCGCGGTGACGGTCGCCCAGTAGCCGCCCGGACCGCCGGCGGTACGCGGTGGGGGAGCGGCCGTGCCCGCCGGGTGCTCGGTCCGGGGCGGCGCGGCGCGGCGGGCGCCTTCGGGACGGGCGTCGTCGGGACGGGCGCCTTCGGGACGGGCGTCGTCGAGGCGGGGAGAGACAGTCATGGCCCCGATCGTTCGCGGGCGCCGCCGCCGGATGAAGAGAGCGCCGTTCCCTGGGTGTGACAGGGCCACCCTCCGGCCCCCGCACCCCCGGCCGGGCGCCCCATACTGGAACGCATGGCCGAACCGATCACGCTCGCCGCCAGCCTCGGCGACTACCTGCGCACCCGGCGGGCGCTGGTGTCACCCGCGCAGGCGGGGCTGCCGCCGACCGGTCGCCGCCGGGTGCCCGGCCTGCGGCGCGAGGAGGTCGCCGAACTGGTCGGCCTCAGCACCGACTACTACGTCCGGCTGGAACAGGGCCGCGCCGAGCGCCCGTCCGACGAGGTGCTCGACGCGCTCGGCCGCGCCCTGCGGCTCGGCCCCGCCGAGCGCGCCCACCTGTACGACCTGGCCCGCCCGCCCCGCCGCTCGGCGGCCAGGGCGGCGGGCGTCGGACGGGACGGCGACGCCCTGCGCCCCGCCCTGCGGCGGGTCGTGGAGGCGATGCCGACCACCCCCGCGCTGATCATGAACGACCGCAACGACGTCCTGGCGTGGAACCGGCCGGCCGCCGCGCTGATCGCCGACTTCCCCGAACTCCCGCCGCGCGAACGCAACCTGGCCCGCCGGATCTTCCTCGACCCGGGCGCGCCGGACGTCCACCTGGACTGGGAGGACACCGCGCGCACCACCGTCGGCATCCTGCGGATGGCCTCCGGCCGGCAGCCGCACGATCCCGAACTCGTGCGCCTGATCGGCGAACTGGCACTCGGCAGCGCCGCCTTCCGCCGGCTGTGGGCCGGCCACCACGTGCACGAGAAGACCCACGGTCCCAAGCGCTTCCGGCACCCCGTGGTCGGCGACGTGACGCTCGACTACGAGACCTTCCAGGTGCCCGGCGCCGCGCGCCACCTCCTGGTCGTCTACACGGCCGCGCCCGGGAGCCCGGCCGAGGAGGCGCTCGCCTTCCTCGGCGGCTTCGCGGCCGCCGCCCCGGGCAGGTGAGCCGGGGCCGCCCGGCCCGGGCCTGAACCGCCGCGGGCCTGAACCGCCGCGGGCCTGAACCGCTTCGGCCTTGAACCGCTCCGGGCCCGATTCGCTCCGACGCGGAGCCGCCGTCGTCGCCCCGCCGTGCATGGCGGGCTCGTGGACGGAGTCGGAACGGCGGGATCTCCGCAGGCTGGGCGCGTACATGACGCCTGGTGGGGCGGGTGGAGAACCCTTGACGAGGGGTGGGTTCTCTGCGAATCTCTCGGCAGGTTTGGACCAAGGTCTTTTTCGCGGGGGAGAAGACCGGCTCCGGCCCGGGCGTGCGCAGGGGGGATCTGGGCGGCCGGGAGGGTGGGGGCCGGTGCGGCCGGTCGGCCGGCCAGGGGTGGGCCGGGCGGTATTCGGTGGCCGCGTCACCAGCGGATCCGTGGCGGCAGCGTCGCTGCCCGGTCGCGCGCCCCTACCGTTTCGCCGACTGCCGAATCGAGCCGCAGATGCCTGAGTCGTTCCCCGTGCCCGCGTCGTCCTTCCAGCAGGGCATCTGGCTCACCGAGCAACTCGGGCCCGTGCACGGGGCGTTCCAGATGCCCGTCCGGATCTCCTTCGACCGGGTCGACGTCGAGGCGCTCGGCCGGGCGGTGTCCGTGCTGGCGGACCGTCACAGCGCGCTGTCCGTGGTGTTCGTGGAGCGCGACGGCAAGGTCCTGCTGGAGCGGGGGCCCGCCCCGGGCCTGGAGGTGGTCGACGCCTCCGGGGACCGCGCGGAGGACCTGGAGAAGCGGCTGGCCGAGGAGGTGGCGCGGCCGTTCGACCTGCCGGCCGGACCGCCGGCGCGGTTCACCCTCTACCGCCGCGGGGGCGGGGCGGCGGAGCTGCTGATCGTCGTTCACCACGCGGTGTTCGACGGGGAGTCGAAGGACGTCCTGGTCGCGGGCCTCGCCGAGGCCTGTGCCGAGGCCTGTGCCGAGGTCTGCGACGGGGTCGAGGCCGTCACGCCGCCCGCCCCGCCCTCTTCGCCCGTCCCGCCCGCTCCGGAGCTGGTGCGCCGGGCCCCGACTGGTACGGCCCGCGCTGGGCCGCCGCGACGGCGCCGGTGCTCCCCGGGCTGCGGCAGGCCGTCACGGCGGCGGGGGCGGGGGAGTCGATCGGCTGGCGGCTGGACGGTCCGGCCCGGGCGCGGCTGGCCGACGCGGCCGGGCGCAGCGGCGTCACCGTCTTCGAGTTCCTGCTCGCCGCGCTGCACGGGCTGCTGCTGCGCTACGGCGGCGAGGCCGTCCCGGTCTCCGTGCCGCTGTCCGTCCGGGCTCCGGAACAGGCCGGTGAGCCGGGGCTGTTCGTCAACGAGCTGCCGGTCCACGCGCCGGCCGGGGCGGGCGTCCGGGACTCCTTCGCGGGCTTCGCCCGGGCCGTCCGCGCCGAGGCGCGCGCCGGGTACCCGTTCCGGGCGGTGCCGTTCGGCGCGGCGGTGGGCGGGCTGACGGCCCGGGTCGGCCTGACCCCGGTGTCGTTCGGGTACCGGCGCGCCCGGGGCGCCGACCCGGTGTTCCCGGGCAGTGCCGTGCGCGTGGACCGGGCCGTGTTCAACGGCGCCGCCCGCAACACGCTCCACCTCCAGGTGGTCGACACCGCCGACGCCCTGGACTGCTCCCTCCAGTACGCCCCGGCGGTCCTGCCGCCGGCCGCCGCCGAGCGCATCGCCGGGCACTACCGGGCGCTGCTCGACGCCGCGACGGCGCGGCCGCAGACGCCGCTGGGCGATCTAGCCCTGCTGGGCGAGGCCGAACGGCACCTGGTGACCACCGGCTGGAACGCCACCGCCCGCGCCTACCCGAGCGACCGCACGGTGCTGGACCTGGTGCGGGAGCGGGCCGCCGAGACACCGGACGCCCCCGCCGTCAGCGCCGCCACCAGGCGGCTGAGCTACCGGGACCTGGTGGCGCGGGTCGACGAACTGGCGGCGGTGCTGCGCGGGGCCGGGGTCGCGGCGGGAGACCTGGTAGCCCTGCACCTGGACCGCTCCGCCGACCTGCCGGCCGTGCTGCTCGCCGTGCACGCCGCCGGGGCCGCCTACCTGCCGCTCGATCCCGGCTACCCCGGTGAGCGCCTGGCGTACCTGCTCGCCGACTCCGGCGCCGTGCTGCTGGTCACCGACCGGGAGCCCGCCCCGGAGCTGGCGGCGGCGGCGCCGGCCGTGCTCCGGCTCGGGACGGACCACCCGGCGCCGACGGCCACCACCACCGCCCCGGCGGCGACGCGGGGCGCCCTCGCCTACGTGCTGTACACCTCCGGCTCCACCGGGCGGCCGAAGGGCGTGGAGATCGGCCACCGGGCGCTGGTGAACCTGCTGGCCTCCTTCGCCGACCAACTCGGCTCGGGGCCCCGCGACGTGTGGCTCGGGCTGACCTCGCTCTCCTTCGACATCTCCGGCCTGGAACTGCTGCTGCCGCTGACCACCGGCGGCCGCCTGGTGCTCGCACCGGACGGCGCCGCGCTGGACGGCCCGGGCCTGCGCGACCTGGTCCGTCGCGAGGGCGTGACCCACGTGCAGGCGACCCCCTCCGGCTGGCGGGTGCTGCTCAGCGCCGGGACGCTGCCGCCGGGGCTGACCGCGCTGGTCGGCGGCGAGGCGCTGCCGCTGCCGCTGGCCCGTGAACTGCGGGCCGGCGTCGCCAGGTTGTTCAACGTCTACGGGCCCACCGAGACGACGATCTGGTCCACCTGCGCGGAGGTCCCGGCCGGG
Organism: Kitasatospora sp. NPDC057940; assembly: GCF_042887425.1. NCBI lineage: Bacteria > Bacillati > Actinomycetota > Actinomycetes > Kitasatosporales > Streptomycetaceae > Kitasatospora > Kitasatospora sp. NPDC057940. Next base: position 111,619 of record NZ_JBHVPH010000019.1, read on the forward strand.
CCGGAGGCCGTGCTGATCGGCCGACCGATCGCCAACACCCGGGCCTACGTCCTGGACGCGGACCGCCGGCCGCTGCCGGTCGGGGTGCCCGGCGAGCTCCACCTCGGGGGCGACGGGGTCGCGGAGGGCTACCGGGGCCTTCCCGACCTGACCGCCGAGCGCTTCACCGCGGACCCGTTCGCCGACGCCCCGCCCACTGAGGGCCTGTCCGCCGAGACGCCGGCCACCGGCCCCCGGATGTACCGCACCGGCGACCTCGCCGCCTGGACCGAGGACGGCGAACTGGCCTTCCACTGCCGGGCCGACGACCAGGTCAAGATCCGCGGACACCGGATCGAACCCGGCGAGATCGAGGCGGCGCTGCTGGAGCACCCGGCGGTCGCCGAGGCGGCCGTCACGGTGCGCGAGGAGAGTCCGGGGGAATCCGGGCTGGTCGGCTACCACGTCCCGGCGCCCGGAGCAGGCCCGGCGGACGCCGCCGACCTGCGGGACCACCTGCTGCGCACCCTGCCCGCCGTCATGGTGCCCCGGCGGTTCGTCGCCCTGGACCGCCTGCCGCTCACCCCGAACGGCAAGCTCGACCGCCGCGCCCTGCCCGCCCCGCCGCCCGCGGCCCCCGCGGCCGGACCGCCGTCGGCCGCCCCCGGCGCCGCCCCGGCGGAGGCGGAGGTCCGCGACGACGTCGCCGAAGCCGTCCTGGCGATCTGGTCCGAGGTGCTGGGCCTGCCCGAGGTCGGCCCGGACGACGACCTCTTCGAGTTCGGCGGGCACTCGCTGACGATCATCCAGATCACCGCGCGGATCCGTGCCGCGCTCGGGGTGGAGCTCGACTTCGACCTGTTCTTCGACACCTCGACCCCGGCCGGGATCGCCGCGGCCGTCCGCGAGCGCCGCTGACCACGGGCGAGTACCCCTGCGCTCCCCCTCCCGCCCCCCGCCTCCCGCCCGAATGGACCGCCGATGACCGACATCCAGGACCCGCCCGCCGACTGGTCCGCCACCAAACGCGCCCTGCTCGCCCAGCGACTGCGCGGCGCCGCCGCGCCCCGGCGCACCGTCGAGCCGCGCCCCGAGGGCAGCGCACCGCCGCTGTCCAGCGGACAGGAACGGCTCTGGTTCATGGACCAGTTCACACCGGGCGGGACGGCCTACGCGCTGGCGCCGGCCCGTCGGCTGCGCGGTCCGCTGGACCGCCCGGCGCTGGACCGCGCCCTGGCCGACCTGGTGAACCGCCACGAGGGCCTGCGGATGTCGTTCCCGACCACGGAGCACGGCACCGCCGAGGTCGCCATCGCCGAACCGGGCCCCTTCCCGGCCGAGTTCGTGGACGCGGCCGACGATCCGGACCCCCGGCGAAGAGCCGCCGACGAGATCGGCGCGCTGGTCGCCCGCCCCTTCGACCTGGCGCACGGCCCCCTCCTGCGGGCGCTGCTGGTCCGGCTCGCCGACGAGGACCACGTGCTCGCCCTGGTGATGCACCACATCGTCTGCGACGGCTGGTCCATCGACATCCTGAACCGCGAACTGGACGCGCTCTACGCCCAGCACGCCCACCGCACCCCCGCCGAACTCCCGGAGCTGCCCGTACAGTTCGGCGACTACGCGCACTGGCAGCGGGAGCGGCTGGCCGGCGGCGCGCTGGCCGCCTCCCGGGACCACTGGCGCACCGAACTCGCCGACGTCCCGGCACTGGAACTGCCCGTCGACCGCCCGCGTCCGCCGGTGCTCACCTTCGACGGCGCCGCCCTGGAACTGCACTGGAGCCCGGAGCTGGTGCGGGCCGTCGCCGAGTGCGCCCGCGCCCACGGGGCGTCGACGTACATGGTGCTGATGGCGGGCCTCCAGGTGCTGCTGGGGCGGCACTCCGGGCAGCGGGACTTCGCCGTCGGCTCGGCGGTGGCCGGCCGCCTGCACCGCGAACTGGAGGGCGTGGTCGGGGCGTTCGTCAACATGCTGCCGATCCGGGCCCGGCTGGAGCCGGGGCAGAGCTTCGCGGGCCTGATCGGGCGGGTGCGGGAGACGACGCTCGACGCCTACACCCACCAGGAGGTGCCGTTCGAGCAGATGGTGGCGGACCTGGACGTCGAACGGGACGTCAGCCGCTCGGCGGTGTTCCAGGTGACCTTCGCGTTCCAGAACTACGGGGACCGCGCCGCCCCCACCGCGCCCGCCGCGGCGGCGGAGGGGTTCGGCTACGAGGCCACCACGACCCACGCCGACCTCGCCTTCTACCTGCGGGAGAAGAAGGACGGCGGGCTCTACGGCCTGATTACCTACCGGACCGACCTGTTCGAGGCCGACACCGTACGGCGGCTCGCCGAGCGCTTCGAGGTGCTGATGGCGGCGGCGACGGCGGATCCGGCGCAGCCCGTCGACGGCCTGCCGATGCTGACCGGGCCGGAGCGCCGGGACGTGGTCGAGCGCTGGGCGGCGGGCCCCGAACTGCCCGCGCCCGAGGCCGGCCCCGGGACGCTGACCGGGCTGCTCGCCGAGGCGGCGCGCGGCGCGGGCGACCGCCCGGCCCTGGTCTTCGACGGCCGCACCCTCTCCTACCGTGAACTCGAGGCCCGGGCCACCGCCCTGGCCCGCCGGCTGCGGGCGCTGGGCGTCGGCCCGGACGACCGGGTGGCGGTGTGCCTGGAGCAGTCCCCGGACCTGGCGGCGGCCCTGGTCGGCGTCCTGAAGGCGGGCGGCGGCTACCTGCCGCTGGACCCGGAACAGCCGCCCGCGCGGCTCTCCCACCTGGTGGCGGACGCGGGCGTGCGGGTGCTGGTCACGGACTCGCGGCTGCGGACGGCGTTCGCCGGCTACGACGGCGCCGAGCTGCTGGTCGACCGGGAGCCGGTCGGTCATGATGAACTCCCCCTGGAAGAAGCACCGTTGGCGGAAACGTCCGGGCCGGACGACCTCGCCTACGTGATCTACACCTCCGGCTCGACCGGGCAGCCCAAGGGCGTGGCGGTGCAGCACCGCCAGATCCTCAACTACCTGGCCGGCGTGCGGGAACGCCTGCGGATCGAACCCGGCGCGGCCTACGGGCTGCTGCAGTCCCTGTCCTTCGACTTCAGCATCACCATGCTGTACCTGGCGCTGACCACCGGCGGCCGGGTGCACCTGCTGCCGCGCCGCATCGCCGGCGCCGAACTCGCCGAGCACATCGAGGAGTCGGGCATCGACTACCTCAAGATGACGCCGTCGCACCTGGCCGCGCTGACCGCCGACGTGGACGCGGAGCGGCTGCTCCCGCGCCGGGCCCTGGTGCTCGGCGGCGAGGCCTCGCCCTGGGCCTGGGCGGCGGACCTCGCCGGCCGGGGCCGCTGCGCCGTGTTCAACCACTACGGGCCGACCGAGGCGACGGTCGGCGTCACCGTCCACGAGGTCCTGCCGGGCCCGGCAGGACCCGGCAGCACACCGATCGGCACCCCGCTCGCGGGCGCCCGCTGCTACGTACTGGACGAGGCCCGCCGACCGGTGCCGCCCGGGGTGGTGGGCGAGCTCTACCTCGGCGGGGACCGGCTCGCCCGCGGCTACCTGGGCCGCCCCGACCTGACGGCGGAACGTTTCGTCGAGGACCCGTTCGCCGACGGGCGGATGTACCGCACCGGCGACCTGGCCCGCTGGCGGCCGGACGGCACGCTGGAGTACCTGGGCCGCGCCGACGACCAGATCAAGGTCCGCGGCTACCGGGTCGAGCCCGGCGAGATCGAGGCCGCGCTCACCGCGCTGCCCGGCATCACCCAGGCGCTCGTGACGCTCCGCGGCGAGGGCGTCCGCCAGAACCTCGTCGCCTACCTCGAACACCCCGGCGCCGCCCCCGCCCCGACCGCCGCCGAACTGCGGGAGGCGCTGGGCGCCGTCCTGCCGGACTACCTCGTCCCGGCCCGCTACGTCGTCCTCGACGCACTGCCCCTGCTGGCCCACGGCAAGGTCGACCGCAAGGCGCTGCCCGAACCCGAGGACCCGGCGCCGACCGGCGGACACGTCGAACCCGACGGCGAGGCCGAGACGGCGATCGCCGCGATCTGGGCCCAGGTGCTGGGCATCGAACGGGTCGGCGCGCTCGACGACTTCTTCGACCTCGGCGGCCACTCCCTGCTCGCCACCCAGGTCGTCGCCCGCCTGCGCCGGGCCTTCCCGGAGCTGCCCGCCCCCATCGGCGTGATGGACCTGTTCACCCACTCCACCGTCCGCCGGCTCGCCGCCCTGGTCGCCGACCCGACCGCCGAACGCGGCCCCGGCGGCCTGCTCCACCGGCTCACCCCGCCGAGGCTGCGCACCACCGCCAGCGTCATCTGCGCCCCCTACGGCGGCGGCAGCGCGCTCATCTACAAGCCGCTCGCCGACGCCCTGCCCGAGGACTGGGCGCTGTACTCGATCGCCGTCCCGGGGCACGAACTCGGCGAGGAGGCGATGGACATCGACGAGGTCGCCGCGACCTGCGCCCGCGAGATCGTCGAGAACGTCCCCGGCCCGATCGTGCTGTACGGGCACTGCGGCGTCGGCGTCCGCCTGGCCGTGGAGATCGCCCGGCAGGTCGAGGCCGCCGGCCGCGAGATCGACGCCGTCCACCTCGGCGGCATCTTCCCCTTCGCCCGCCCCCGGGGCCGCGGCGCCGCCGTCGGCGAACGCTGGGCCGACCTCACCGACCGGCTGCGCAACGACCAGGGCATGATCAACGCCCTGGCCGCCGCCGGGCTGGACACCGACGAGGTCGACGCCGAGCAGCTGCGGCTGATCGTCCGCAACCGCCGCACCGGCACCAAGGACGCCGAACGCTACTTCACCCGGCTGTTCGACAGCGAGGACGGCCGGATCAGGGCCCCGATCATCGCCGTCTGCGGCGAGCGCGACCCGGCGACGGACTTCTACCAGGAGCGCTACCGGGAGTGGCACCGGCTCACCGACACCGCCGCGGTCGTCGTGCTCGACGAGGCCGGCCACTTCTACCTCAAGTACCGGGCCGCCGAACTCGCGGAGATCCTCACCCGCGTCCACCGCTCGATCGCCGACGGCCAGGAGGAACGGCACCACCGCAGCGACGGCGCGACCTGGTGGCTGGCCGGGCTCTCCCGGGGCGACGGCGCGCCACGGGCGGAGCAGGCCCCGCTGCGACCGACCATGCGCCGCTTCCTCACCGTCGCCTCCGGGCAGCAGGCGTCGATGATCGGATCGGCGCTCACCGAGTTCGCCCTCCCGGTCTGGATCTACCTGCGCACCGGCTCCCTGGCCCAGTTCGGGCTGCTGGCCGCCTGCGGACTCGTCCCCGGCATCCTCGCCGCACCGATCGCGGGCGCCGTCGTCGACCGGGGCGACCGGCGCCGGATCATGCTCTACGGCGACCTCGCCGCGGGCGCCACCCAGGCGCTCCTGCTCCTGCTCCACCTCACCGGAAGCCTCCAGGTCTGGCACGCCTACGTGCTCATCGGCGTGCTCTCCACCGCGCTCACCTTCCAACGGCTCGCCTGGAACGCCGCGGTGCCCCAGCTCGTCCCCAAGCGCTACCTCGGCCGGGCCAACGGCCTGGTGCAGATGGCCTTCGGCCTCGCCCAGTTCCTCGTCCCGCTGTTCGCCGTCGGCCTGCTCGCCGCGATCGGCCTCGGCGGCATCCTCACCCTCGACGTCGTCAGCTACGGCGCCGCCCTCGCCGTCACCCTGGCGGTCCGCTTCCCCGACCTGATGGGCGCCAGCCGGCGCGAGAGCGTCTCCGCCGAGATCCGCGAGGGCTTCCGGCGAGCCCTCGGCAGCCGGCACTTCCGGGCCATGCTGCTGTTCTTCGCGGTGCTGAACATCTTCCTCTCCCCGCTGTTCCTGCTCACCACCCCGCTGGTGCTCTCCTTCGCCCCGCTCGCGGCGGCCGGCTGGGTGTCGACGGCGGCCGGCCTCGGGGCCGTGCTCGGCGGGCTCACCCTGCTCGCCTGGGGCGGGCCGCGCCACCTGCGGCTGCGCGGGGTGCTGCTCGCCACCCTGGCCCTGGCCGGGGCGTGCCTGGTCACCGGGCTGCGCCCGTCGCTGGTCGTGGTCGCCCTCGGCGCGTTCGGCATGGCCTTCGGCCTGGCCCTGGTCAACGGCGTCTACGCGACCATCGTGCAGACCAAGGTGCCGCTGCGCTTCCACGGCCGGGTGATCGCCGTGAACACCATGGTCGCCTGGTCGACCCTGCCGGTCGGCTTCGCCCTGGTCGCCCCGCTCGGGCCCCGGCTGCTCCAGCCGCTGATGGACCACGACGGCGCCCTGGCCCCGACCGTGGGCCGGCTCATCGGCACCGGCGACGGCCGCGGCATCGGGCTGCTCTACCTGCTGTTCGGCCTCGCCATGGCCACCCTGGTGCTGGTCTGCCTGGCCGTGCCCGTGCTGCGCCACTTCGACCGGGACGTCCCCGACGCCGAGCCCGACGACCTGGTCGGGCTGAAGACCCTCCAGGACCGGGCCGCGACCGCTCCCGCCACCCCTGCTGCCCCCGCCGCCCTTGCCGCCCCGCGCCGCTCCGAGACCGAGGTGACCGTCCGGTGACCACCGCCATCCACCCGCTGACCGACGAACAGCGCCGACTCTGGTTCCTCCAGCAACTCCACCCGGACGACGCCGGTTTCAACATGTACCTCAACCGGAGGTGGACCGGGCCGATCGACCCGGAGGCCCTGCGCACCGCGCTGCACCGGCTGACGGCGCGGCACGAGATCCTGCGCACCCGCTTCGCGCTCGGCGCCGCCGCAGGGCCCGGAGCCACGGACGGGGAAGAGCCCGTCCAACTCGTCCAGCCCCCGGCCGAGATCGACCTCGCGTCGGTCCGACTGCCCGAGGGCGCGGCCGAGACCGAGTTCACCGACGCCTGCCGCCCGTACGTCAACGCGCCCTTCGACCTCGCCGCCGGGCCGCCGCTGCGGGCGGCGCTGATCAGCGCGGGGGAGGGTGAGCACGCGCTCTGCGTCGTCGTCCACCACATCGTCTCGGACGGCTGGTCGTTCCGGACGATGTGGCGCGAACTGCTCGCGCTCTACCGCGAGGCGATCGGCGAGGCCCCCGCCGAACTGCCCGAACTCCCGCTCCAGTACGGCGACTTCGCTCGCGCCGAGCAGGCCAGGACGGCCGGCGGGGCGGGCGAGGAGGCGTTCCGCTACTGGGCGGAGAGGCTGGCCGGCACCGGGGCGCTGCGCCTGCCGCTCGACCACCCGAGGCCGGCCGACCCGGCCCGGCCCGCCGGGTTCGCCACCGTCCGCCTCGACCCCGAACTGACCGCCTCCCTGGACCAGTTGGCGCGACAGGAGCGGTGCACCCCGTTCATGGTGCTGCTGGCCGGGTACCAGTACGTGCTCGCGCGCTGGACCGGCTGCCGGGACTTCGTGGTCGGCACCCCGCTGGCCGGCCGCAACGAGGCCGCGCACGAGGCGCTGCTCGGCTACTTCAGCCGGACGGCGGTGATCCGGGCCGACCTCACCGGCGACCCCGACTTCCGCACCGTGCTGCGGCGCACCCGCTCGGCCACGCTCGCCGCCCTGGGCCACCAGGACGTGCCGGTCGAACGGCTCGCCGGCCACCTCGGCCTGCCCGCGGAGCCCGGCGCCGGACCGCTGTACCGGGCCGTCTTCGTCCACCAGAGCCAGTACGACCTGGCGGGCGGCCCCGGCGCGCCCGCCCTGCCCGCGGGCGTCCGCACCGCGAGCATGGACTCCGGCTTCGAGCAGGCCAAGACCGACCTGCTGCTGGACAGTTGGCGCACCGCCGACGGCGGGATCGCGCTGTCCTTCTGCTTCGACCGCGAGGTGCTGGACCGGGAGACCGTCGAGGCCCTCGGCGAGCGGTGCCGCGCCCTGTTCGCCCGGGTGGTCGACGACCCGCAGCTCGCGCTGCACGGGGACTGGCTGGTCGGACCCGAGGAGCGGGCGGAACTGCTCGCACTGGGGGCGGGCCCGGCGGGCCCGCCGCCGCAGGAGGCCCGGACGGTGCTGGAGCGGTTCGCCGAGCAGGCCGCCGCCCGACCGGACGCCCCGGCGCTGGAGTGCGACGGCCGGAGCCTGACCTACGGCGAACTCGACCGGCGCTCCAGCGCGTTGGCGCGGCGGCTCGGTCGGGTGGCGGGCCGGGTCGTGGCGGTGTCGATGCCGCCCTCCTTCGACCTGGTCGTCGCCCTGACCGCGATCTGGAAGGCCGGCGCCGCCTACCTGCCGCTCGATCCGGCCCACCCCGAGGAACGCCGCCGGCTGATGGTGCGCGAGGCCGACGCCGCCCTGGTCCTCACCGGCGTCGACCCGGCGATCGACGGCCCCGGGCACGACGGTCCCGACCACGCGGACTCCGGCCGCGCCGACCCCGCCCACGCCGAGCCCACCCGCGCCGACCCCGCCCACGCCGAACCGGTCCTGTCGGACCCCTGGGGCCCGGCCTACGTGCTCTACACCTCCGGCTCCACCGGCGCGCCCAAGGCCGTCGCCGTCGACCACGCCGCGCTCGCCGCGCGGGTGGCCTGGATGACCGGGCCCGACGGCTACGCGCTAGGACCAGCCGACCGGGTCGTGCAGTTCGCCTCGCTCGGCTTCGACACCCACGTCGAGGAGCTCTGGCCCGCGCTCGCCTCCGGGGCCTGCGTCGTCCTGCTGCCCGGCGGCGGCCGTACCCTGCCCGACCTGCTGGGCGGCCCGCACGGTGACACCGTCACCGTGCTCGACCTGCCCACGGCCTACTGGGAGGAGCTCGTCGGCCTCGGCGAGCAGACCCACTGGCCGGCCGCGCTGCGCCTGCAGATCCTCGGCGGCTCCCAGGTGGGCGCCGACGCCGTCGACCGGTGGCGGCAGCGGCACGGCGACACCGTCCGGCTGGTCAACACCTACGGCCCCACCGAGGCCACCGTCATCGTCACCGCGACCGACCTGACGGCGGCTGACACCGCCCGCCGGCCCGCGCTGGGCCGCCCGCTGCCCGGCGTCCGCCTGTACGTGCTGGACGAGCGCGGCGCCCTGCTGCCGCGCGGCTCCGAGGGCGAGCTGTACCTCGGCGGCGCCGGGCTGGCCTGCGGTTACCTGGGCCGGCCCGACCTGACGGCGGCCGCCTTCGTGCCCGACCCATTCGCTGGCGACCCGTACACCGCCGACCCGTCGAGTGGCGACCCGTACACCGCCGAGCCGTCGAGCGCCGACCCGCTCACCGGCGGCCGGATGTACCGCACCGGCGACCGGGTCCGCTGGCGCTCGGACGGGCAGCTGGAGTACCTGGGGCGCGGCGACGGCCAGCTGAAGCTGCGCGGCTACCGGATCGAACCCGCCGAGATCGAGTCCGCCCTGACCGGGCACCCGGCCGTCGCCCAGGCCGCGGTGCTGCTGCGCGACGGCCGGCGGCTGCTGGCGTACGCGGTGCCCCGCCCGGGTGCCCGGCCCGGCCCGGCGGAGCTGCGCGAGCACCTGGCCCGGCGGCTGCCCGCCTACCTGGTGCCGGACGCCGTGGTGCTGCTGGACCGGCTGCCGCTGACCGCGAACGGCAAGCCCGACCCGGCGGCCCTGCCCGACCCCGAACCGGCTGCGGGGGCCCGCTACCTCGCGCCGCGCACCGACGCCGAACACCTGGTCACCGAGCTGTGGCAGGAGGTGCTGGGCGTGCCCAGGGTCGGGGTGCTCGACGACTTCTTCGCGCTCGGCGGGGACTCCCTGCTGGTCACCCGGGTCGCCGCGCGGATCCGGTCCGGGCTCGGCCTCGACGTGCCGATCCGGGACGTCTTCGAGAGCAGCACCCCGGCCGTCCTGGCGGCCCGGATCGAGGCGCTGCTGATCGCCGAGATCGACGGCCTCACCGAGGCGGAGGCCGCCGGCCGGCTCACCGGCTGAGGGCACGGCCGCGGCCCCCCGCCCCCAGCACGGGGGCGGGGGGCCGGTTCACACCCCGGCGGCGCCCGCCAGCGCGGCGGCGAGGTCCGTGGCCAGCGCGTCCACCGCCTCGGCCGTGAAGGCGTGCTCGTTGTACCGCAGCCAGCAGCGCAGCGAGCCGTCCGGCTGCTCGGTGACGGCGAGCTCCGGCACGTGCCGGTCGCCGCCGGGCAGCGGGTACGGCACGGTGGCGTTGCGCGGCAGCTCCCACGCGGCGCACGCCACCCCGGGCAGCTGCGCCGGGGCGCTCCAGCTCTCGTACCGCAGCCAGGCGGCGAACGGGACCAGCGGGCTGAACTCGGCGAAGGGGTACAGCTGGTGGTCCAGCGCGGTGGTGGCGGCCGTGCGGACGCGGTCCAGCAGTTCGGCGAACCCGGGGTCTCCGGCGGCGTCCACCCGCAGCAGCAGCGACTGGACGAAGCAGCCGACCGCGCGTTCCGCCTCCGGCCTGGTGCGGCCGGGCACCGGGGTCATCAGGACGAAGTCCCGCTGCCCGCTGCGGGCGGCCAGCAGCCCGCTCCACACCGCCGCCATCGCGAGGAACGGGGTGGCCCCCAGCTCCGCCGCCCGGGCCCGCAGCGCGCCCGCCCGCTCGGCCGGCACCTCCAGCGTCCGGGCGGCGCTCAGCACCACCTCGGTGTCCTGCCGCCCCGGGAACGGGTCGATCGCCGCGGGGGCGCCCGCGAGCGCCGTCGCGAAGTGCGCCCGGGTGGCCGGCCAGTGCGCGTTCGACCACTCCACCAGCTCCCGGTACGCCGGGCCCGGCCGGGCGGCCGGCGCCGGGCGGCCGCCGCGCAGCGCCGAGTACAGCACGCCCAGGTCGCGCAGCAGCACGCCCAGCGACCAGCCGTCGGCGACGATGTGGTGGACCGCCAGCATGACGACGTGGTCCCCGGGGCCCCGGCTCACCACGGCGAGCCTGGTCATCGCCCCCGAGGCCAGGTCGGTCGGCCGGTCGCGTTCGGCGACGAGCCGGGCCGACACCTCCGCATCGCTCGCGCCGGGGGCGTCCAGCAGCACCACGTCCGCGCGCGGCTCGTCGTCGAGCACGGTCCGCGGCACCCCCGGTTCGGCGTCCGGCACCGGGACGAACCGGGTGCGCAGCGCGGGGTGGCGGCGGACCGCCTGGTGGAGGGCGTCGGCCAGGGTGTCCGTCCGCAGCTCCTCCAGCACCCGGAACATCACCGCCACCGAGCCGACGTTGCGGCCCTCGGCCTCGGCCATCCAGCGCAGGAAGTTCTCCTGCTGCGAGGTGAGCGGGAGTTCGTGCGGCTGGGCGCGCAGCGAGCGCAGGAACGCCGTCGTCTCGGCCTCGACCGGCTCCACCGGCCCGGCGGAGCCGGTCGAGGCCGCCGCCTGTTCCAGCCAGGCGGCCTGGGCCCGCAGCGAGGGCCGCTCGAACACCAGGGCCGTACCGGCCGCCACGCCGAACTCGGCGGAGATCGCGGCGGCCAGCTGGACGGCCCGGAAGGAGTCCCCGCCGAGCGCGAAGAACTCCTCCTCCACGGCCCGGACCGGCCGCCCCAGCACGCCCCGCCACAGCTCGGCCAGCGCGCGTTCCCGGGCGGTGGCCGGTGCGGTGCCGGTGGCGGGCAGGGGCTCCTCGAACCTGGCCCGGAGCCGGTGCTTGACGACCTTGCCGCTGGGGTTGCGCGGCAGCGAGTCCGTCACCAGGAGGCGTACGGGCAGTTCGGCCCGGGCGAGCCGCTCGCCGAGGAAGAGCCGCAGCCCGTCGAGGTCGATCCCGCCCGGGAGCGGGACGACGGCCGCCACCGGCACCTGGCCCATCACCGGGTGCGGCAGCCCGAGCGCGGCCGCGTCGGCGACCTGCGGGTGCTCGTGCAGCACCGCCTCGATGCGCAGCGTGGAGACCTTCAGCGCACCGGACTTGACGATGTCGCTCTCCCGGTCGACCAGGTGGAGGTAGCCGTCCCGGTCCAGCCGGCCCAGGTCGCCCATCCGCACCCAGCCGTCGCGGAACACGGCGTCGGAGTCGGCGCCGACGTACCCCCGGGGCGGGCCCGGCTGGCGCAGCCAGAGCTCGCCGGTGTCGCCGGGCGCGACGGGCCGCCCGGCCTCGTCCAGGATCCGCAGGTCGGCCGGGTCGGTGGGGCGGCCGACCGAGCCGGGGCGGGCGGCGTCCACGATCGCGGAGATCTGGGCGGGGGAGGCCTCGGCGGAGGTGTAGGTGTTGACGACGGTCGCCTTGGGCAGGGCGGCGCAGAGCCCGGCGGCGACGGCGGGCGGGAGCGCGGCGGCGGAGGAGCTGACCAGGAGGACACTGCTCAGGTCCCGGTGCTCGGCGATCCCGGAGTTCAGCAGTTCCACCGCCATCGACGGCACCAGGAAGACGGTGCCCGCGCCGTACTCCTCGACCACCCGGCCGAACTCCTCCGCGTCGAAGCGCGGCAGGCAGATCGTGGCCGGCTGCGCGGTCAGCGCGTTCACCAGGACGACCTGGGCGGCGTTGGTCCCGATCGGGAAGGCGTGCACCGCGTAGCGCGAGTGCGCGTACGGGCGGGGGCGGGGGTTGAGGACGAGCCCGGCGGTCAGGCTGGCGTGCGCGGCCCGGACGCCCTTCGGGGTGCCGGTGGTACCGGAGGTGCCGATGATCTGGGCGAGGTCCCCGGGAGCCGCCCGATACGGCGGTTCGGCGGCGCTGTTCTCGCTGCCACCGTTGCCCTCGCCGTCACCATTGCCCTCGCCGTCACCGCTGTTCTCCAGGTCGTCGAGGGTGAAGGCGGGCAGCGCGGTGCGCGGCCCGTTCCCGGCTATCGCCCAGCGCGCCCCGGCGGCTTCGACGAGCCGTTCGACGTCCGCCCCGGAGAGGTCCGCGCGGATCACCAGCCCCGCCGCGCCCGCGTAGTGCGCGGCCAGGAACGCCACGGCGTACGCGTCCCACTCCCGGTTGTCGAGCAGCAGCGCCACCCGGGCCCCGGGCCGTACCCCGGCCCGGGCCAGCCCGTGCGCGGCCCGCACCGCCCGTTCGCGCCACCGGCCGTAGGTGAGGCTGCCGCCGCCCGGCACCAGCAGCGCCTCCCGGTCGGGGTGCAGCGCCGCCCGGTGGTCCAGCAGGGCGGGGAGGGTGAGGGGCACGGGGACGGGCTGAGCGTTGATGACGACTCCCGGAGGGGCTGCTGACCGCTGAGTGATCCAGAACGTATCGGAGCAGTGAAGGAAGACGCCAGATCCGTTCACATGTCGTCACGACCGCCCGTCGGCAGCGGGCGCGCGGACGGGACAATGACGGGCGTGACAGACGTGACGCTGAACCTCTGGCGCCGGCCCCTCGGCGCGGTGCCGGCCGAGGTGTGGGACCGGACCGACCTGACCGTGCTCATCCTCGCCGAGACCGGCCTGAGCGAACTGCCGCCCGGGATCGGCAGGTTGCGACGGCTCCGCACCCTCGACCTCGGACACAACCGGCTCACCGCTGTGCCCGCCGAACTGGGCGAGCTGACCGGGCTCGCCGACTTCCTCTACCTGCACGACAACGCGCTGACCGCGCTGCCGCCCGCGCTCGGCCGCCTCACCGCGCTGCGCTACCTCAACGTCGGCGACAACCGGCTCGCCGAACTCCCCTCCACCATCGGCGAGATGACCGCCCTGGTCGAGCTGCGCGCCCAGCGCAACCGGCTCACGGCGCTGCCCGACCGCCTCGGCGAACTGACCGCCCTGCGTGAACTCTGGCTGTGCGGGAACGGCTTGACCACCCTGCCGGACACCTTCGGCGGCCTCACCGCGCTGCGCGAACTCGAACTGCGGGACAACGCGCTCGCCGAGGTCCCGCCGGTGCTCGCCGGGCTGCCGCTGCTGCGCCGGCTCGACCTGCGCGGCAACCGGATCACCGAACTGCCGCACTGGCTGGCCGAACTGCCCGCACTGGAGAAGCTGGACCTGCGGTGGAACGAGGCGCGCCCCTCGCCGCGGCTGCTCGCCGCGCTCGACGCGCGCGGCTGCGCCGTCCTGTTCTGAGCGGCCACGGATAAAGATCACCACGGCGGTCGGCGCCCTGTTATCGTGGATCGCATGAAGCGCGCTGCACTCGCCACGACGACGCCGGAGAGAGTCCCGGTGCGCTGACTGCTGACCTAGTCCGAAGCCCCGGGGCGAGTGCCCCGGGGCTTCGCCGTTCTCCGGACCACTCGCCCGCCGACCCGAGTGGAGACCACCCCATGCACGACCACCCCGCGCACGACCGCCCCGCCCACGACCACCGCAAGCTCGGCCGCGAACTCGACCTGTTCGACACCGACCCGCTGATGGGCTCCGGCCTGCCCTACTGGCTGCCCGACGGCGCCGCGATCCGGCACACCCTGGAGGAGTTCATCCGCGAGCGCGAGCGGCGGGCCGGCTACCGCCACGTGTACTCGCCGGTGCTCGGCAAGCGCGAGCTGTACGAGATCTCCGGACACTGGGCGCACTACCGCGACGACATGTTCCCACCCATGGAACTGGGCTCGGAGGAGATGGTGCTCCGGCCGAGCCTCTGCCCGCACCACGCCCTGATCTACCGCTCCCGACCCCACAGCTACCGGGAACTTCCGCTGCGGATGGCCGAGTTGGGCGGCATGTACCGCTCCGAACTGTCCGGCGTGCTGGGCGGGCTGACCAGGGTCCGGGCGATCCAGCTGAACGACGCGCACGTGTTCTGCACCCCGGAGCAGGCCGCCGACGAAGCCGTCGCCGCACTGGAGCTGATCCGCGCGGCACACCGCGCGCTCGGCATCGAACCGGTCCGCTACCGGCTCTCGCTGCCCGGCGCGGGCGGCAAGTACGTGGCGGATCCGGCCCTCTGGGAACGGGCCACCGCGCTGCTCACCGACGTGCTGGAACGCTCCGGGGTGCCGTTCGAGGCGGCGGAGGGCGAGGCCGCCTTCTACGGGCCGAAGATCGACGTGCAGATCGCCGACGGCGCCGGGCGCGAGTTCACCCTCTCCACCGTGCAGATCGACTTCCACCAGCCCGAGCGCTTCGGTCTGCACTACATCGGCCCGGACGGCGCGAAACACCGGCCGGTGATGGTCCACCGCAGCGTGATCGGCAGCGTGGAACGGGTGGTCGCCCACCTCATCGAGCTGTGCGGCGGCGCGTTCCCGGCCTGGCTGGCCCCGGCGCAGGTGGTGCTGCTGCCCGTCTCCGAGGGCGAACTGCCGCAGGCCGAGCGGCTCCGGCAGCGCTGCCTCGACCTCGGGTTGCGCGCCGAGGTCGCCGGGCCCGAGCACGGCGGCCTGGGCGCCCGGATCCGGGCGGCGCGCCTGGTGCCGTACCAGGCCGTGATCGGGGCCAAGGAGGCCGTGGACGACCGGGTCGCGCTGCGGCTGCGGGACGGCCGCCGGCTCGAACCGCTGCCCGCGGAGGAGGCGTGGGCCAGGATCGGCGCGCTGGTGGCGGCGTGCAGCGCCGACCTCTGGGCGGACGACCCCGCGCGCCGGGCGGGCGGGGCGGCTCAGTAGGACTGGAGCTCGATCAGGTGGCCGTCCGGGTCCCGCAGGTGGGCGCTGCGCAGGTTCGGGCCCCACTGGGGCCGGTCCGTCGGGCCGACGACCGGGGCGCCGCCGTGGCGCAGGCAGAGGGCGAACGCGTCGTCCACGGAGGCCACCCGGAGGACCAGCATCGCGGCGTCCTGGGCGGGGGCGGCCGGGCGTTCGGGCAGGCCGGTGGTGCCCAGGGCGGCGGCCATCGCGGCGCGGTCGAAGAGCACCAGGACGGCCTGCCCGTCGACGTCCCAGTTGGCGTAGGGGCCGTCGGGGCCGCCCTTGACCAGGGCGGCGCCGGTGAGGGGCGGCAGGACCGCCCGGTAGAACCCGAAGCACTCGGCGAAACGGGTCACGAGCAGGCGGGGGTACAGGGCGTCCACGGTCGAAGCTCCCGGGTTCGAGGATTCAGCGGGTCGGATCGGTCCGATATTAGTGGGTCTACACCCACTATAGGGACGGACCCTAGACTGACGCCATGGCCCCCGAACCCCCGCTCCCCGAACCCCCGCTCCCCGAGCCCCTGCTCGCCGAACCCCCGCTGTCGGCCCCTTCCCTGTCCGCTCCCTCCCTGCCGCCGACGCTGCTCGACCTCAGCACCTACCTGCTCTCCCGGATCGGCCGGACGGCACGGGGCCGCCTCGCCGAGCAGCTCGCCGAACACGGCCTCCGGCTCTGGGACATGGCCGTGCTGGCCGCGCTCGCCGACTTCGGGCCGCACGCCCAGCGGGACCTCGTCCAGCGGCTGGGCATCGACCCGAGCGACCTCGCCAAGGTCGCCGACCAGCTGGCCGCCGCCGGGTACGTCGAGCGCGTCCGCGACCCGGCGGACCGGCGGCGGGTCTCGGTGTCGGTCACCGACGCCGGGCGGGCGCTGCTCGCGGAGCTGGACGCCCGGGCGCGCGCGGTGCAGGACGAGGTGCTGGCGCCGCTGGACGCGCGGGAGCGGCAGCTGCTGCACGCCCTGCTGCTGCGCGTCCACCAGGGGCAGCAGGCGCAGCAGGGACAGCAGGGGCCGGGGGAGCGGCGCGGCCTCTGAGGCCCGCTCAGCCGGCCGGCCCGGGGCGGCGGGCCCCGGCGAACTCGCCGGCCCAGCGCGGGACGTCGAGGACGTGCTCGACCCGGGCGACCAGCGTCCCGGTGCGCTCGGCGTGGATCATCGCGCCGTCGCCGACGTGGATCCCGACGTGGTGCAGCGGCGCGTCCGGGCGGGAGAAGAACAGCAGGTCGCCCGGGGCGAGGGCGTCACGCTCCACCGGGGCGCTGCGGTGGAACTGGGCGACGGTGTAGTGCCCGAGCTCGACCGTGCCGTGGCTGGCCCGGTACCAGCAGTAGAGGGACAGGCCGCTGCAGTCGAAACCGACCGTGCTCTCGCCCATGCAGACGCCGTCCAGGTAGCCGTTCTCGTCGTCGCAGAAGCCGAGGCTCGCCCCCAGCCGGTCGCCGCCGCCCCACGCGTACGGCACGCCGAGCTGGGCGGTGGCCACCTCGGCGACCCGGCGGCCCAGGGCGCCGGACGCGACCACCGGGGTATCCGACCGGGTTGTCGATGTCGATGTCGCGGTCGCGGTCGGGGTCGCGGCCGCGACCGGAGCGAGGGCCGGGACGAGCCCCGCCCCGAGTGCCAGGCCCAGCATCCGGCGCCGGCGGACCCCGGAGGCCTCGTCGCGGTACGGCGGTCGGGATTCCATGGGGGACCTCCTGGTGTCGGCGCGGCGTCGGCGCGCGCGGGTGACGGCCACCAGGATTCCGGCCGGGCGGGTCGGCCCGCCATCACCCGCAACGGTGAATCGTGGACGCGACGGGCCCGTGACGGACGGGAAAGCGCTGGTAAATGGTTTGACGGTCGTTCAGGAGAGACCAACGATGGGCGCGAACGTTCGGCCGCGACCCTTCGGAGTGCCCCTTGAACAGCGCAGTCAAGTTGATCCGCAGCTCCCGCCTCACCCCGGCCGTCGACTACGCCTACGCGGCCCTGGTCGACGCCCCGGCCCGTTCGCTCTGGCTCGCCGGCGCCTGCCCGCTCGACACCGAGGGGCGGACGGTCGCCGTCGGCGACTACGCGGGCCAGGCGCACCAGGTGATGCGGAACCTGATAACCGCGCTGGAGGACGCCGGTGCCGGGCTGACCGACGTCGCCCGGACGACGGTGTACGTGGCCTCCGCCGACCAGGCCGACCTGGTCGCGGTGTGGAACGTGTACCGCGCCTACATGGGGGAGCACGACGCCCCCAGCACGCTGCTGGGGGTGTCGGTGCTCGGCTACCACGACCAGCTGGTGGAGGTGGAGGCGGTGGCCGTCCTGCCCTGACGCCTTTCGACCTCCCGTTCCGACCTCCCGTTCCGGCCTCCCGGCGTCCGAATTAGGAAACCGATCGTTCGGTTTTCCCTCGAATGCGTGATGTGTGGCGGCGGTGCCGCTTTCGGCCGCCCGGGGAAGGAACGGCGGCCCGCAGGCAAAATGCGGAGGATGCGGGCGGGAGGGGAGGAGCGTTTGAGGCGATTCCCCGACATCGTCTTGTCGTCCGTAGGCCACCGGTAGCTAAGATACGGGGTGTTTGGTTTTGTTTTCCGGGAGCTCTGGGTGGGGTGGTTGCGGTGGTTCGGCAGGAGCGGGCGGTCCGGACGCGTCGGCTGATCCTGGAGGCGGCGGCGTCGGTCTTCGACGAGTTCGGTTACGAGGGCGCCACCATCGGCGAGGTGGTCGCGCGGGCCGGTGTGACGCGTGGTGCGGTGTATTTCCATTTCGCCTCCAAGCGGGATCTGGCCCAGGGCGTCGTCGAGGAGCAGTTCGTCCAGGACGGTGTGCCCGAACGGGTCTGCAAACTCCAGGAGTTCGTGGACACCGGGATGGTGGTGGCGTATCTGATGCCACGTGATCCGCTGCTGAGCGCGGGGGCCCGACTCTCGCTGGGCCAGGACGTCTTCGACGACCTCGGCGGCGGCGCGATCCCCGGCTGGATCAGCCGGCTGGAGGCGCTGCTGGTCGCGGCCGGCGAGCGGGGCGAACTGCTGCCGCACGTCGTCCCGGCCGACACCGCGTGGCTGGTCACGGCGGCGTGGACGGGTGTGCAGATCCAGTCGCAGAAGCTCTCCGGGCGCGCGGACTTGGAGCGGAGGGCCGCCGGGCTGTTCCAGCACCTGATGCCGAGCATCGCGGTGCCGGGTGTGCTCGGCTCGCTGCAGATGGGCCCGGACCGCGGCGCCCAGGTGGTCGCCGAGGTGGCGGCCGCCCGCGCGGCGGCGGAGGGCGCCGGGGCGCAGGCCGGGGCACAGGGCGGGGCGCGGTCGGCGGCCCGGACGGTCGCGGTCGCGGACGAGGTCGGTGTGGGCTGACGGTCCGGCGCCGGCCGGAAGTCGCTTCGGCTGGTGCGGAGTTGACCAGGGCTCGGTGGCCCCCTGCTCGCGGGGGCGCCCGGGCGGTGGTCGACCCGGCGGTCGGCCGACCGGCGGTGGGCGCGGAGTGCGGGCGAATTGGTGGCGGCGCGGGATCCACAGGGGTCCGACGCCGCCTTCGGTTTGCCCGCGCTCCGCTGCACGTGGTGGCCGGTTCGTGGCGGAGGGTGGCCGCTGTGCCCGTCCGTCCGAGACGGGCCGCCCATCCCAAGAAACAAACAGCACGTTCGGTTTTGTATTGACAAACCGCGCGTCCTGTTTTTGACTGGTGACAGTCGCCCTAGGGGTGTCGACCCGGGTGCCGGCCGCGGCGGATCGGCCTGCGGCGTTCCGTGTGATTGGGGTGGTCATCGTGGAAATTCGGGTGCTCGGGGCGTTGGACGTCCGGGTGTGCGGGGTGTCGGTGGTGCCGTCGGCACCGAAACCGCGGCAGGTGCTGGGGCTGCTGGCCCTACGGGCCGACCAGGTGGTGTCGGCCGGGGTGCTGGCCGAGGAGCTGTGGTCGGGCCGCCCGCCGCGCAGTGCGCGCACGACGGTGCAGACGTACGTGCTGCAGCTGCGCGACATGATCGACCGGGCACTCGGGCAGGTCGCTCCGGCGGCAGGGGTCTCCTGCGCCAAGGACGTGCTGGTGACCTCGCCGGGCGGCTACATGCTGAACAGCGGCGGCGGGTTGACGGACGTCCGGGAGTTCGAGCGCCTGGCCGGCATGGGCTACCGGGCCATGGACGGCGACGACCACCCGCTGGCCGCCCGGATGCTCGGCGAGGCGCTCGGCCTGTGGCGCGGTCCGGCCTTCGCCGACGTCCCGGCCGGCGGTCAACTCGCCGTCGAGGCCAGGCGGTTGGAGGAGACAAGGCTCTGCGCGCTGGACCAGCGGATCGAGGCCGACCTGCGGCTGGGCCGCCACCGCGTCCTGCTCGCCGAACTCACCGTCCTGGTCGACCGCTACCGCACCCACGAGAGCCTGCACGGCCAGTACATGATCGCCCTGCACCGCTCCGGCCGCCGGGGCGAGGCCCTGGAGGCCTACCAGCGCCTGCGCAACACCCTGGTACGGGAGTTGGGCATGGAGCCGTCCACCGGACTGCGACGGCTCCAGCGCTCCATCCTGCTGGCGGGCCCGGAGCGGCCCGAGCGCCCGGAGCGTCCGGAGCGCGAGGCGGCCGCGACCGCTTCGCCGGAGGGGTCCGCGGCCCGGTTCACCCGGGTCGGCTGAGGACACGCGGCAGGCCCCGCCGCTGCCGGGGCGCTGCTCGTGTGTGGTCGGAACGTGCTCGTCGTTGTGAGGGGTGTGGGTCGGGTGGTGCAGGAGAGGTCGGAACGGACGCGCGGACGGCTGGTCGAGGCGGGGGCGGTGCTGTTCGACCGCTGCGGCTACGCGGGAGCCACGCTCGGCGAGATCGCCGGCGCCGCGGGAGTGACGAAGGGTGCGCTCTACTTCCACTTCGCGTCCAAGGAGGAGCTGGCGCAGGCGGTGTTCCAGCGGGCCGAGCGCTCGCTGCGGGGTGCCTGCGGCGGTCTGCGGGCCACCTCCTCCCCCCTGCAGACGCTGATCGACGTGGGCTACTGGCTGGTCGACGCCCTGGGGTCGGACGCGGTGGTCCGGGCGGCGTTCCGCCTCGGCCGGGAGGGCGGCTGGCAGTCGAGGACCGCCGCGTTCGCGCCCGCCACGTCCGACCCCGGGGCGCCGGTCGCGGGCGTGCGGGGCTTCCACGGCGTCTGGGCCGGTGTCGTCCGGGAGTTGCTGACCGGTGCCCGGCGCGCCGGCGAGCTGCGCGACCGCTCGGGCGATCCCGGCCCGGAGACCCTGGTGGTGGCGGCCGCCTGCGGGCTGGAGGTCGTCTTCGGCGACGGCTGCCCGGGCGAGGAGCGCGCCCGCCGGGTCGGTGCCCTGTGGGAGTGGCTGCTGCCCTGCCTCGTCCCCCCGGGCTCCTCCGGCGCCTACCGGACCAGGCCGCTGACGTCGCTGCCGGGCTGAGCAGGCGGTTCGGCGGCGGACGGGCGGGGCGCCTCGTACGGCGCGCCCCGCCCCTGGCCGGTCACGCCGTGTGGAGGCGCTCCGCCAGGCCGGCGGCCGTGAAGGCGGCCACCAGGTCGTCGCGGCCCTCGGTGAAGTGGGCCCAGCTGTCGTGGTGGACGAGGACGACCCGGCGGGCGTCGAGGATCGCGGCGGCCTCGGCGGCCTGGGCGCTGTCCAGGACGAGGGGCGCTCCGTCGAAGAGGGCGGCGAAGCGGGGAGCCCCGGCGAAGAGGATCGCGGTGTCCACGGGGGCGAAGCGTTCGGCGATCTCCCCGACGACGGGGAGGGAGGCGTTGTCCCCGCTGACGTAGACGGTGGGCAGCCCGTCGCCGGTCAGGACGAAGCCGACGACCTGGCCGGTGGCGGCCTCCACCTCCTCGCGGGCCCCGGGACCGTGGAGGGCGGGCACGCCGGTCACGGTGACGGTGCCGCCGCCGGGGCGGTCCAGCGTGACCGACTCCCAGTCGGCCAGTCCTCGGGCCGTGCCGCCGAGGCGCAGGCCGCCGCCGGGGGTGGTGAGGGTGAGCGGGACGTCGGCCAGCAGGGCCCGGCCGGAGTGGTCGAGGTTGTCGGGGTGCTCGTCGTGGGAGAGCAGGACGACGTCGACGCGGCCGGCGTCGGCGGGGCTCCCGGAGGAGGGCGCGGTCTTGGTGAGGAGCGGGCCGCCCGGCCGCTGGTAGTCGCCCGGGCCGTCGAAGGTCGGGTCGGTGAGGAAGCGCAGGCCTCCGTACTCGAAGAGGGCGGTCGGGCCGCCGAAGAGGCGGACGGGGAACTGCTCGACGGTCGTGTCGGAAGAAGCCATGGTGAAGGACACCTCACGGTTGAGAGCGGTTTATCCGTGAGGAAAGTTAGCCGGTTCTCACGGATGAGCGCAAGCGCTACCATGAGACTCATGACGGACGCCGCGGATACCGCCACCGACGAGACCGCCGTGCCACCCGCGCCGGGCGAGCAGCAGTACCCCTCGCTCGCCCTGGTCAACAGCGCCGTCGCGCTGCCCGGCGGACACGCCCTCGACCGCCTCGGCACGCCGGCCGCCGCCGGCCGGTGGCTCCTGGAGCACGGCCTCGCCCCGGCCGACGCGGGCCTTCAGGAGATGTGCACGGCGCAGGTGCGCTCGATGCGCGAACAGGTCAGGACGCTGTTCGCCGCCCGCGTCGCGGAGCTGCCCGCACCCTCCTCCGCCCTGGCCGCCGTCAACGACGCCCTGACCCGCCTGCCCACGGCCCGGCTGCTGCGGTGGGACGACGGCAGCGGCCCCTACCGCGCGGCCCCCCACCCCACCACCGAGATCGTCGACCACGCCCTGGCCACCCTCGCCGCCGACGCCGCCGACCTGCTCACCGGGCCCGAAGCCGCCCGCCTCACCGCCTGCGGCTCCACCCCGTGCACCCGGTACCTGCTCCGGCACGGCCGGCGCCACTGGTGCTCCACCCGCTGCGGAGACCGCGCCCGCGCGGCCCGCGCCTACGCCCGGCGCACCCGGCCCCAGCCCGACTGACCGGCCCGGCGGCCCCGACCGGCGCCCCCGACCGGCGCCCTCGCCGACGGCCCCGGCCGACACCCCTGGCCGGTGCGGGCCGCACCCCCCCGGGCGCGGCCCGTGCGAGCCGTGTTCGAGCAGGCCGAATGTCAGTGCGGCTCGCCATGATGGCGGTATGAAGGACGCAGCCACCCTGGCCCCTCCCGCCGCCCTGGCCTCCCCGCAGGCCTACGCCGACGCCGTCGCCGCCGCCGTACGGGCCGCCGCCGCGTACTACGCCGACGGCTCCGCCCCGCTCGGCGACGACGAGTACGACGCCCTGGTGCGGGCGATCGAGGCCTACGAGCACGAGCACCCGGACGAGGCGCTGCCCGAGTCGCCCACCGGCAAGGTGGCCGGCGGCGCGGCGGTCGGCGACGTCCCGCACAGCGCCCCGATGCTCTCCCTCGAAAACGTCTTCTCGGCCGAGGAACTGGAGTCCTGGGCGGCCGGCCTGGAGCGCCGGCTCGGCCGGCCGGTCGCCGCCTGGTGCGTCGAACCGAAGCTGGACGGCCTCGCCGTCGCCGCCCGCTACCGGTCCGGCCGGCTCACCCAGGTGCTGACCAGGGGCGACGGCCTGGCGGGGGAGGACATCACCGCCGCCGCCGACGCCGTGCTCGGCCTGCCCGCCCGGCTCGCCGAACCGGTCGACGTCGAGCTGCGCGGCGAGGTGCTGCTCACCCACGAGCAGTTCGAGCAGGCCAACGCCGTCCGCACCGCGCACGGCGCCACCCCGTTCGCGCACCCGCGCAGCGGCGCGGCCGGCACCCTGCGCGCCAAGGACCGCGCCTACCGCGTCGAGCTCACCTTCTTCGCCTACGACGCCCTCGGCCTGCCCGGCCTCGACCACGCCGACCTGCTCGCCCGGCTGGCCGTCCTCGGTGCCAACACCGCCGCCAGCACCGACGCCGCGCCGCACCGCTGCGCGACCCTCGCCGAGGCGCAGCAGCGGATCGACGAGATCGCCGGCCTGCGCGCCGCGCTGCCCTTCGGGATCGACGGCGTGGTGGTGAAGGCCGACGCGGTGGCCGACCAGGAGGCGGCCGGCTCCGGCTCCCGCGCGCCGCGCTGGGCGGTGGCCCGCAAGCTGGCGGCGCAGCACAAGGTCACCCGGCTGCTCGGCGTCGAGTGGAACGTCGGCCGCACCGGGATCATCGCGCCCCGGGCCGTCCTCGAACCGGTGGTGATCGACGGCGTCACCGTCACCTACGCGACCCTGCACAACCCGGCCGACATCGGGCGCCGCGGGCTGATGATCGGCGACCAGGTGTTCGTCTACCGGGCCGGCGACGTGATCCCGCGGGTCGAGGCGCCCTTGGTCGACCAGCGCACCGGCGCCGAGCAGCCGATCGCCTTCCCCGAGGTCTGCCCGCGCTGCGGCGACGCCATCGACACCTCCGAGCAGCGCTGGCGCTGCGTGCGCGGCCGGGCCTGCCAGGCGGTCGCCTCGGTGATCTACGCGGCCGGGCGCGACCAGCTCGACATCGAGGGCCTCGGCGGCACCCGCGCCGTCCAGCTGGTCGAGGCCGGGCTCGTCGGCGACCTCGCCGACCTGTTCACCCTCACCCGGGAGCAGCTGCTCACCCTGGAGCGGATGGGCGACACCAGCGCCGACAACCTGCTCGCCGCCATCGAGACCGCCCGCAGCCGCCCGCTGAACCGGGTGTTCTGCGCCCTCGGCATCCGCGGCACCGGCCGGACGATGTCCCGCCGACTCGCCGCGCACTTCGGCAGCATGGCCGCGATCCGCGCCGCCGACGCCGAGGCGCTGGCCGGTGTGGACGGCATCGGGGTCGAGAAGGCCGCCGTGATCGTCGCCGAACTCGCCGATGTGGCAACGCTGTTGGACCGGCTCCTGACGCAGGGCGTCGGCACGGCGGTGACCGAGCCGACGGCTCCCGCCGCCCGGGCCGCGGACGGCGGCGCGGCGGCCGTGGACGACACCGAGGCGGGCCCGCTGGCCGGTCAGAGCGTGGTCGTCACCGGCAGCATGACCGGGGCCCTCGCCGAGCTCTCCCGCAACGCGATGAACGAGCTGATCGAACGCGCCGGCGGCAAGGCCTCCTCCTCGGTGTCCAAGCGCACCACCCTCCTCGTCGCGGGCGAGAAGGCCGGCTCGAAGCGTGCCAAGGCGGAGGAGCTCGGAGTGCCGGTCATGACCCCGGAGGAGTTCGCCGCCCTGGTCGCCGAGCAGCTCGGCTAGGCCGGCCCAGGTCGGCCAACAGGTCGGCCAACCGGCCGGACAGCGGGACAGGACCTGGGCCCGGAGGACCAGTTGATCGCCCGCGTCGAGGGTGCGGTAGGGTGGCCGACGCCGTGTACGACCGCGACTCAAGGAGGTGAGCCCCATTACCGGTATGTCCGAGCGGGTGCTCCCGGAGCGCGGCCGTGCGGGCGCGTCGCGCGCGTAGCGCGGACGCGTCGGCGCGGTGCCGGCCCTTGCGGGAGCCCTGACGGAGTCGTTCGTCCTCCTCCCGATTCCCCCAAGGGGTCATCTTGTCGGTTTTTGCCTCCGCAGCTCTCCGTTCCTCGGTCGTCGCCCGGCTGCGTGCCGCCGGTTGCGTGTTCGCCGAGGACGAGGCGCGGGTCCTGCTCTCCGCCGCCGCCACACCGGCCGACCTGGCCGTGATGGTCCGGGCCCGGGCCGAGGGCCGGCCGCTGGAGCACGTCGTCGGCTGGGCCGAGTTCGCCGGGCTGCGGATCGCCGTCGACCCGGGCGTGTTCGTGCCGCGCCGCCGCAGCGAGTTCCTGGCCGCCACGGCCACCGAGCTCACCGGCCCGGGCGCCGTGGTGGTCGACCTCTGCTGCGGCAGCGGCGCCCTCGGCGCCGCCGTGGCGGCCGCCGCCGCGCACCCGGTCGAGCTCTACGCGGCCGACGTCGACCCGGTCGCCGTCCGCTGCGCCCGCCGCAACCTCACCGGGCCCGGGGCCCCGGTCTTCGAGGGCGACCTGTTCGTCGCGCTGCCCGCCGCCCTGCGCGGCCGGATCGACGTCCTGCTCGCCAACGTCCCGTACGTCCCCAGCGCCGACATCGCGCTGCTGCCGACGGAGGCCCGGCTGCACGAGGCCCGGCCGGCGCTGGACGGCGGCGCCGACGGCCTGGACGTGCTGCGCCGGGTGGTCGCCGAGGCGCCGCACTGGCTGGCCCCGGGCGGGTCGCTGCTGTTCGAGACCAGCGAACGGCAGACCCCGACGGCCCTGGCCGTCGCCCGCGCGGCCGGCCTCGACGCCGCCGACGCCTGGTGCGAGGACCTGGACGCGACGGTCGTCACCGCGACCCTGCGCTGACGACGGGCCTGCCGCCCGGGCCCGCCTCCCGCCTTCCAACGGCGGGGGTGGGCCCGGCGGTCGGCCGGGCGCTCACAGCTCGCGGATCTCACGCCTGGTCAGCGCGTACCCGAACGCGCCCGTCAGACAGAGCCCGGTCGTCGCGAACACCCCCCGGCTCCCGAAGGCGTCCACCGCCGCGCCGGCCGCGATCACCGAGATCGGGAAGACCCCCAGCGCGCAGAAGGTGACGGCCGCCATGACCCGGGCCAGCAGGGCGGGCGGGGTGCTCTTCTGCACGCCGGTGACGATCAGGACGTTGGTCACCGTGCTGGCGCCACCGGCCAGGCAGAGCAGCAGCACGGCCCCGACCAGGCCGGTGAACGGCACCAGGCCGATCGCCGCACCCATCACCAGACCGGAGAGCATCGCCGTGCGGCCCCGCGAGCGCACCTCGGTGAGGCCGGCCGCGAACAGGCCGCCGACCAGCGCACCGCCGGTGAACGCGGCCAGCAGCAGGCCCAGCCCGACGGCACCGGCGCCGAAGCCGTGGGTGGCCAGGGTCGGCAGGGCGACGCGGGTGGCGCCGCCCACCGTCAGGTTCGCGATCACCGTCACCGTCAGCACCGCGCGCAGCAACGGCGACTCCCGCAGCAGGCCTCGGAAGTTCTTCGGCACGGAGGCACGTTCGGAGATCGGGCCGGCGGGTGCGACGGGGCTGCCGCGACCGATCAGCAGCAGCGTGGCCGCCGACACGGCGAAGGTGGCCGCGTCCAGGCCCAGTGCGGCGGCCGGACTGAGCCAGACGACCAGCGGGCCGGCCAGCGCCGGACCGAGCAGACCGGCGCCGAAGGTGACCGTACTGTTCAGTGCGTTGCCCGCGTGCAGGTCCTCGGCGGGCAGCAGGGTCGGAGTGATCGCCCAGGCGGCCGGCAGGAACACCCCCGCCCCGATGCCGACCAGCAGTGCGAGCCCGCCGATCAGCCAGAAGTTCGCCGCCCCTCCGGCGGCGATCGCGCACAGTCCGGCGGTGGCGAGCAGCCGGCCGAGGTCGGCGGCCAGCATCACCCGGCGGGCGCCGAACCGGTCGGCGAGCATCCCGCCGAGCGGGGTGGCGGCCAGCCGTCCCGCGCCGTAGGCGGCGACCACCAGGCTCAGCTGGCGGGCGCCTCCGGCGAGGGAGTAGACCAACAGCGGCAGGGCGACCACCTGGAACGCGTTGCCGAACTCCGAGGTGCCCTGCCCGATCACCAGCAGCCGGAAGCCCCGCGCGCGCAGGGGCGCGACGCTGATCCGGGGGCGGAACCGCAACAGCCCCGCCGCGCCGCCTGCTCGCGCGCCGCCCGTCCCGGTGCTGTCTGTTTCCGTGCCGCCCGTCCCCGCCCTGCCCGTCCCCGCGTTGTCCGTCCCCGCGTTGTCCGTCCCCGTGTCGCTCGCTCCCGTGCCGCTAGCCATCGAGCGAGACCGGCAGCGACTCCAGGCCGCGCAGCATGATCGTGTTGCGCCAGGGCAGGGTCTCCTCCTCGGCGGCCAGCTCGATCCGCGCGAAGCGCTCCAGCAGGCCGGTCAGCGCGACCTCGCTCTCCAGCTTGCCGAGGAAGGAGCCGAGGCACCGGTGCAGGCCCTGCCCGAAGGCCAGGTGACCCGGATCGCCCCGGTCCAGGATCAGCCGGTCGGGATCGGTGAAGCGGGCCGGGTCCCGGTTGGCCGCGCCGAGCGAGAGCAGCACCAGCTCGTCCGCCGGGATCTCCACGTCGTCGACCATCACGTCGGCGTTGGTGAACCGCAGGGTGGCCATGCTCACCGGAGACTCGTAGCGGAGGAACTCGTCGATCGCGACCGGCATCGCCGCCGGGTTGGCGCGCAGCCAGGCGAGCTGGTCGGGGTGGTGGAGCAGCGCCAGGGTGGCGGTGCCGAGCAGGTTGACGGTGGTCTCGTGGCCGCCGATCAGCAGCAGGAAGACCATCGAGAACACCTCCCGCTCGGTGAGTTCACCGGCGTCACAGGCCTGCACCAGGTCGGTCAGGATGTCCGTGCTCGGCGACGCCCGCCGGGCCGTCATCAACTCGCGCAGGTAGTCGTTCAGTTCGGCGGTGGCCTGGTCGAAGGTCATGTCGCCGCCCTGGGTGAGGATCGCCGTCGACCAGGTGCGGAAGGCCTGCATGTCCTCCGGGGGGAAGCCCAGCAGCTCACAGATGATCATGATCGGCAGCGGGAAGGCGAAGTCCGTGACCAGGTCGGCGGTCTCCCGCCCGCGCAGCCCGTCCAACAGGCCGCCGGCGATGCGCTCGACCAGCGGTCGCATCAGGTCGACCCGCCGGCGGGTGAAGACGCCCTGGATCAGCCGGCGCAGCCGGGTGTGGTCCGGCGGGTCGCTGTTGAGCATGTGGACCACCTCCGAACCGAGCGTCAGGCCGGAGCCACGCCCGCTCGCGATGGCCTGGCTGCGGCGGACGTCCTGCCCGAAGCACGGGTCCATCAGCGCGGCCCGGACGTCCTGGTAGCGCGTCACCAGGTAGACCGGCAGGCCCTCGCCGAACTCCACGACGGAGACCGCGCCGGCCTCGCGGATCCGGGCGAGCGTGGGGTAGGGGTCGCGGATGAAGGCGGACATCCGCGCGGCGGCGTCGTCGACCGCGGTGGTCATGGATCACTCCTCGGGCTCGAACTCCGGCAACTAGACGGTCAGCGACGGGAAGGGCCAACGGCGCACCCGCATGGGCAGGAACCAGGCGCGGCCGGCCTGTTCGGCGATCAGGCCGGCCGCGGCGAAGTCCCGGTGGACGGCGTCCGGCAGCCGGCCGACCTCGACGCCCTCGGCCAGCGCCTCGACCTGTGCCAGGTGGCCCGGCTCGTCGATGGTGAACAGCTCCAGCGTCCCGAACCGGCGGTCGCGCACCTCGACGAAGCCGGGGCCGCGCCGGAAGACGCACTTGCTCGGGTAGTACGTGGCGCGCCAGTCGGCGACGACGTCCTGGGGGCCGCCGGTCAACTGCTCGGGCGGGTAGAGGTGGTGGAAGCGGCGCTGCGTCGCGCAGCCGTCCGTGCAGTCGGCCTGCCAGAGCACGGCCAGCCCCTGCCCGGTCGCCTCGCGCAGCAGCATCAGCGCCCGCGCGGAGGCCGCCGGCGCGTCCGCGCAGAGCCGCACCGGCTCGGTGAGCCGCAGGCAGCGGACCCCGGCGCGGTGCAGTTCGGTGACCTCCGCCTCCGCCGGGCCGGACAGGGTGCGGTGGCCGAGCGCGAAGCCCGGCAACTCCCGGGCGGCGGGGTCGTAGTCGAGCCAGAGCTCGACCTCCGGGCCGGCCGCGCGCCAGGAGGCGGCATCGGTTCTTCCCTCATCGGTCCTCCCCGCAACGGCCCTTCCGGCATCGGTCCGTTCAGCCGATCGTGACGGCATCGAGCACCTCCTCGGCGCGGGGGCGGGCGGCGGCGGGACCGTGCCGGTGCTGCATCCGCATCAGCACCTGGTTGTCGGACTCGACGGCGACCTGGAGGAAACCGTCCCCGTCGTGGAACAGCAGACCCAGCGCGGTGAAGCGCTCCAGCACCGGCTCGACCGCCGCCGCGCCGCCGGGCACCTTGGCGGCCAGCGCGGCGGTCGAGCGGGGCTGGTTCAGCAGCCGGAAGGCGGCGAGCTCCACCGGATCGGTCAGCTCGACCACCCGCCAGTCGTACCCGGGGCGGGTGTTGACGAGCACGATCCGCCCGCCCGCGTCCCGGTAGCTGAGCCGGCTGTCGGGGAACCGCGCGATCCAGGTGTCCACCGCCGTGCTCAGCCGCTCCGCGAGGTCGCCGCCGATCCCGCGCGGCGGCGCGCTGAACACGTAGGCCAGTTCGGCCAGTTCGCTCTGCGGCAGACGGTAGGTCGCGCCGTACTGGAAGGCCGGCCGGGTGATCGCGAAGCCCAGCTCGGGGCGGTCGAAGTACGGGCTGAACCGCTCGATCGCGATCCGGCCCGCTCCGGTCGGCGGGTCCAGGTGGTGCAGCACGGGCAGTTGGCGGATCACCGACTCGTAGTCGGCCGGCTGCTCGCCCGGGAAGCCGTAGAGGTAGTTCCAGCTCACCGACACTCCGGCGCTCTGCGCGTCCCGCAGCGCGCGGACGTTCTGGCAGCCCGTCACCCCCTTGTCCATGATCCGCAGGACCCGGGTGCTCAGGCTCTCGATGCCGGGCTGCACCTGGGCCGCGCCCGAGTCGCCGAGCAGCTGGAACTGGTGGCGGCGCAGGTTGGCCTTGATCTCGAAGTGCAGCCGCAGATCCACCGGGAGCTCGGCGAGCGACTTGAGGACGGTGTCGAAGTAGCCCATGTCCAGGATGTTGTCGACGACGTAGACGTCCAACAGCTGGTGGCGCTCGGCGAGCGTGAGCACCTCGGCGAGGAAGTCGGTCGGCGGCTTGGAGCGGAACTCCATCGAGGAGCCGTTGAGCCCGCAGAAGGTGCAGTGGTGCTTCTCGCCCCACCAGCAGCCCCGGGAGCCTTCGACGACCAGCTTGGGATCGACCCAGCCGGCCGCGACGGAGGCGTCGAGCCGCTCGTAGAAGCCGTCGTAGCGGGGCGCCAGGATCGCCGCGGGCGGCAGCGGGCGCCTCGTCATCTCGTTGGCCGTCGACTTCCCGGAGTCGTCCCGCCAGCACAGCCCGGGGACGGCGGAGAGGTCGCCGCCTTCCAGGAGTGCCGGGAAGGCGGCCTCGCCCTCGCCGCGCACCACGTAGTCCAGGAAGGGGAAGTTGCGGTGCAGCGCGGCGCCCTGCGGGCCGTCGCAGTTCGCGCCGCCGAACACCGTGCGCACCTGCGGGCAGCGCTGCTTGAGCAGCTTCGCGGCGGCGAGGCTCGCCGTGTTCTGCTGGAAGGTGGTGGTGAAGCCGACCAGGTCCGGTGGGTCGGCGGCGAGTTCGTCGACCAGTCGGGCGATGAACGCGGGGGCGATCGCGCGGGTGGACCGGGTCAGTGCGATCTCCTGCTCGCTCGCACCGCTGGTGACCAGGTAATCGAAGTAGGCCGCGAACTCGCCGTCGCAGTCGTCGATGTCGCTGCTGTCGCTGTCGTCGCCGTCGCTGTCGTCGCCGCCGCCCTCGATGCCGGCGTCGATGCGGGCGGGGGCCGGGCCGTCGTCACCGTACAGCGCGCCGGCGAACGCCCAGTCGCCCGCGCCCTGGAAGTAGGACTTCTCGGAGAAGTACTGGTAGTCGTCCACGCCGAAACCCGCGGTCTCGGCGGCCCAGTCCACGAAGTCCAGGTTGGCGTACCGCACTTCGACCTGGTGGTCGGCGCGTGCGGCGGCGGTGTGCATGATCCCGAGCGCCAGCGACGGCACGTCGATCGCGCCCCAGGGCATGTGCAGCAGGACGATACGCATGGTGGCCACTTCTGTTGTTCGCCGGCGGTCGATGAGGTGTCGCTCCGGGGCCCCCCAGGCGCCCCCGGGCGACGGTGAATCACTTGCCCTTGGTCTCCGCCTTCGGCTTCGGCTGCCCCTTGAGGGCAGGCGCGACCACCGCGGCCTTGGTGAGGTCGAGCGCGAAGGCCTGGACCACCACGGCGCCCCGGTCACGCTCCGGGGTGCTGATCGGGTCGTTCTGAATGCTGCGTCGCTTCATGGCTGTTCACCTCCTTCCACCAGTTCGGCGGGTACCCCGGGGCGGTCGCCCCGGGGTGGCAGGGGGAGCGGTGCCGGCCAGGCGTGCTCGGCGAACCGGACCATCGAGGCCAGCACCGATCGGTGGTCGGCGGTCCGGCGGCTGTAGTGGCCGCCGTCCACCCAGAGCAGTTCGTGCGGCACCGCCAGCCGGCGCAGGTCCGCCGCGTACCGGGCGACCTGGTCGGGCGGGCACCGCTCGTCGGTCCGTGAGGCGACCAGCAGGACGGGCGAGCGGACCTGGTGCACGTACGACCGCGGGTCGGCCGCGCGGTAGCGCTCGGGGACCTCGTCCGGGGTCCCGCCGAAGAGCTGGCGATCGAGCTCGCGCAGTGCGGGGGTGGTGGTGCGGTAGGCGGCGGGGTAGTCCGCGATCGGCTGGGCGGCCATGCCGAGTGACCACAACTCCGGCTGCGCGCCCATCGCCAGCAGGGCCAGGTAGCCGCCCCACGAGAATCCGCACAGGCCGGTGCGCTCCGCGAGCGCCGTGCCGTCGGCGACCAGCTCCGCGCGGACGGCGGCCAGGTCCTCGATCTGCGCCAGCCCGACCCGGTGGCCGTACTCGTGCTGCCAGCGGGCGCCGTAGCCGGTGGAGCCGCGGTAGTTGGTGCGCACCACCGCGTAGCCACGGCCGACCAGGGCGTTCACCCGCGGGTCGTAGGAGTCGCGGTCGTGGGTGGCGGGGCCGCCGTGGACCAGGAAGAGGGTCGGCCACGGGCCCTCGCCGACCGGGGTGCTGACGAAGCTGTGGATCCGCCCGTACGGCCGGGGCGTCCAGCGCCGGGTGCGGGAGGTGTCGCCCCGGTCCGGATCGAGGCCCTGTCCGGGGTGGTGCGCGGCCTCCGTGCCGGGGCGCAGCACCAGCGGGCGGGGCGGTGTCGACTCCCGGCTCCAGACGCAGTGCAAGGTGCCGTCCGGAGCGCAGGACAGGTCGTGGATCGTGCCGCCGGGCGTGCTGATCTCCCGGACGGGCGGGGCCTGTTCGGCCGGTCCTTGCCGTGCGGCCCCCTGCGGCGTCACCCGTTGCCGAGTCGCCCGCTGCCCCTCCGGCGGGTCGAGGTCGGCGAGGAGCAGCCGGCTCCGCCCGGCCCGCTCGTGCTGGATCAGCACCTCGCGCGGCCCCTGGTACCAGCCGGCCGATATCTGCGAGTCGAACGACAGCCCCGGGTACCTGCGCAGTCCGGTGCCGGCCCGCCAGGTCGCGACGGTGTACCGCTCGTCCTCCTCGACCACCAGCAGCAGCTCCGGTTCGAGCACCGCGAGCGGGTTGAACTCGATCGGCCAGAGCCGCAGTCGGTGGTTCCCGGCGATCCGCAGTGGACCGTCCGCTGGATCGTCCGCCCGCGCGCCCGCCCGGGCACCCGTCGGCCACAGGACCACCGAGTCGTCCCCGTCGGGCCGCCCGCCGAGGGCGAGGAGCCGACCGTCCGGCGAGAGGTCGGCCAGGCTCAGGTACCCCGGCGCCGAACCGATCAGCCGGGCCGCGCCCGCGGGCGGTCCGACGTAGCAGTGCGAGGCGCCGTCGACACCGACGACCACCGCGGCGAGCGCGCCCGTCCGGTCGAAGGCGACGCCGTACGCCCGCCCGCGCGGCACGTCGCGCAGCGCCTCGCCGCCCTCGCCGCCGGTGAACGGCTCGCGCCACCACCGGCCCTCCCCGGCGTTGTCGGCGTCGAACCACCAGATGGCGTCGCCGTCCGGCTCGATCTCGCTCAGGTGGACGCCCCCCGGCCGATCGGTGACCACCCGGCGCCGGCCCGTCCCCAGGTCCCAGGCGACCGCCTGCCAGCGCTCGTCGACGAGCCGCGTCTCGACCGCGCGGTCGGCCGCCAGCGCTGCGAAGCCGGGGGACTGGAACGCCTGCGTCACGGACCCGGCCCTCTCGGCTCGATGGTGGGAACAGACTGCGCTGAACGTCCCGAGGCCGGTGCACTGATGTGAAGATCCAGTGAACTGGCGTGAAGAAAGGGCCACTTGTGGAGGATCGCCGCCACTCTAGGTGGGTGCCGTGGTTGCGAACAGACCTTTCGCACAGTTGGCCGAAATGCAGCTGAGGTGAATGCGGGCCGGCGCTGACGCCAACCCGGCCCGGTGGCCGCCTCGTAGTGAGCCGACGGACCGTCCGGGCCGCACCCCGCAATTGGTCTGGGCCGCACCCCGCAATTGGTCCAGACCTATTGACGGGCTGCGCCGCCCCTTTTACGATCCGGTCCGGCACAGCCCCACATGTCCCCACCTCACCCACGGCCGGACGTCGCGCCCCCACGCGTCGGTCATGTCCATGACGCCCGGCGGGAAGGGAACGCAGCATGTTCCGTCGAAGGTCGCGTCATCCACGTCTGTCGGGCGAGGTCCGTCCCTGTCCGGATCCCGGCCGCCTCGAAGGCGACCGGGCCCGGAGCGAGCCGCTCCGGGCCGCCGGCCCGCAGCCGCGGGCCGGTGTGGAACGCGCAGCGCAGGTGAACCGGACCAGCCGTGTCCAGCACGGGCCGAGCGTCCTGCGGCGCTCCCTCGCCGGGGTGAGCGCCGTCGCCGTCATCGGTGCCGGCGTCGCCGTGGCCGGCTCCGTCACGGCCGGGGCCGCCACCCCCAACCTGGTGGCCAACCCAGGCTTCGAGAGCGGACTCTCCGGCTGGACCTGCTCCG
This sequence comes from Kitasatospora sp. NPDC057940, assembly GCF_042887425.1. Lineage (NCBI taxonomy): Bacteria > Bacillati > Actinomycetota > Actinomycetes > Kitasatosporales > Streptomycetaceae > Kitasatospora > Kitasatospora sp. NPDC057940. The sequence continues at coordinate 145,437 of NZ_JBHVPH010000019.1, forward strand.
GCGGCTCCGGCGAGGTCGTCAGCAGTCCGGTCCACTCCGGCGCCGCCGCGCTCAAGGCCACGCCGACCGGCCCGGACAGCGCCCAGTGCAGCCAGACCGTCAGCGTGCAGCCCAACTCCCAGTACACGCTGAGCGCCTACGTCCAGGGCAGCTACGTCTACCTGGGCGCCACCGGCACCGGCGCCGGCAGCGACCCGTCCACCTGGACGCCGAGCAGCGCGTCGTACAGCCAGCTCAGCGTCGGCTTCACCACGGGGCCGAACACCACCTCGGTGACCGTCTACCTGCACGGCTGGTACGGGCAGCCCGCGTACTACGCGGACGACGTGTCGCTCACCGGCCCCGGCGGCACCACGCCGACCACCCCGCCGCCCACGACTCCGCCGCCGACCACGCCGCCTCCGACGACCCCGCCGCCGACCACTCCGCCTCCGACCACGCCTCCGCCCACGACTCCTCCGCCCACCACCCCGCCGCCGACCACCCCGGCGCCGGGTGACACGTGCCCCACGAAGCCCAAGCCGTCGGGCAAGGTCCTCCAGGGGTACTGGGAGAACTGGGACGGCGCCTCGAACGGCGTCCACCCCGGCATGGGCTGGGTCCCCATCACGGACAGCCGGATCGCCGCACACGGCTACAACGTCATCAACGCCGCCTTCCCGGTGATCCTCTCGGACGGCACCGTCCAGTGGCAGGACGGCATGGACACCAACGTCAAGGTCTCGACCCCCGCCGAGATGTGCCAGGCCAAGGCGGCCGGGGCGACGATCCTGATGTCGATCGGCGGTGCCGCCGCCGGCATCGACCTGAGCTCCAGCACCGTCGCCGACCGGTTCGTGGCGACCGTCGTCCCGATCCTCAAGAAGTACAACTTCGACGGGATCGACATCGACATCGAGACCGGCCTGTCCGGAAGCGGCAGCATCGGCACGCTGTCCGCCTCCCAGGCCAACCTGATGCGCATCATCGACGGCGTGCTGGCGCAGATGCCCGCGGGCTTCGGCCTGACGATGGCCCCCGAAACCGCGTACGTGACCGGCGGGAGCGTCACCTACGGCTCGATCTGGGGCGCCTACCTGCCGATCATCAAGAAGTACGCCGACAACGGGCAACTGTGGTGGCTGAACATGCAGTACTACAACGGCAGCATGTACGGCTGCTCCGGCGACTCGTACCAGGCCGGCACCGTGCAGGGCTTCACCGCGCAGACCACCTGCCTGAACAACGGCCTGACCATCCAGGGCACCACGATCAAGGTGCCCTACGACAAGCAGGTCCCCGGCCTGCCGGCCCAGCCCGGTGCGGGCGGCGGCTACATGGACCCGGGCCTGGTCGGCCAGTCGTGGAACGCGTTCGGCGGTGCGCTGAAGGGGCTCATGACCTGGTCGCTCAACTGGGACGGCTCGAAGGGTTGGAGCTTCGGCGACAACGTGAAGTCCCTCCAGCGGCGTTGATCACCCGCTGACGTCCTGCCGACGTCCTGCTGACGTCCCGGCGGCCTCCCGTGCTCCGTTGCACGGGAGGCCGGCGGGACGTCGGGCATTGCCCGGTCGGGGTGCGCCCGGTAGCGCCGGGCTCAGTAGCGCTGGGCCTTCACCACGACCGGGACCAGGGCCAGGTCGGCCGGCTGGCGGCTGAAGGCGATCGGACTGGCCTTCCCGCCCGGGGCCAGGTTCTCGGCGCCGACGATCGCCGAGTCGACGGCGCGGCCCGACTCGTCGGTGAAGTCCACCTGGACCGCGTAGGACGCGGCCTCGCGGGTGCTGTTGACGATGGTCACGACGGCGGCGTGGAGGCCGCCGGTGGTGGATCGCGGCACGCCGGTCAGGGTGACGTCGGAGGTGGCGTTGCCGGGGCCCTCCACGGTCTTGAGCACCTCGGTCGCCTTCGCCCGGTTCTGCGCGGCCTGCGCGTCCGCCGATGCCTCGAACGCCGAGGCGGCGGCCGCCGCCGAGGCCGAGCGCGCGGCTACCGAGGCGGAGGCCGACTCCAGCGCGGAGGCGAAGGCGGAGGGCGGCTCCCCGGAGAAGCTCGACGGGTTGGGTGCCTCCGACAGCGTCGCCCCCGCCGCGTTCGTCGGCGTCGCGGGCCCGGACGAGCTCCCGGATGAGCACGACGCCACGAGGAGGACGGCCATTCCTGCCGCCGCGGCCAGGGCGGCCACTCTGCGCGGCAGCCGGGGGCCGCCGCCCTGGCTGGTGTACAGCGTACGCATCACGCACAACCCTCCGGTCATCCCGTCATCCGCTCGGCCGTCGGTGCGCACGTGCAAGCCCGCGGTCGCCCGGTTCGTGCTCTCCATGCTTTGTTCTGCACGGCCGGACCACGAGCGGTGCTGGGCCGTCCGGACGCACGGAGCACTTTCGGCGGGCGGTGGCGGCCGGGCGACCCGCCGGGCCGGCGCCTGCCGACACGGGCGGGAGCCGCCCGGGAGAGGCCGGCGCGAGGGCCTGCGCAACCGCAGCGCGTCGCCCCGGTGCCGAGGAGGGGGACCGCCAGGCCGTAGGCGTTCGGAACGAGCCGGTCCGCCCAGGTGTAGCCCGGTCGGGTTGCCCCCCGCTGCTGCTGGGGGGTGGGGGCGGTGAGGTGCGGTCAGAGGAGCCGGTCGCGGTGGCGGGCGGCGGTTTCGCGGACGAGGCGGGCGAAGTTCTCGCGGCTTTGGTGCCGGTGCTGTTCGGCCCGTTCGTCGTTCAGGTGCGCGTCGTCCGGGTCAGCGCCGTCCGGGTCCACGGCGTCCGGGCCGGCGTCGGCCGAGTCTGCGTCGTCGGTGCCGAGGTGCTCCTCGTCGAGGTCGTCGTACTCGGTGTGGAGGACCCAGCAGCCGTGGATGCCGGCGAGGAGGTCCTCGAGGAGGTCGCGGGCGGGGCGCCTGGGGTCGAGGGGGGTGAGGCGCAGGCCGGTGTCCTCCGGGTCGGTCTCCTCGTCGTCGGCGTAGTCGTCGCTGTAGTCGTCGAGGGCCCCGTCGAGGTCTTCGAGTTGTTCGCGCAGGCCGGCGGGGTCGGGGAGGAGGCCGTCGGCGATGTGGAGGGCGTGGCGGACGAGGCCGGTGACGGCGTCGTGGGGGGTGTGGCCGGCGTCGAGGAGTTCGAGGACGAGGGTCGGGGTCTGGTGCGGGAGGTCCTCGATGCTGTCGGCTTCGAGCAGGACGGCGGTGGCGTCGTGGCCGGAGGCGTCGGCGGCGACCTCGGCCGCGGCGGCGAGCCAGTGCGCGGCCGCGACGGCGGCGGCGGTCGGGTCGACGTCGGAGAAGAGGGCGAGGGAGCCGAAGGGGTTCTGCTCCAGCAGGTGGTCGGCGGCGGCGACCTGGACGGGGGAGGCGTCCTCGCGGCTGAGCAGGACGGCCTGCTGGGCGCGGCCGGTGAGGTTGCCGAGTTCGGCGCTCTCGACGGCGGTGAGTTCGGTGACGGTCTCGGCGAGCACGGCCTTCGTCAACTCGGGTTCGTCGAGGGCGTGCAGGGCGCGGCCGGCCTGGTGGGCGGATTCCAGCAGGGGGCTGTAGGAGACGGTGAGCAGGCCGCCGTGGGGCAGGTTCGGCGCGGCCACGGCCTCGGCGACCTCGCTGAAGGTGTCGCGTTCCTGTTCGCGGCGCCAGCCTTCGGTGTCGGGTTCGAGGGAGCCGGCGGCGCTGGCGGGGTGGGTGTAGGTGCGCCAGGCCGCCTCCGACAGGCGGGTCAGCGCGCCGGCCAGGCGCAGGAGCGTGGCGCCGGCCGCGTCGGCCGGGAGGGCGGTGATCCGGGTGGCGAGGTCGCCTTCGCCGGTTCCCCAGGTGGCGATGAGCTCGTGCCGGTTCGGGTCGACGCTGTAGCGGGTCATGATGCCTACCTTCGGGGACGCGCGGCTGATTGCTCGGCTGACGGCAATTCTGGCGCATCGTCAGGTGGCGGCGGGCGAAGCCCAGCCCGGGCGCGAGCACAGGAGCCTCGCGCCCGGTCCCGTTCACAGCAGCAGACGACCACGGGTCTCGGGCATCCAGCGGGCCAGGGCCAGGGCGGACGCCGCGCTGATCGCCGCGTACACACCGAACGCCCCGCCGAGCGACAGCTCCTGCACGAGGGGGAGGAACGTGGTCGCCACGACGAAGTCGGTTCCCCAGTGGGCCGCGGTGGCCAGACTCATCAGGACTCCGCGGGCACCCGCCGGGTAGATCTCGGCGATGTAGACCCAGAAGACGGCGGCGGGGCCCACCGCTCCCGCCATGATGAAGACGCACAGCAGTGCCGCGGTCGGCGCCCCCGTGTGCCCGAGCGGCTGCGCCACCGCGATGCCGATGGCCGCGACCGCCATGACCAGCAGTCCTCCGATCATCGTCTTCCGGCGGCCGACCCGGTCGAGCAGGGCGATGGTGACGACGGTGGCGGCCACGTTGCACAGCCCGACCAGGACGGCTCCCCGGATGCCTCCGGCAGCGGTCATGCCGCTTCCGCCCAGGATGGTCGGCACGTAGTAGATCGCGGTGTTCAGGCCGGTCAGGTGGACCAGGACGGCGATCGCCAGTCCCAGCGCGACCCAGCGGGGACCGGCCAGCGCGCAGGCCTGCCGGAGGGTCGCGGCGGGGGCGGCGGTGGGCCGTGCGACGGTCGCGGTCGCGGGGCCGGCGGTGGGCCGGGCGGCGGTCGCCGTCGCGGGGCGGCCACCGGGTCGGACGGCCGCGCCGCCCGGGTCGGGCGGGGACAGGCGCCGCGCGGCGCTCGCCGCCCGGGCGGTGTCTCCCCTGGAGTGCAGCCAGTCCGGCGATTCGGGCACCAGGCACATGCCGGCCAGCAGCACGCACGCGGGCAGGAGCCCGAGGGCGAGCATCCAGCGCCAGGCCCCCGCGGGTTCCAGGAGATAGGCCACCACGTAGGACAGCAGGAGCCCGATCGTGATCATGAGTTGGTTCAGTGTGACGAGCGCGCCGCGTCGGGCGGGCGGAGAGATCTCGGAGATGTACAGCGGGACCGCGAACGAGACGGCCCCCAGGGCGAGTCCGACGAGGAACCGCCCGGCGAGGAGCGTGGTGGAGCCCGAGGCCGCCGCCGAGACCGCCGTTCCGAGGGCGTACACGGCCGCGGCGGCGCCGATGACCGGCCGGCGCCCGAACCTGTCCGCCAGCCGCCCGCTGGTGAGGGCGGTGAGCGCCGCGCCGAGGAGGGCGGCCGACACGACCGCCCCCTGCTGCCACGACGACAGGGCGAAGGTGGTGGCGACCAGCCGCAGGACGCCGGCGATCACCCCGATTCCGTAGCCGAACAGCAGTCCTCCGACGGAGGCGACGCCCACGGTCAACAGCCGCGCGGCGCCCGGGGGGACGGGCGCCGTCACGGCGAGACCCCTGCGCCGCCGTCGACATGGTCACAGGACGGGGCCAAGCCCATGGGATGCCCTTCTTCGAAGTGCCGTAGGCAGGGGTGGCAGACTACCGGCGTCACCGGCCGACCCGCCGCAACCCGAGCGCGCCCCGACGCACCGTCAGAAATGTCTTGACGTCTTGACGTCCTACGGTCGGATCAACGCGAGGACCTCGTCCCGGAGGTGCTCCATGGTCTCCTGGTCGTGCGCCTCCACGTTGACCCGCAGGACCGGTTCGGTGTTCGAGGGGCGCAGGTTGAACCGGGTTCCGCCCGGCAGGCCGACCGTCAGACCGTCGAGCCGGTCCGTGGTCACCCCGGCCCGGTGCCGGTAGCGCTCCTCCACCTCCCGGATCGTGGCCGCGACGTCGGCGACGACGCAGTTGAGTTCACCGGACAGCGCGAAGCGGCTGTGCGCGGCGATCACGGCGGACAGCGGCCGGTCCTGTCCGCCGAGGGCGGCCAACACGTGGAGCGCGGCGAGCATGCCGCTGTCGGCACGCCAGAAGTCCCGGAAGAAGTAGTGCCCGGAGTGCTCTCCGCCGAACACCGCGTTGTGCTCCGCCATGAGCGCCTTGACGTGGGAGTGCCCCACGCGGGACCGGAAGGGGCGTCCGCCGTGGCGGCGGATGCTCCGCACCGTGGCCTCCGCGGTGATCAGGTTGTACACGATGGCCGAGCCGGGGTGCCGTGCCAGCTCCCGGCCCGCGATCAGGCTGATGACGGCGGACGGTGAGACCGGCTGACCGCCTTCGTCGACGAAGAAGCAGCGGTCGGCGTCACCGTCGAAGGCGAGTCCGATGTCGGCCCCCTGCCTGCGGACCTCGGCCTGGAGGTCGACGAGGTTCCTGGGGTCGATGGGGTTGGCCTCGTGGTGGGGGAACGTGCCGTCGAGTTCGAAGTAGAGCGGGACGAGGTCGACGGGCAGGCCCGCGAAGACCTCCGGGGCGGTCAGGCCGGCCATGCCGTTGCCCGCGTCGGCGACGACCTTGAGGCGCCGGATCCCGGTGAGGTCGACGAGTTGCCGCAGGTGGGCCGCGTACTCCTTGAGGAGTGGCCTTTCCGTACGGGTGCCGGGGTCCGCGGCGGGTGCGGCGCGTTCCCCCGCCACGAGCCAGTCGCGGATCCGGCCGAGGCCCGTGTTCTCCCCCAGGGGCGCCGCGCCGCTCAGGCACAGCTTGATGCCGTTGTCCTTCGCGGGGTTGTGGCTGGCGGTGATCATGGCGCCGGGAAGTCCGAGCGATCCACTGGCGTAGTAGAGGTAGTCGGTGGAGCCGAGCCCGGCGTCGATGACGTCGGCACCGGCCCGGCGGGCGCCGTCGCTGAACGCCCGCACCAGCATGGCCGAGGAAGGGCGCATGTCCCTGGCCACCACCACCTGCGGGGCGTCGGTGAACCGGATGAACAGGCCGCCGATGCGTTCCGCGACCTCGCCGTCGAGTTCGGTGGGGACTTCCCCGCGGATGTCGTAGGCCTTGACCAGTCGCGCGTAGTCGGACACGGTCACCCCTTCACGAGGTCGGGGCCGCGGACGCCGACTGCCGGCGACGCGCCATGGCCGCCCGGTAGCCGTCCAGGGTGTCCGCGACCATCCTGCGGCTGCTGAACTTCCGTTCCGCCGTGGTGTACGCGTTGGCCGCCAGCTCGGCGGCCGACGCCTCGTCGGTGAGCACCCGCAGGATCCCCTCGGCCAGGGCGGACGGGTCGGCCGCCGGTACGAGCAGGCCGTCGACGCCGTCGGTGATGACGTCGCTGATGCCGATGACACGGGTGCCGACGACGGGCTTGCCGGCGCGCATCGCCTCGACCACGCTGAACGGAAGCCCCTCGGCCAGGGAGGGCTGGACCACCAGGTCCGCCGCAGCGTAGACGGCGGGCATCGTCTCGGCCCCGAAGTCCTGGCGGAGCGTGACCAGTTCCGCCACACCGCCGCGTTCGAGCCGGTCCCACACGCTCTTCTCGTACGCGTAGTCCGAGACCCTCCCCGACAGGAGCACCCGCACCTCGGGCAGTTCCGCCGCGACCAGGGGCAGCGCCGCGGCCAGGTCGAGCTGCGCCTTGCGGGCGGACATCCGGCCCGGGAGGACGACCAGCCGCTGGTCGGGGTCGACGCCGAGTTCGGCGCGCAGCGCGGCGCGCAGGTTGCGGGCCACGTCGTCCGGCGGCGCGTCGGGAACGCCGTTGTGGACGAGCCTGATGCGGTCGGCGGGGGCGCCGAAGCGGGCGGCGCGCTCGGCGAAGAAGCGGCTGGGGACGAAGTGCATGTCGACGGGGAGGGTCTGGTACGACAGGCGGCACCGGCCACGGCCGAACCGCTCCAGGTCGGGGCTCTGCTCGTGCAGCGAGCACACCAGTGCGGCGTCCGTTTCGAGCGCCACGATGCTCGCGAGGATCAGCGCCTCATGGCTGTTGGCGTGGACGACGTCGAAGCTCTCGCCCTGGAGCACGGCCCCCAGTTCGTCGAGGACGGAGTACTGCATCTGCCGCCATCGCACCTTGTCCCGCGCGTCCACGTGGTCCGCGAAGTCGCGCAGCCGCACGACCCGCCCCGCCTCCTCCTCGCGCTCCCCGGGCAGGTGGTCCAGCCACGACCCGTCGGTCGCGATGACGACCTCGTGGCCCTCGGCCACCAGCCCTTCGCACAGCAGCCGCGCATAGGTCTCGGCCCCGCCGTGCAGGGGTTCGTAACTGGAGGTCAGCATCAGGACTTTCATCGCTCCACCCTTTCGGTGAGCCAGGGGATCAGCCCACGGCCGGCGTCCTCGCCGGCCTCGCGCAGCGAGTCGGGGGTGCCCACGTCCCGCCAGTAGCCGGTGAGCCGGTGCGCCCCCACGCGTTCGCCGGCGGCCATCAGCGCGGGGGCGAGTTCGCTGGCGTAGTCGTAGACGACGCCTTCGGGGATGTGCGCGATGACGCGGGGGTCCAGGCAGTAGACCCCGGCGCTGATCCAGTGCGTCTCGTCGTCGGGGACGTCGGGCTTCTCCCTGGAGCCGAGGATCCGGCCGTCGGGGTCGATGTCCAGCACGCCGTAGCGGCGGGCCTGCCGGATCCTCGTACAGGCGAACGTCAGGGCGTAGCCTCCGCGCGTGTGCGCCTCGACGAGCCGTTGGAGCGGCTCGCCCATGAGGACGTCGCAGGACGTGACGAGCACGGCGTCGAAGGCGGCCAGTTCCTCGTGGAACAGCCGCAGCGCCCCGGCGGGCCCGGTGAGGCGGGGCTCGGTCCGGGCGTGGACGGGCACCTTCACCGTGGTGCCGTCGAGGAAGTGAAGGACCTGCTCGGCCTGGTAGTGCAGATTGAGGTAGACGTCCGTGACGTCGGTCTCGGCACACCGGTCCAGCAGGTGTCCCAGCAGCGGCTTGCCCGCCAGGGGCAGGAGCGGCTTGGGCGTCCGGGCGGTGAGTGCTCCCATCCGGCTGCCGCGCCCGGCTGCCAGGATCATCCCCGCCAGCCTCATCCCGTCTGCCCCGCCCCGTCGGAGTCCTTCGCCTGGAGGGGGCGGGCGGTCAGCCAGGACACGACGGAGTCGACCCCGTCCTCCAGCGTCGTCCCGGGGGTCCAGCCCAGCTGGGCCTGGGCGCGGGAGGGGTCCAGACACCCCCGGCGCACCTCTCCCGCCAGCGCCGGCCCGAAGCGGGGCGGCAGCGAACGGCCGGTCCGCTTCTCGACCGCCTGATGGATGTCCAGGACCGAAGTCTCCTGTCCCTTACCGATGTTGATCAGACCGTGCCCCTGGTCCATGGCCCGCACGAACGCATCGGCCACGTCGCTCACGTGCACGTAGTCGCGGGTCTGCAGGCCGTCCCCGTTGATGACGCAGGTCTGCCCGGAGAGCATGCGCTGCGCGAAGATGGAGACGACTCCCGCCTCGCCGAACGGGGTCTGGCGGGGGCCGAAGACATTGCCGAGGGCGAGCGCGACGTAGTCCAGGCCGAAGGTCTCGTGGTAGAGGCGCAGATAGTCGACGGCGACGGACTTGGTCAGCCCGTAGAAGGAGCTGGGCACCCGGCCCGTGGACTCCTTGATGGGCACCCCGTCCTCACCGGCGGGCCCGTAGATCGTCCCGCCGCTGGAGGCGAACACGACCTTGCGGCTCCGGCTGCGCCGTGCCGCTTCGAGCATCCGGACCAGGCCGATGACGTTGACCTGGGCGTCCAGCAGGGGATCGCGCATCGACACCTTCACGCTGAACTGCGCGGCCAGCAGCAGCAGCACCTCGGGCGCGAAGTCCTCCACCGCGGCCGCGGTGGACTCGTCGACCACGTCGGCCGTGAGAACGCTCAACTCGGGCCAACGGGCCTCGCTCTCGGCGAGATTGGCCCGATCGCCGGTGGAGAAGTCGTCCACCACCAGGACGCGGTGTCCCTGGGCGCACAACCGGTCGACGATGTGCGAGCCGATGAACCCGCCGCCGCCCGTGACGACAACCTTGCTCATGCCTTGGTCCCCTCTCGTGGTTCGCCAATGTGGTTCGTCGATGTGGTTCACATCCGGATCCGCCGGATCACGCCGCCGGATCACGCCGGCGGATCCGCGTGGCCGCGCCGCAGCCGGACGTCGTCCTGGAGGATGCGCGGGCCGGCGGCTGCCGGGGACACGACCGCGAGCGCCGCGGTGGCGGCGGCCGTGTCCCCGGCCCGCACGACACGGTCGAGGAAGTGGCCGGGGCGCAACGCCCGGGTGGCCGTGAGTTCCTCTCCCGATGTCTTCCTGATTTTCGGCCCTGCAGGCCCTTACGCGGCGCCCTTCTTGATGCGGTAGCCGATCGCGGTCACGGGGTTGTCGACGAACATGCGGTGAACCGCCGCGTCGTCGAATCCGATGGAGAGAATGTTCTGCCGCTGCTGCTCATAACCGCTCGACCCCGCCGCCACGGCGCCGTCGTCACGCAGCCACAGCGGATTGTGGTCACTCCGGGAAAGCGGCTCCTGAGCCATCGTGGCGACCTCGGTGTGGTCGGTCAGCGCGATGAGGCGGTCCACGCCCAGGTATTCGACGGTGCGCCGACAGATTTCGAGGTCGACGTGGTACCCGTCGAAGTTGATGCACGGGTACAGGAGGGACTCGCGTGCGGAGCGCAGCATTTCTGCCGAAACGGGGCCGAGCAGTTCCCGGAGGTCGGTCTCGTTCCAGTCGGGATCGAGCACCCGCCGGAGTTCGACGTCGCGGTTGACCCGTTCCTGCGGCGTGCGCCAGGAATGTGTGAAGTTCCGCGGGGTGTCGTTGTACAGATGGTCGGTCAGGACCAGGTACGGGGAGGATTCGTAGCGGCTGTGCAGGAATTCGAGCACTTCCCGCAGCCGCACGGCACTGCGTTCGGGCGCCTCCCGGTGGAAGTGCCCCACGGCGATCCGGAGCCCCTGCTCGTAGAAGCTGGTGAGCAGGTCGGCGAAGGTGGGGCCGGCGTCGATGCGCTCGTCCAGGGCCATGGCGTCGGGCGCCATCACGATGTAGCGCAGGCCGAGCGGGCCGAGGGACGCGATGACGTCCCACTCCTTCGCAGACGGGAACCACCGTCCGGCCCGGGGTATTCCGCCCTGCGGTCCCAGCAGCGGGCCCTCGATCGCGAAACCGGCGATGTTGGGAACCGCGTCCGCCTGTTCGAGCCGGTGGTACTCCTGGAGGACCTCCACCAGGCGGGGGAGGTTCTCCCGCCGCAGGTAGACGGTCGGCAGAATTCCGTACTCACGGGATTCCGCGGCCTTCTGGACCTCGGGGAGGTCCTCGGGCGAAATGGTCGAGAAATCGAAGTCATCGATTCCGTGGAAGTGGTAGAGAAGGGCCTTCACTTTTACCCTCGTTCCGTCTCGGACTATTCCTTGGACGGTTGATTCGGGTGCCGTCTCCACAGCTACGGCTGTTGACTTCCTGAGGCTTTTCTCATTGTCACGATCGACCTCACGAGTCGTCGCCGGGAGCAGCACGTCCTGCTGCACGCTCCGTGGACTGGCCTGCGGACAACACGGCAGTGCCAAAAGAACGGAGACTGTACGTACAAGCATCCGTCGCCCGAGGGGTGATGAAAACAGTATCCTCGACAGTGTCCTGAAGTCACTGCGGCCTGGCGCACCTTGATGCCTTGACAGTGGCCTTACAATTCGGGGTAAGAATGTGGTGATTATGTGCTGGCGGCGCCGGGCGGCGCGCTTTTCGCCCGGGTGCTGTTACGGGTGTTGCCGTTGTTTCCTCCCCGCCGGATCGTGCTTCTCGTGGCCGGGACGACCGGTGATCCCGCCCTTCACCGGCAGCTGACGGAAACCGCCTGGTCAGCACCCGCAACAGCCCCGTCCGCCGTCAGTGCGCGAGGAGCCGGCGGAGGAAGACGTCCGAGGCGTGGTTGGTGTCACCGGGGACGAGGGTGCCGTCCTCGGAGGTGAACAGCACGGCGCTGCCGGAGGCGTCGGTGTACGGGTTGTCCGAGGTGCCGGTGCTCGCCGTGCCGTCCTCGGCCGCTCCGGCGAGCTCGACGGCTCCGGTGGCGAGGTCGCGGCGGAACACGTTCTGCTGCCCGCCGTCGACGCCGGGGACGAGGTTGCCGGCGTCGGAGACGAAGTAGACCCAGCGGTCGTCGTAGGACATGGTGCCGCGGCCGGCGGAGCCGACCGTCGTGGTGCCGGGCAGCGGGGTGGTCACCCTGGTCACGGTGCCGGTGCGCAGGTCACGGGCGTAGAGCTCCTGGTGGCGGTTGAGGATCGGCCCGCCGGGCGCGTCGAGGGTGTAGACGGCGTACCGCCCGTCGGGGCTGAGGGTGGCGTCCAGGCCGGTGTTGGCGAGTCGGCCGGCGGGGTCGGTGCTCGCGCCGCTGATCACCCCGGTGTGCTGGTCGGACACGTAGAGGGGGTAGGAGGCGTGCCCGAGGATCGCGGGGGAGTCGCCGTGGTCTTCGGGAGCCGCGGGAGTCTGGGCGGGAGCTGGGAGAAGGTTGTACGCGCGGGACTTGAAACCGATGACGCGGCCGTCGGCGCTGATCGAGGGCAGGTAGGAGTCGCCGTTGCCCGGTTTGCCGTCCACCCCGAGGGTGACCAGGCGGGTGGTGCCCTCCCGGCGGTCGGTGACGTAGATGTTCTCCTTGCTGAACTTGCCGACCGGCGCGAGGTCGGTCCGGGAGGAGGAGAAGGCCACGAACCGTCCGTCCCAACTGACCACCCCGTCACGGGATTTGCGGCCGTCCTGGTCGGTGGCGGCCGGGTCGCCGGCGGTGATCAGCTCGGTGACGCCGTCCCGGAGGTCGCGGAGGTAGACCTCCCCGCCGCTGTTGGCCTTGTGGCCGGGGAGCACGTTGGTGGCCTTGGTGGTGAACGTGACGAAGCGGCCGTCGCCGCTGATCGACGCCTGGGTGGTGGGGGCGTCGAGCTGGGCGCCGTCCGCGCCGACGCTGACGCGCTGGGTGCGGCCGGTGCACAGGTCCCGGACGAAGACGTCCGTCGCCCCGTTGGTGTCGCCGGGCACCAGGTTGGTCGCGTCGGAGGAGAACAGGGCGTAGCGGCCGTCGGCGCTCAGCCCCAGGGCGGCGGACGCGCCGTCCGGCTGCGCGCCGTCGAGGCCGACGCTCACCCGGATGATCCCGCCCGTGCGCGGGTGCGCTTCGGCGGCGGCCGGTGCGGCGAGGCCGGCCAGTACGGCGGCGAGCAGGGCGCAGCAGCCGCGCAGCAGCACGCGCCGGGGTCGTGTGGTGGTCATGAGGTGGGGTCCTCCCCTTGGTGAGTGACGACGGCGCGGGCGGTGCCACCCTGGTGGGTGGCACCGCCCGCGCAACTGGCTGGGGAGAGCCAAACGCCCGGCGGACCGGAGGTCAACGGGCCCGCTCGCGCACTGTCCGATTCTCGCCAACTGACCGAGAGGAAACGGAGGTTGGATACTGCTGGATGGTCAGCCGACGGTCCAGACCTGGAGGGGCGATCCGGTGTCGGGCTGCTGGGTGGTCCGGGCGCCGTCGGTGGTGGACGCGGTGGTGAGCAGCAGACCGCTCTTCTGGGAGGTGATCCGGTAGCCGCCGGCGGCCGGGGTGAGCTGCCAGCGCTGGTTGCCGCCGCCGGTGCAGGCCCACTGGATCACCTTGGCGCCGGCGGAGGTCGATCCGCCGTCGACGTCCATGCACAGGTGCGACTCGCCGTTGGCGATCTGGTAGCTGCCGTCCGCCTGCCGGGTGAGCACCCAGGTCTGGTTCGGGCCGCCGTTGGGGGCCCAGGTGACCAACTGGGTGCCCTGGGCGGTGGAGTGGCCGGGGTTGTCGAGGGCCTTGCCGGCGGCGGTCAGGGTGTGGGTGCCGTCCAGCGGGGGGTTGGGCGCGGTGCCGGTGGCGGTCAGGGTGAGGGTCTGCTCGCCGGGGCCGCGGGTGCCGCCGACGGGGTTGCCGGTGGTGTCGGCCCAACTGCGGGTGGGGGTGGTCTCGGTGGACCGGCTGCTGGTGGAGGAGAGGCCGAGGACGAGTCCGCTGTAGCGGTTGACGAGCTTGAACGTGCCGGTGGCGGTTCCGTCGGCGGACTTCCCGGGGATGACGAACCACTGCTGGCCGACGGTGGGCCCGCCCGGGCCGGTGGCGGTGGCGGTGGGGCGGGCGCCCCAGGCGCGGCCGGCGGTGGCGGTGGAGTCGACGCCGAGCAGGCGGCCGGTGGCGGCGTTGGTGATCCGGTAGGAGCCGTCGCCGTTGCCGGCGAAGCTCCAGGCCTCCAGGTCGGAGCCGGTGCCGGCGGCCAGCGAGGTGGTGGCCGGGCCGCCGGCGACCTGGGCGAGGACCCGGCCGTCGGCGTTGCCGATCCGGTAGGTCTTGCCGGGGTCGACGGGGGGAGCGGCGGGCGCGGAGCCGTTGATCGTCACGTCCACGTACTCGCCGGACGCGCCGTTGGAGCAGCCGAAGGCGCAGTACGAGCGGAAGGTCTTGCCGACGACGGTGCCGTTGGTGCGGTTGGCGCTGTCGAGGAACCAGCGGTACCAGGACGCGGTGTGGTAGCCGCCGGTGTCGCCGATCGGCACCCACTTCTGGCTGGCGAGGTCGGCGGTGGCGTAGTACTGCTGGGGCGCCGATCCGCTCTGGTCGACGGCCTGCGGCTCGGCGATGTACAGGCCGAGGTAGGCGTTGTAGGTGATGTCCATGACGAACAGCGGTGAGGTGGGCGGCATCGTGCCGGCCGCGACCTGCTGGGCCACGGTGCCGGTGTTCGCCGGGTCGTACTCGTCGGCGACCGGGGTGTAGCCGGTGGGGTGCGCGGAGTCGGCGGGCACCAGGTTGCTCTCCTGGCCGCCGGTGCCGGGCTGCGACCACGCGCCGTCGTACCACTTCTGCCACGAGCCGGGTGCCATCTTGGCGGCGATCGGGGCCCGGGCCACGTGTTCGTGGAAGGCCTTCCAGCTGCCGCCCTTGTCGACGATGCGCGAGCCGTAGAAGACGTAGAAGTAGCCGGAGGCGGTGTCGACGAAGAGGCGCTGGTCGCCGTCCCCGTAGTCGAAGGTCTGGTTCGGGAAGGCCGCGGTGTCGCCCCGCCGGGTGCTGTAGGGCGAGGTGATGGCGTGGTCCTTGATGGTCCACGTCCGGCCCTGGTCGCTGGAGACGGCGTAGTCGATGGCGTCGAAGTGGAGGCCGTCGCCGAAGGGTTGCGGGGTGAACTCGTTGTGCACCAGCCCGTACCAGTCGCCGGTGTCCGGGTCGACCCAGATGCCGGAGAGGTCGCAGTAGTTCTTCTGGGCGTAGCCCGACCCGGCGGGCGCGGAGGTCGAGGTCAGGCCGGTGGGGCTGTTGTTGCAGCGCCAGGTGGTGTCGTTGTTGCGGTCCTGGGGGTTGGCGGGGTTGACGGCGTTGCTGAGCGCGCTCGACCGGGTGGCGGAGTCGAAGTCCGTGCCGGTGAAGAAGTCCCAGTACCGGGGGTCGTTCGCGCCGTAGAGCGCGGCGGACTGCTGGAAGTAGAAGGTGCCGTCCTTGTCGGTGTACGGGACGGCGGGGGTGTCGGTGGGGTGGCCGTAGCCGACCGGCTTGCCGACGCTCACGGTGTACGGGGCGGTCGACGGGGCGCCGGCCGGGGCGGCTGACGGTTCGGGGGCGGCCGACGCGGCCGGGGCGAGGCCCGCGCTCAGCGCCAGGAGCGCGGGGGCGAGGACGGCGGCGAGTGCTCTGCGGGGTGGGGCGGACACGAGGTCTCCTTCGGTGCTGCACCGTCGGGGCGGGGGTGGGCGGTGCTTCGCGGGCCCGTCGGTCGTCGTTGGGGGCGCGACCGCCGAGGGCGGCGATGGCATGCAGTATCCGGCCCTGTTGCGCGCAACTGTCAACACCTCTGAGCAACAAATTGCGCAGACGGGTTCCATGGAGTGCTTGAAGATGCTTGAATCTGGCCAGAAAGAAGCAGGTATCAGCAACTATCAAATGGAGGTGGCCGATGGCGACCCATGTCGAGGCCGAGATCGCCAGCCAGCCGGACTGCTGGCGCCGTGCCGCGGAAGTCGCCGCGGCGGAGTGCACGGCGCTGCCGGAGGCCGGTGAACGGGTCGCGGTGATCGGCTGCGGGACCTCGCTGTTCATGGGCCAGGCGTACGCCGCCATGCGGGAGTCGAGCGGACAGGGCGTCACGGACGCCTTCGCCGCCTCCGAGTTCCCGGGCGTCCGCTCGTACGACCGCGTGATCGCGCTGACCCGCTCCGGCACCACGACCGAGGTCCTGGCCCTGCTGGAGCGGGTGCGCGGAAAGGTCCGCACCGCGGCCGTCACCGCCGACCCGCGGACGCCGGTGATGACCGCGGCCGACGACATCGCCGTGCTGGACTTCGCCGACGAGCGGTCCGTGGTGCAGACCAGGTTCGCCACCACGGCGCTCACCCTGCTGCGGGCCCACCTGGGCCTGCACACCGAGGCGGTGGAGGCCGACGGCCGGGCGGCCCTGGCGGAGCCGCTGCCCGAAGGCCTGGTGGACTGCACCCAGTTCACCTTCCTCGGCACCGGCTGGACGGTCGGGCTGGCGAACGAGGCCGGCCTCAAGCTGCGCGAGGCCGCGCTCGCCTGGAGCGAGGCGTACCCGGCGATGGAGTACCGGCACGGCCCGATCAGCATCGCCGCGCCGTCCACCGCCACCTGGATGCTGGGCGCCGCACCGGCTGGCCTGGCCGAGCAGGTCCGGGGCACCGGCGCCCGCTGGATCGAGGGCCGGCTCGACCCGCTCGCGGAACTGGTGCGCGTCCACCGGCTGGCCGCCGCGCTGGCCGCCGCGAAGGGCCTGGACCCGGACCAGCCGCGCAACCTGACCCGGTCCGTGGTGCTCGCCGACTCATGACCGACCAGCCTCGGCCCACGACCGGCCGGCGTCAGCCCGTGCCCGACCGGCGTCAGCCCATGACCGGACAGCACCTGGTCGTCGCCGTGGACGTCGGCGGCACCGGCATCAAGGCCGCCCTGCTGGACCGGGAGGCGGCCGTCCGCCACCAGGTGCGGCGCGCCACCGGGCGCGAACGGGGACCGGAGGCCGTCGTGGCCACCGTCGTCGACCTGGTCGCGGACGTACGGCGGGAGGCCGCGCGGCAGGGCGCGCAGGTCGACGCCGTCGGCCTGGCCGTCCCCGGCATCGTCGACGAGGCCACGGGGACGGGCGTCTACTCCGCCACGATCGGCTGGCGGGACGTCCCGTTCCGGGAGCTCGTCGCCGAGCGCACCGGCCTGCCCGTGGCCGTCACCCACGACGTGCGCGCCGGCGGCGTGGCCGAGGCCCGGCTCGGAGCCGGGCGCGGCGAGGAGCGCTTCCTGTTCGTCCCGGTCGGCACGAGCATCGCCGCCGCCGTCATGACCGGCGGCCGCGCCCTGCCCGGCGCGCACCACCGGGCCGGGGAGATCGGCCACCTCGTGGTGCGCCCGGGCGGGGAAGCGTGCGCCTGCGGGGCCCGGGGCTGCGCCGAGACCTACGCCTCGGCCGCCGCCGTGGCGCGGCGCTACACCGAGGCCACCGGCCGGCCCGCCCTCGCACCGGAGGTGGCGCGGCTGGCCGCCGAGGGGGACGGGGCGGCCGGCGCCGTCTGGCAGGAGGCGGTCGACGCCCTGGCCGACGCCCTGCTGACGGCCGTCCTGGTGCTGGACCCGCCGCTGGTCGTCCTGGGCGGGGGCCTCGCCGAGTCCGGCGACCTGCTGCTCGCCCCGCTGGCCGCCGCGCTGGCCGCCCGCGCCCGGATCCAGGTCGCGCCGCGCCTGGTACCCGCCGCGCTCGGCGACCGGGCCGGCTGCCTGGGCGCCGGACTGCGCGCCCTGGACGCGGCGGCCGGCCGCCCGGACCCGGAAGGGAGCCCGGCGCCGTGATCGTCACCGTGACCCCGAACCCCGCCCTGGACATCACCTACGGCGTGCCGGCACTGCGCCCGCACACCAGCCACCGGGTGGCCTCCGTCCACGAACAGGCCGGCGGCAAGGGCGTGAACGTGGCCCGGGTGCTGCACGGCCTCGGCCGGCGCACCACCGCCGTCCTGCCGCTCGGCGGGCCCACCGGCGCGGTGCTGCGGGCCGACCTCGACCGGGCCGGCATCGCCTGCCTGGGCGTCCCGCTCGCCGCCGGCACGTCGACCCGGCGCACCGTCGCCGTGGTCGACGCCGTCGACGCCACCGTGCTGAACGAGCCCGGACCGGAGCTCTCCGCCGAGGACTGGGAGGCCCTGCGCACCGCCGTCCGCGGCCTGCTCCCCACCGCCCGGGCCCTGGTGCTGTCCGGGAGCCTGCCGCCGGGCCTGCCGGACGACGCCTACGCGGACCTGGTCCGCCTCGCCCACGCGCAGGGCGTGCCGGTCGTCCTGGACGCCGACGGCCCCGCGCTCACCGGGGCACTGGCGGCCGGGCCCACGGCCGTCAAGCCGAACGCGGTCGAACTGCGCCGCGCCACCGGCATCGCCGACCCGCTCCGCGCGGCACACGCCCTCGTCGACGCCGGCGCCCGGGCGGTGGTCGCCTCGCTCGGGCCCGACGGACTCCTCGCCGTCACCCCGGACGGCAGCTGGCGGGCCCGCCTGCCCCCGGACGCCGACGTGCGGGGGAACCCGACCGGCGCGGGGGACGCGGCGGTCGCGGCGCTGGCCGCGGCCCTCGCCGACCGCACGCCGTGGCCGGCGGCGCTGGCCCGCGCGGTGGCCCTGTCGGCCGCCGCCGTCCAGGCCCCCTACGCCGGCCGGTTCGACCCGCAGGCCTACCGCGACCACCTCCCCGTGGTCCGGGTCACCCCGGCCGCGCCCTGCGCAGGCTCAGCTCCTTCCGACTGAACAGCCCCACCCGACAGGAGAGTTCATGCCCCTGGCAGCCACCGGCGGCCTCGTCGCCCGGGCCGCGGCCCGGCACGGTGCCGTCGCCGCCTTCAACGTCATCACCTTGGAGCACGTCGAGGCCGTCGTCTCCGCCGCCGAGACCGCCGGCACCGCGGTGATCCTCCAGGTGAGCGAGAACGCGGTGCGGTTCCACGGCGGGCGGCTGGCCCCGCTCGCCGCGGCCGCCGTGCGCTGCGCCGAGCCGAGCACCGTCCCGGTCGCGCTGCACCTGGACCACGTGAAGACCGGCGTCCTGCTCCGCCAGGCCGCCGAATGCGGGTTCAGCTCGGTGATGTACGACGCCGCGCACCTGCCCTACGCGGAGAACGTCGCCGCCACCCGCGAGGCCGCCGTCTGGGCGCACGGCGCCGGGCTCTGGCTGGAGGCCGAACTCGGCGAGGTCGGCGGCAAGGACGGCCGGGGGCCGCTGGACGCCCACGCACCGGGAGCCCGCACCGACCCCGGAGAGGCACGGCGCTTCGTCGAGGAGACCGGCGTCGACGCCCTCGCCGTCGCCGTCGGCAGCTCCCACGCGATGACCTCCCGCGACGCCAGGCTCGACCATGACCTGCTCGCCGCCCTGCACGCGGCCCTCGACGTCCCGCTCGTCCTGCACGGCTCCTCCGGGGTCCCCGACGACGAACTGCGCCGCGCCGTCCACGGCGGCATAGCCAAGGTCAACATCGGCACCGCCCTGAGCATCGCCATGACGACCGCCGTCCGGTCCCACCTGGCGGCGGACGAGCGGGGCGTCGACCCCCGCGCGTACCTGGCCGCGGGCCGCGGGGCGATCACCGAGGCCGCCGGCCGGCTCCTGCCCGTCGTCGCCGGGACCGCCGGATGACCGCGCCCCGGCCGACACCGTCCCCCGAACCACCCCCACGAGGACCACTCATGCTCCAGACCGACCGGACCGGGTTCACGCTCGACGGGCGCCCCCTGCGCCTGCTCTCCGGCGCCCTGCACTACTTCCGCAGCCTGCCCGGGCAGTGGCCGAGCCACCTGCGGATGCTGCGGGCGATGGGGCTCAACACCGTGGAGACGTACGTCCCCTGGAACCTGCACGAGCCCCGCCCCGGCGCGTACGACTTCACCGGCATCGCCGACCTGGAGGCCTTCCTGCGGGCCGCCGCGGACGCCGGACTGCACGCGATCGTCCGCCCGAGCCCCTACATCTGCGCCGAATGGGAGAACGGCGGCCTGCCCTGGTGGCTCCTGGCCGAACCGGGCACGGCGGGCCGCGGCCTGCCGCTGCGCACCAGCGACCCGCGCTTCCTGGCCCACGTCGACCGCTGGTACGACACGCTGATCCCGATCCTGGCGGCGCACCAGACCACCCGCGGCGGCAACGTCCTGATGGTCCAGATCGAGAACGAGTACGGCTCGTACGGCACCGACCGGGCCTACCTCGCCCACCTCGCCGACGGCCTGCGCGCCCGCGGCATCGACGTCCCGCTCTGCACCTCCGACGGGCCGGAGGACTTCTTCCTCACCGGCGGCGCCCTCCCCGGCCACCTCGCCACCGTCAACTTCGGCAGCCGCGCCACCGAGGCCTTCGCCGAACTGCGCCGCCACCGCCCCCAGGACCCGCCGATGTGCATGGAGTTCTGGAACGGCTGGTTCGACCACTGGGGCGAGCCGCACACCACCCGCCCGGCCGAGGACGCCGCCGAGGCCCTGCGCGAGATCCTGGCGGCCGGGGCCTCCGTCAACCTCTACATGGCCCACGGCGGCACCAACTTCGGCACCTGGGCCGGCGCCAACACCGCCGACCCGCGCACCGGCCGGGGCTACCAGCCGACCGTCACCTCCTACGACTACGACGCCCCGCTGGACGAACGGGGCGCCCCCACGGCCAAGTTCCGGGCCTTCCGCGAGGTCCTGACGGCGTACGCGGACGGCCCGGTGCCGGAGCCCGAGGAGCTCCCGGCCACGCTGCCGGCGGGCCGGGTGGAGCTCGACCGGTCCCTGCCGCTGGCGGACGTGGTGGACCAGCTGTCCACCGGCGAGGTCCGCTCCGCCGTCCCGCCCTCCTTCGAGGAGCTCGGCCTCCCGCACGGCCTCGTCCGCTACCGGACCACCATCCCCGGCCCGCGCGCGGCGTACCCGCTGACCGTCGAGGGGCTCGCCGACCGGGCCCACGTCAGCGTCGACGGCACCCACCTCGCCACCCTGGAACGCGACGTCGAGCACGAGCCCCTGCTCGTCCCGGTGCCCGGCGGGGGCGCCCGGCTGGAGCTGCTGGTCGAGTCGATGGGTCGGGTCAACTACGGCGCCGGGATCGGCGACCGCAAGGGGATCGCCGGGGCCCTGCACACCCAGCAGTACCTGCACGGGTGGACGGCCGACCCGATGCCGCTGGCCGACGGGACACCGGACCGGCTCCCCTGGGACGCGGCCGGCGCTCCGGCCGGCGGCCCCGGCGCGGCCTTCCACCGCGGCGCCTTCGAGGTCGGGGAGCCCGCCGACGGCTACCTGGCGCTGCCGGGCTGGGGCAAGGGCTACGTCTGGGTCAACGGCTTCCTGTTGGGCCGTTACTGGGACCGCGGGCCGCAGTGCACGCTCTACCTGCCCTGGCCGGTTCTGCGCAGCGGGACGAACGAGATCACCGTCCTCGAACTCGACCGCTCCGGCGAACCCGCCGTGCACCTGGTGGCCCGGCCCGACCTGGGCTGACACCCCGTGCACCCGGCCCGTCGCCCGGCTCGCCACCCGGGTCTCCGCGCGACGGGCCGTGTCGAAACCGAGACCGCTTCGTGCTCCGAAGCTCTAGGAACCTGCTCGATATTGAGCAATACTCATCCGAACTGCGCACCATAGAGCAGGAGGTGGTCCGATGGGCACGCGACCACCGACGCCCGGACCGGGTCCGGACCAGGAACCGGACCCGGCCCGGTGAGGAGGCCGCCGACGCGCGGCGGCACCCCCGGCCGGCCCCGGAACCCCCGGAACCCGGGCACCCCTGCCGACCCCCACCGCACCCCCACCCCCACCGCACCGCACCGCACCCTCACCGCACCGCACCCGCTCGCGCCAGCCGCCGTCCACCCGACGCCGTGCCGCGATGGCCGAGGGCCAGTACACGTAAAGGACGAGATCCTCATGGCGAAGACACGAATCCGCACCCGCCTGCTGGCCGCCGCCACGCTGCCGCTGCTCGCCGGCATCGCGGCCTGCGGATCGGGCGGTGACGGCGCCTCGGGCGGCGCAGGCTCCGCCGAGGTCACGTTCTGGGGCTGGGCGCCGGGCTACGAGGAGGCGGTGGCCCAGTACAACGCGGCCCACCCGGACGCCAAGGTCAAGTTCGAGAAGATCGTGTCGGGCAGCAAGGGCGGCTACGCCAAGATCTTCGCGGCCGTCAAGGCCGGCAACGCCCCCTGCCTGGCCCAGGTCGGCTACGAGTCGCTGCCCAGCTTCGTCGTGGAGGGCGCCGTCCAGGACGTCAGCGCCGAGGCCGGGCAGTACCAGTCGCAGTACGGGGACGGCGCCTGGAACGCGGTGAAGGTCGGCGGCCAGGTGTACGGCATCCCGGTCGACGTGGGCCCGATGGCGCTCTACTACCGCACCGACCTGTACGCCCAGTACGGCCTGAAGCCGCAGGCCACCTGGGAGGAGTTCGCCGCCGACGCCGCCAAGGTGCACGCCGCCAACCCCAACGGGTACCTGAGCGTGTTCAACCCGGACGACCCGTGGTGGTTCGCCGGCATGTCCGCCCAGGCCGGCGGCAGTTGGTTCGGCACCGACAGCAAGGGCTGGAAGGTCTCGCTCGCGGGCGACCCGGCCACCGCCAAGGTCGCGAAGTACTGGCAGGGCCTGATCGACCAGGGCCAGGTCAAGTCCGAGCAGGGCTTCAGCCCCGACCTCTACAAGGACCTCCAGGACGGCACGCTCGCCGCCTACCCCGGCCCGGTCTGGTTCTCCTCCATCCTCGAACAGAACGCGGCGCAGGCGTCCGGCAAGTGGGCGGTCGCCCCGATGCCGCAGTGGCAGGACGGCGCCAAGTCGGTCGGCAACGACGGCGGTTCGTCCACCGCGGTGGTCAAGGGCTGCAAGAACACCGCCGCCGCGCTGAGCTTCGCCAACTGGATGAGCACGGACGCCGCCGCCGTCGGCACCCTCGTGGACAAGGCCGGCATCTACCCCGCCTCCACCAGCGGCACGTCGGTGCCGGCGCTGGCGAAGCCGAGCGCCTACTTCGGCAACCAGCCGATCTTCGACGTCTTCAAGCAGGCGACGGCGCAGGCCCCCAAGTGGAGCTGGGGCCCGACCATGACCCAGACCTCCAGCGACCTCACCGACGCCTTCGGCGCGGCCGTCGCCGCCCACGGCGACCTGACGGCGGCGCTGGGCACGGTGCAGAACAAGACCGTCGACGCGATGAAGTCCAAGGGGCTGACGGTCACCGCCGGCTGACCGGCTCGCCGGCGGACCCGCGCGGTCCGCCGGCCCGGGCGCGTCCGACCCGTCCGACACGTCCCACGCGTCCGACGCGCCCGAGGGACCGACCACCGCCCGCACGAGAGAGAACCCCAGATGAGCGCAGCAACCCCGGCGGCGCCGGGCCGCACCGCCCCGAAAGCCGCCACCGCACGACGGACGCCGTCCCGCAACCGCGCGGCCCTCGGCTTCCTGGCCCCCTTCGGCCTGCTGTTCACCGTCCTGTTCCTGCTGCCCATCGGGTACGCGCTCTGGCAGAGCCTGTACCGCGTGGAACGCTCCGGCCTCGGCTTCGGCCCGGCCAGAACGGTCTTCGCGGGGCTCGACAACTACACCGCGGCCCTGGGCGACGGCTCGTTCGTCGCGGGCGTCGGCCGGGTGCTGCTCTTCGGCGTGGTCCAGGTCCCGGTGATGCTCGGACTGGCCCTCGGCCTCGCCCTGCTGATCGACGCCAAGGGCACCCGGCTGCGGAAGTTCTTCCGGCTCGCCTACTTCCTCCCGTACGCGATCCCGGGCGTCGTGGCCACCATCCTCTGGGCGTTCCTCTACCTGCCCGGCACCAGCCCGCTCGTCGCCGGACTGAGGGACATCGGCATCGACGCCGACTTCCTCTCCTCCGGCACCGTCCTGTGGTCGATGGCCAACATCGTCACCTGGACCTGGACCGGCTACAACATGCTGGTCATCCTCTCCGCCCTCCAGGCCATCCCCAGCGAGCTCTACGAGGCCGCCGACCTCGACGGCGCCGGCCCCTGGCGGACCGCCTGGCACATCAAGATCCCGCTGGTGGCCCCCGCCCTGGTGCTCACCGGGATCTTCTCCATCATCGGCACCCTCCAGCTCTTCACCGAGCCGATGGTCCTGCACTCGCTGGCGTCGACCGTCTCCGCCGACTACACGCCCAACATGGCGGCGTACAACGCGGCGTTCGGCACCAACGACTACGGCAAGGCGGCGGCCATCGCCGTCCTGCTGGCCCTGGCCACCTGCGTCCTGTCCTTCACCTTCCTGCGCCTCTCGGTGCGCATCACCGGAAACCGGGTGACCGCATGAGCACCGCCGACCTCCGCCCCCGCCCCGGGACCGCCGGCCCCGGGACCGCCCGCCCGGCGCGCCGCCGCCCCGCCGGGCCCGCCCGACCGGGCGCCCCCGGGCGCAGGCCGCGCCCCAACGTCCTCGGCACGGCCGTCCTGTTCGTGCTCTCCGCCTACTTCCTGCTGCCCGCCTGGTGGCTGCTGGTGGCCTCCACCAAGAGCAGCAGCGACCTGTTCGGCAGCGGCGGCTTCTGGTTCTCCACCCTCCACCTCGGCGACAATCTGCACGACCTGGCCACCGCCAACAACGGGCTCTACTTCCGCTGGCTCCTCAACACCGTGCTGTACGCGGGCGTCGGCGCCGCGGCCGCCACCCTGCTCGCGGCGATGGCCGGCTACGCGCTCACCAAGTACCGGTTCCGGGGCCGGGAGGCGGTGTTCAACACGATCCTCGCCGCGGTGCTCGTCCCCGCGCCGCTCCTCGCCCTGCCGGTCTACCTGCTGCTGTCCAAGGCCCATCTGGTCAACACCGTCTGGGCGGTGCTGCTGCCCAGCATGGTCAGCCCGTTCGGCGTCTACCTCAGCCGGATCTACGCCGCCGCGTCCGTCCCGGACGAGATCCTGGAGGCCGCCCGGATGGACGGCGCGGGGGAGTTCCGGATCTTCTTCACGGTGGTCCTGCGGATCTTCTCGCCGGCGCTGGTGACCATCTTCCTGTTCCAGTTCACCACCATCTGGAACAACTTCTTCCTGCCGCTGGTCACGCTCTCCGACCAGAAGCTCTGGCCGGTCAACCTCGGCCTCTACTACTGGAACGGCCTGCGGGACCACACCCCGTACAACCTGGTCGTCACGGGCTCGCTGGTCTCGGTCGTCCCGCTGGTCGTGGCCTTCCTGCTGTTGCAGCGGTTCTGGCGCACCGACCTGACGGCGGGCGGCGTCAAGGCCTGAACCGGGGCCGCCGGGCCCGAACCGGGCCCCGGGGCGTGGCTGGTGGATCAGGCCGCGCCCCGGGGCCCGTCGGCGGTCAGGCCCGCCGGACCCGGACGCCGCAGCCGGTGACGGCCCGCTGCTGCGCGTCCGTCAGACCGTCGTCCGTCACCAGGTCGTGGACGTCGGAGAGCGGGCAGATCCGGGCGAAGGTGACCTTGCCGACCTTGGTGCTGTCGGCCAGCACGACCGAGCGCGCGCTGCTGCGCAGGAACGCCCGGTCGGTCTGGGCCTCCATCTCGTCGTGCGTGGTGCAGCCCTCCTGCGCCGTCAGGCCGTCGACCCCGATGAAGGAGATGTCCAGGTGGTACTGCGAGAGCATCCGGTCGGCGGCCGGACCGACCAGTTCGTAGCTGGCCGTACGGGCGATGCCGCCGATCACCACGAGACGCACCTCGGGGCGGACGATCAGGTCGGCGGCGATGTTCACCGCGTTGGTGACGACGGTGATGCCGGTGCGCTCGGCGAGCACCCGGGCGAGCTCGCTGGTGGTGGTGCCGCCGCTGAGGCCCACCACCGCCCCCTCCGGCACGAGTTCGGCCGCGGCCAGGGCGATCCGGCGCTTCTCCTCCCGCTGCTTCTCGCCGCGGTGGCGCAGCGGCAGTTCGAGGTTGACCGAGCCGGTCACCGCGCCGCCCCGGGTGCGGTGCAGCAGCCCCTGCTCGTGGAGCTCCTGGAGATCGCGGCGCACGGTCGCGGTCGAGACGTCCAGGAGTTCGGCGAGCGCGTGCACATCGGCGCTCCCCGCTTCGGTGACGTGCGAGAGGATCCGGGTGGCGCGATCAGCTTTGAGCATGACGCGATTCTAGCCCGGTCTTGAGCCAAACCCCTGGGTGGCGCCGGGTCGGACTGATTCCGGCGAGCAGGTCGCAGGTCTGGTCGTCCGCTCGAATCTGACTATCATGGCGATGAAACAAGCAACTTCACTCAGTTCTACGGCTGCCCGGAGCAGCGCCGGAGGTGACCGCGTGAGAGCGGACCGCATGTCCCTGGCCGGTGCCCGGCTGGTCCTGCCCGGCGGCGTCGTCGAGGGCGGCCGCCTGGCCGTCGAGGGCGACCGGATCGCCGGCCTCGGAGGCGGGAGCGAGCCGGG
>NZ_JBHVPH010000020.1:0-71334 GCF_042887425.1 Kitasatospora sp. NPDC057940
GGGCCCTTCAGCACCGAGGGCACCGCGAGCAGCGGGATCTCCTCGGCGCAGCGGTCCTCCGCCTTCCAGCAGCGGGTGCGGAAGCGGCAGCCGGACGGCGGGTTGGCCGGCGAGGGGATGTCACCGGTCAGGATGATCCGGTCACGGTTCTCGCGCGCCGTCGGGTCCGGCACCGGCACCGCAGAGAGCAGCGCCTGGGTGTACGGGTGGGTGGCGTTGTCGTAGATCTGCTCGTCGGTGCCGATCTCGACCATCTTGCCGAGGTACATCACGCCGACGCGGTCGGAGATGTGCCGGACGATGGAGAGGTCGTGCGCGATGAACATGTACGACAGGCCGAAGTCGCCCTGCAGCTTCTCCAGCAGGTTGATCACCTGCGCCTGGACGGACACGTCCAGGGCGGAGACCGGCTCGTCGCAGATGATGATCTCGGGCTTGAGCGCGAGGCCGCGGGCGATGCCGATGCGCTGGCGCTGGCCGCCGGAGAACTGGTGCGGGTACCGGTTGATGTACTCCGGGTTCAGACCCACGACGTCCAGGAGGTCCTGGACGGCCTTGCGGCGGTCGCCCTTGGGCGCCACCTCGGGGTGGATCTCGTAGGGCTCCCCGATGATGTCGCCGACCGTCATGCGCGGGTTCAGCGAGGTGTACGGGTCCTGGAACACCATCTGGATGTTGCGGCGGACGGCCTTGAGGGCCTGGCCGGACAGCTTGGAGATGTCCTCGCCCTTGAACAGCACCTGGCCGGAGGTGGCCCGCTCCAGGTTCATCAGCACCTTGGCCAGCGTGGACTTGCCACAGCCGGACTCGCCGACGATGCCGAGCGTCTCGCCCTTCGCCAGCTCGAAGGAGATGCCGTCGACCGCCTTGACCGCGCCGACCTGCTTCTTGAAGAGGATGCCCTGGCTCAGCGGGTAGTGCTTGACCAGGTCCTTGACCTCCAGGATGGGCTCAGCCATGGAGGGTCTCCTTCCAGAGGTGGCACGCGCTGCGGCGGCCGGTGAGCTCCTTGCCGTCCTTGTCGGTCACCTGGTGCAGCGCCGGGATCTCCGTGCGGCACAGGTCGGTGGCGACGTCACAGCGGGGGTTGAACGCGCAGCCGGTCGGGACCTTCAGCAGGTTCGGGGGCAGGCCCTTGATCGCGTACAGCTCCTGGCCCTTCTGGTCCAGGCGCGGGATGGAGCGGAGCAGGCCCTTGGTGTACGGGTGCGCCGGGTTGGCGTACAGGTCGTGCACCGGGGCGGTCTCGACGATCCGGCCGGCGTACATCACGGCGATCTTGTCCGCGACGTCGGCGACCACGCCGAGGTCGTGGGTGATCAGGATCAGGCCCATGTTGTACTCGGCCTGGAGCTCCGCGAGCAGGTCCATCACCTGGGCCTGGACGGTGACGTCCAGGGCGGTGGTGGGCTCGTCCGCGATGATCAGGTCGGGCTGCATCGAGAGCGCCATGGCGATCATGATGCGCTGGCGCATGCCGCCGGAGAACTGGTGCGGGTAGTCGCCGACGCGCTGCCTGGCGGCCGGGATGCGCACCCGGTCCATCAGCTCGATGGCCTTCTCCTTGGCGTCCTTCTTGGAAGCGCCCTGGTGCACCCGGAACATCTCGCCGAGCTGGTAGCCCACGCTGAGCACGGGGTTGAGCGAGGACAGCGCGTCCTGGAAGATCATCGCGATCTTCTGGCCGCGGATCCTGCGCCGCTCCTCGTTGCCCATCTTGAGCATGTCCTGGCCGCGGTACAGGATCTCGCCCTGCGTCACCTTGCCGGGCGGCATGTCCAGGATGCCCATGATGGTCTGGGCGGTCACGGACTTGCCGGAGCCGGACTCGCCGAGCACGGCGAGCGTCTCGCCGGCCGCGACGGAGTAGTTGACGCCGTTCACGGCCTTCGCGATGCCGTCCCGGGTGTGGAACTCCACGTGGAGGTTCTTGACCTCCAGCAGCGGGGTGCCAACTTCGAGTCGGCCGCTCTTCTGGTTGTTCTCGATCACGGTGGTCATCGGGTCGTCACCTCTTCTCTCAGCGGAGCTTCGGGTCGAGGGCGTCGCGCACCGCGTCGCCGAGCATGATGAAGGCCAGAACCGTGAGGCTCAGCATTCCGGCGGGGAAGAACAGGGCGAACGGGGCGGTCCGGATCACCTTCTGGGCGGTGTTGATGTCGATGCCCCAGGAGATGGTCGGGTCCTGCAGACCGATGCCGAGGAAGCTCAGCGTCGCCTCGGTGGCGATGTAGCCGCCGAGCGCGATGGTGGCGACGACGATCACCGGGGCGACCGCGTTCGGCAGGATGTGCTTCCACAGGATCCGGCTGGTGCCGGCGCCGAGCGCCTTGGCCGCCGTCACGAAGTCGGACTGCTTGATGGTGATGACCGAACCGCGCATGACACGGGTCATCTGGGTCCAGCCCAGGGCGACCAGTGCGAACACCACGCTCCAGATGGTGCGCGAGGTGAAGGCGTTGAGGATCACCAGGGCGCCGAGCAGCAGCGGGATGCCGAAGAAGATGTCGGTGACCCGGGAGATGAGCGTGTCGACCCAGCCACCGAAGTAGCCGGCCAGCATGCCGGTGATGCTGCCGAGGATGGTCACACCCGCGGTGACGCAGATGCCGACGACGACCGAGGCGCGGGCCCCGTAGATCACCCGGGCGTAGATGCTGCGGCCCTGGAGGTCGTAGCCGAACCAGTCGGCCTGGAAGAAGTGGCTGTAGTTCGGCTTCGTCAGGTAGTGCGCGCGCAGGTCGCCGGCGCGCGGGTCCGCCGAAGTGAACAGCCCGGGGGCGATCGCGATGATGATCAGCAGCAGGATCAGCAGCGCGGAGATCACGAAGATCGGCTTGCGGCGCAGGTCGTGCCAGGCGTCGGAGCCGAGGCTGCGGGCCTTCTCGGGCTTGGCCGCCGCGGTGTCCGCGGCGCGCTGGGCCGGGATCTCCTCGGCCGTCTTCTTCTCGGTCAGGTCAGGCATAACGGATCCTCGGGTCCAGGACCGCGTAAAGCAGGTCGACGATCAGGCCGGCGGCCAGGTACACGAGCACCAGGAAGGCCACGAAGCCGGAGACCGTCGTGCCTTCCTTCAGGTTGATCGCGTGGAAGAGCGCGTTGCCGACACCCTTGACGTTGAAGATGCCCTCGGTGACGATCGCGCCGCCCATCAGGGCGCCGAGGTCGGTGCCGAGGAAGGTGACCACCGGGATCATCGAGTTGCGGAGCAGGTGGGTGCCGATCACCTTGCGCCGCGGCAGGCCCTTGGCCACCGCGGTGCGGACGTAGTCGGCCTTGATGTTCTCGGCTATGGAAGTACGGGTGAGGCGCGCCACGTACGCCAGCGACAGCGAGCCGAGCACGATGGCCGGCAGCATCAGCTGGGTGATGTCGTTCGAGTCCTGGACGGTCGGCGTGACCCACTTCAGGTCGTCCGCGAAGATCGTCTGGAAGATGAAGCCGAGCACCGGAACCGGGATCGAGATCAGCAGCAGGGTCATGACCAGGGTGCCCTTGTCGAACGCCTTGCCGCGGCGCAGACCGGCGAACAGGCCGACAGAGACGCCCAGCACGATCTCGATGGCGAAGGCCAGCAGCGCCAGCCGGACCGTGACCGGCAGCGCCTCGGTGATCACGTCGAGCACCGGCCGTCCGGCCAGGGTGGTTCCGAAGTCACCGGTGAGCAGTTTCCCCATGTAATCGAAGTACTGCCCGTACCACGGCTTGTCGAAGCCCATCTGGTGGGTCAGCGCGGCGAGCTGGGCCGGGTCCGGCGCCTTGTCGCCCCACATCGCTGCCACCGGGTCACCCGGCAGCAAGTGCACCATGACAAAGATGAGCAAGGTCGTTCCGAAGAAGACCGGGATCATCTGGAGCAGTCGCCTCGCGACAAAGCGCCCCATCGTGCCTCCATGTATGACTCTGCCGGGCCCGTCATCCCGGCCAGAGATAAGTCGGCGTGCCAACGGCCGGTGCCAGTCCTCGCCCTTGTGGGGATGGACGGGCACCGGCCGTTGTCACCGGGTCAGGCGGTGCCGACCGATTACTTCTTCTTGACCTCGACGTCGGTGTAGACCGGGTTGCCGAAGGAGTCGAACTTCACGTTCTGGACGTTGTTGGACCAGCCGGAGCTGGTCTTGTAGTACCAGAGCGGGATGGCCGGCATGTCCTTGGCCAGGACGGCCTCGGCCTGCTGGTAGAGCTCCGCGGTCTTCTCGACCGAGGTGGCCGCGTCGGCCTCCTTGGAGAGCTTGTCGAACTCCGGGCTGGAGTAGCCGGCGTCGTTCGCGGCGGCACCGGTGCCGTAGACGTCGCGCAGGAAGTTGGCGTTCAGCGGGTAGTCCTGCACCCAGCCGGTACGCATCATGCTCGCCACCTGACGCTTGGTCACCAGGTCGCGCGAGGTCTTGAAGTCGGGCTTCGGGTCACCGAGGCACTCGACGCCGGTGGCCTGGCGGATCGAGTTGCAGACCGCGTCGACCCACTCCTTGTGACCGCCATCGGAGTTGTACAGGATGGTGATCTTGTTACCGGGGACACCGTTGCCCTCGGCGATGAGCTGCTTGGCCTTCGCCGGGTCGTACTTGCAGGCGTCGCCGCAGCTGCCGGCCTTGAAGCCCATGACGCCGGGCGCCACGAACGCGTCGGCGGGCTGACGCGTGCCGTTCAGCACGGTCTTGGTGATGGTGTCACGGTCGATGGCCATCGACAGGCCCTGGCGGACCTTGGCCTTCTCCGGAGCGTTCCACTCGGCGTTGTACAGCGCGAAGGAGATGTTCTGGATGGCGCCCTGCGGCTGGTCGACCGCGCGCTTGCCCAGGTCGTCCTTGTACTTGGGCAGGTCGGTCGAGTCGACCTGGTCCAGGACGTCGAGGGTGTCCGACATCAGGTCCTTGTACGCGGCCTCACCGGAGGTGTAGTTCCGGAAGACGATGCCGCCGTTCTTGGCCTTGTTGACGCCCGCGTACTTGTCGTAGGCGGCCAGGGTGATGGCCTTGTTGTGCTCCCACGAGACGAACTTGTACGGGCCGTTGCCGACCGGCTTCTGGCCGTAGCCCGCCGGGTCGGAGAAGAACCCGGTCGGCAGCGGGTAGAAGGCCGAGTAGCCGAGCTTGTACGTGAAGTACGAGACCGGGCTGGTCAGCTCGATGGTGAAGTGCGTGTCGTCGACGACCTTCAGACCGGACATGGTGTCGGCGGTCGGGTCACCCTTCTCGGGGTGAACGGCGTCGTAGCCGACGATGTCGGAGAACCAGTCCGAGTTGATCTGGTTGTTCTTGGTGTTCGCCGACCAGTTCCAGGAGTCCACGAAGGACTTGGCCGTCACCGGGGTGCCGTCGTGGAAGGTCCAACCGGACTTCAGCGTGACGGTGTAGCTCTTGGAGTCAGTGGTCTCGATCTTGTCGGCCACCTGGTTACGCAGGGCGCCGGTGGCGGGGTCGTAGTCGACAAGGCCCTGGAAGAGCTGCTTGACGATGCGGCCGCCCTGGTTCTCCATGGCGTTGGCCGGCTGCAGCGGACGCTGCGGCTCGCCGCTCTGGTAGCTGAACACGCCCTGGGCGTTGACCGCAGCGCCATCGGAGCTGCTCCCACCGGTGGAACCGCCACTGCTACAAGCAGTCGCGGCGAGGGCGACCGCAACAGCTGCGACAACCCACTTGGCCTGGCTCCCACCACGCATCGGTGTGCCTCCTGAATTCGACGTTGCAACGAGGAGGGCACTGCGGACGGGTGTTACCTGGCCCGCTGTGCCGTCCGCGCTCGTGGTTTCGGCGCGCACCCCTGCGCGTCACCCTTGACCCGAGCCTGACTGCACCCACTATCCGTCACGCACGGACACGAAAGTGACCAGTGACGATCTCAATTAGGTCACATGAACAGTCGGTAAGTTTCGAAAACCGGACATAAGAGACATAGCCAGACAGGCACCAAACGGACAGTCGTCATGAATGACGAACTGTCACGTTCGCTCAGCGGACACCTGGGAGTGATGAGCGCTATTCCGTTAATACGCCCGTCGACAACTTGGAGTAGTTGAAAAAGTTCGCCCCCCTCTCCATGGGAAAGGGGGGCGAAGCATTCCGGCCAAAGGCCGGTCAAGCCGTCCGGATCACGCCTTCTTGGCGCGCGAGGCGGTGCGGCCGCGGTCCTTCGCGTCGAGGACGACCTTACGGATGCGAACCGTCTCCGGGGTCACCTCGATGCACTCGTCCTCGCGGCAGAACTCCAGCGACTGCTCCAGCGAGAGCTTGCGCGGCGGGACGATCGACTCGGCCACGTCTGCGTTCGAGGAACGCATGTTGGTGAGCTTCTTCTCCTTGGTGATGTTGACGTCCATGTCGTCGGCGCGCGAGTTCTCGCCGACGATCATGCCCTCGTACACCTCGGTGCCCGGCTCGCAGAAGAGCACGCCGCGCTCCTGGAGGTTGGTCATCGCGAAGGCGGTGACCACGCCGGACCGGTCGGCGACCAGCGAACCGTTGTTGCGGGTGGTCAGGGTGCCGAACCACGGCTCGTGGCCCTCGTGGATCGAGTGCGCGATGCCGGTGCCGCGGGTGCTGGTGAGGAACTCGGTCCGGAAACCGATCAGACCGCGGGACGGGACGACGAACTCCATCCGGACCCAGCCCGAGCCGTGGTTGGACATGTTGTCCATCCGGCCCTTGCGGACGCCCATGAGCTGCGTGACCGCGCCCATGTGCTCCTCCGGCACGTCCACCGTGAGGCGCTCGACCGGCTCGTGGGTCTTGCCGTTGACCTCCTTGGTGACGACCTGCGGCTTGCCGACGGTCAGCTCGAAGCCCTCGCGACGCATGGTCTCGATCAGGATGGCCAGCGCCAGCTCACCACGGCCCTGCACCTCCCAGGCGTCCGGGCGCTCGGTCTCCAGGACGCGCAGCGAGACGTTACCGATCAGCTCGCGGTCCAGGCGGTCCTTCACCTGGCGGGCGGTGACCTTGCGGTCGACCTTGCCGCTGGACTTGGCGTCCGCGCCCTTGCCGCTGCCGCCACGGCCGACCAGCGGCGAGGTGTTGGTGCCGATGGTCATCGAGATGGCCGGCTCGTCCACCGTGATCAGCGGCAGCGCGATCGGGTTCTCCGGGTCGGCGAGGGTCTCGCCGATCATGATCTCGGAGATGCCGGCGACGGCGCAGATGTCACCCGGGCCCGCCACCTCGGCCGGCTTGCGGGTGAGCGCCTCGGTCATCAGCAGCTCCGAGATGCGGACGCTGGAGATGGTGCCGTCGCGCTTGATCCAGGCCACGGTCTGGCCCTTGCGCAGCTCGCCCTGCTCGACGCGCAGCAGCGCGATGCGGCCGAGGAAGTTGTCGGCGTCGAGGTTGGTGACGTGGGCCTGGAGCGGCGCGTCGGCCTCGTACGTCGGGGCCGGGACGTGCTCCAGCAGGGTGGAGAAGAACGGCTCCAGGCTGGTGCTGTCGGCCGGGACGGTGCCGTTCTCCGGCTTGGTCAGCGAGGCGACGCCGTCACGGGCGCAGGCGTAGACGATCGGGAACTCGATCTGGTCCTCGTCCGCGTCCAGGTCCAGGAACAGGTCGTAGGTCTCGTTGATGACCTCGTCGATCCGGGAGTCCGGGCGGTCCGTCTTGTTGATGCAGAGGATGACGGGAAGCCTGGCGGTGAGCGCCTTGCGGAGCACGAAGCGCGTCTGCGGCAGCGGGCCCTCGGAGGCGTCGACCAGCAGGACGACCGCGTCCACCATCGACAGACCGCGCTCGACCTCGCCACCGAAGTCGGCGTGGCCCGGGGTGTCGATGATGTTGATGGTGATGGGCGCGCCACCATCCTTCGGGTGGTACTTGACGGCGGTGTTCTTCGCGAGAATGGTGATGCCCTTCTCGCGCTCCAGGTCGTTGGAGTCCATCATCCGGTCGTCCAGGTGCTGGTGGGCGGCGAAGGCGCCGGCCTGCTTCAGCATGGCGTCGACCAGAGTGGTCTTGCCGTGGTCGACGTGGGCGACGATAGCGACGTTGCGGATGTCGTTGCGCGTGGGCATGCCTAGCGGATTCTCCTGGAATCGTGGGTTACGGCGCCCGGCCGCGAGACGCCGACCAGCGATCCCTCTGGATCGCCGCCGCCCGTTCCGCCTGCTACTACCGGTCCACCCGCCGTGGCAACGGACATGCCTCGGCTTCCTCCTATCGTACGGGGAAGCGCCCAGGTGAGCAGAAACGAGCAGGTCGGGCGGGATCAAGATCACAGGCAGGCCACCCGTTCGTCACCCGGTGTTCGCTCCCCGACCGGCTCCGACGGGCCCGGGGAGCGGGCTCAAGCGCTCCACCCCACGTCCTGGAAGCGCGGCCAGCCGTACCCCCAGACCCCGGCGCCGGCGACGCCCGCCCGGACGCCGACCAGCTCCGGCCGCTGGTAGAGCGGCACCGAGTGGCCGAGCTGCCAGATCCGCACGTCCGCCTCCTGGAGCAGGCCGAGCCGGGCGGCCGGGTCGAGCTCGGCGGTGGCACGGTCGAAGAGCCGGTCGATCTCCTCGGTTCCGCTGCGGGCGTAGTTGCTGCCGACGTCGAGGGTGCCGTCGGCGTCGGGCCGGGGCTTGGCGTAGACGGGCCGCTGCTCGCTCGCCGGGCTGGTGCCGGCGGGCCAGGAGAACAGGGCGAGGTCGTACTCCCCGGCGGCCAGCTGCTCCTGGACGAAGGTGCCGGCGGACGCGGTCACGGCCTTCACCTCGACTCCGGACTCGCCGAGGTCGGCGGTGAGCGCGTCGGCGGTGCGCTGGGCGGTCGCGGAGCCGGCCGGGACGAGCAGGGTGAGGGTGAGCTCCTTGTCGTCCTTGGTGCGGGTGCCGCCGGTGTCGGGCCGCTTCCAGCCCGCCTCGTCGAACAGCCGGGCGGCGTCGGCCGGGCCGGCGGCCGCGCTGTTGTCGCGGTAGCCGTCCTGGTCGCCGGCGAGCAGGTGGCTGCCCAGCGGGGCGCCGGGCAGGCCGAGCGGGGTGAGCGCGGCGTCGGCGATCCGCCGCCGGTCGACGGCGCGGGTCAGGGCGAGCCGCAGGGCCGGGTCGGCGAGCGGGCCGTGGGCGGAGTTGAGGGTGAGCTGGGTGAGCGAGGCGCCGACGGCCCGGTGCACGATGACGCCGTGCAGCCCCTCGGCCCGCCGCAGGGCCAGCGCCGCGGCCTCGGGCGCGGCGGGCGGGGGCGCCGCCTCGGCGGTCGGCGTACCGGCGGCGTCCGGGGTGGCGGTCGGCGTGGCGGTCGGCGTGGCGGTCGGTGTGGCGGAGGCGGTGGGCGTGGCGGAGGCGGCCGGGGCGGACCCGGGCACCGCCTGGTCCACCGCCGCGGTGAGCGGGGCGATGTCCAGCCGGTTCTGGTCGAGCGCGTCCAGCCGGCCCTCCGGCGGCGCGGCGGTGAACTCGATCCGGTCGGTCTTCGGCTGGTCCCCCCACCACCGCGGGTTGCGGGTGAGGACGACCTGCCCGGCCGCGGCGTCGTAGCCGGAGACGGTGTACGGCCCGGCGCTCAGGTGCTCTCCGCCGGTCAGCGCCCGGTTGAACGCGGCCGGGGTGGCCGTCTCGGCCGCCGGGTAGAGCGGGCCGAACAGCGAGCGCCATTCGGCGTACGGGCGCCGGAAGGTCACCCGGACTTCGTGCGGGTCGGCGCCCTGGGCGATCGCGTCGATGGCGTCGTACCCGGCCGGGCGGCCGCCCTGGTAGGCCGGGTCGAGGCCGGAGAGGGCGGTCCGCTGGGCGGTCAGGTCGGCGGCCGTGAGCGGGGTGCCGTCGCTCCAGACCGCGCGCGGGTTGAGCCGGTAGGTGACGACCTGCGGCTGCTGCCCGGGCGGGGTGGACTCGGCGCCGGCCAGGTAGTCCGGGTCGGGGACGAGCCGGCCGTGCCCGTCGGGCCGGAACAGCGAGGGGTAGAGGGCGTGTGCGAGCAGTGCCGAGTCGGCGGTCGCGGCGCCCTGGTAGACGTTGAGCGTGGCCGGGACGCCGTCCACGGCCCAGCGCAGCCTGCCGCCGACCCGGACGGCGTTGCGGTCGGCGGTCCGGACGTCCCCGGTGCCGGAGGTGGGGTCGGCCGAGGCCGGCGCGAGGCCGGGGGTACGGGCCGGATCCCGGCCGTCGGAGCAGCCGCCGAGGCCGGCGGCGAGCAGCAGCGCGACGGCTGCGGAGGTGAGCTGGCGGACGCGCATGGCGGCCATGGAACGCCGTCCGGGCGCCCGGACGCGGGCCGACACGGCGGACCGCCCGCCGACTGCACCCGGACGGCCGAACCGCCGAGGGCCTCCAGCCGCCCTAGAGGCCCAGCTCGAACCAGACGATCTTGCCCTTGGGCGTCCGCCGGCTGCCCCAGCGCTCGGCCAGCAGGCTGACCAGTTGCAGGCCGCGCCCGCCCTCGTCGGTCTCCTGGGCGCGCCGCTGCCGGGGCTGGGCGTAGCCGTCGTCCCAGACCTCGCAGACCAGGCCGCGATCGCGCAGCAGCCGCAGCCGGATCTCGCCCCGGCCGTGCTTGAGCGCGTTGGTGACCAGTTCGCTGACCAGCAGCTCGGTGGTGTCCACGAGCTCCTCCAGGCCGCGGGTCAGCAGCCAGCTGCAGGCCAGCTCGCGGGCCTTGGCGACGGAGGTGGGCTCGGGCGGCAGGAACCAGTTGCCGACGGCGTCCTCGGGGAAGGCGTGCACCTTGGCCATCAGCAGGGCGATGTCGTCCTCGCCGTGGTGCGGGTTGAGCTCGCCGAGGACGTGCTCGCAGAGTTCTTCGAGGCCCTTGCCCTTGGCCGACAGCGCGGTGCGGAAGCCGCGCAGGCCCTCGTCCAGCTGGTGCTTGCGGCTCTCCACCAGGCCGTCGGTGTAGAGGCCGAGGATGGCGCCGTCCGGGAGGGTCAGCTCGACCTCCTCGAAGGGCTCGCCGCCGACGCCGAGCGGCAGGCCGGGCGGGACGTCGAGCATCCGGGCGGGCTCGCCGGGGCTGAGCAGGACGGGCGGCAGGTGGCCGGCGTTGGCGATCCAGCAGCGCCGGGTGACGGCGTCGTAGACCGCGTAGACGCAGGTGGCCAGGTAGACCTCGCGGGCCTCCTCGTCGGCGGCGGAGGTGAGCCGGCCGTACGGGGTGGGCGGGCCGGCCGGCACGGTGTCGCCGCCGAGGCCGCGGGCGATCTCGTCGAGGGCGGTGAGCACCTCGCCGGGCTCCAGGTCGAGCATGGCGAGGGTGCGGACGGCGGTGCGCAGCTGGCCCATGGCGACGGCGGCGCGCAGGCCGCGCCCCATCACGTCGCCGATGACCAGGGCGGTGCGGTTGCCGGGCAGCGGGATGACGTCGAACCAGTCGCCGCCGACCTCGGTGTTGTTGTTGCTGGGCAGGTAGCGGCAGGCGATCTCCAGGCCGCTGGCGGCCGGGTTGCCCGGGGGCAGCAGGCTGCGCTGGAGGATCAGGGCGCGCTCGTGCTCGCGGCGGTAGAGCCGGGCGTTGTCGATGCAGACGGCGGCGCGGGCGACGAGCTCCTCGGCGATGGCCACGTCGCGGGCGTCGAAGGGCTCGCTGCCGATCGCGCGGGAGAGCTGGACGAGGCCGAGAACCTGGTCGCGGGCGACCAGCGGGACGATCAGGGTGGAGCGCAGCAGCGGGTCGGGCCCGGGCTCGGGGACGACGCTGCGGCCGGTGCGCAGCGCCCGGGCGTGCGGGGAGCGTCGCGGGTAACAGAGGGTGCCGCCGGCCTCGGCGATGGGCAGGCCGGTGACCGAGCCGAGCACCGAGGAGGCGCCGCCGATGACGCTGGAGACGGCGACCCGGCGCAGTTCGCCGCTGCCGTCGGTGAGCACGGTGTCGCCGAGCCGGCCGGCGCTGGGCACGCTCTCGCCGGAGAGCAGCGCGGTGTACAGGTCGACGGTGGCGAGGTCGCAGAACGGCGGGACGACGACGTCGAGCAGTTCCTTGGCCGTGGTCTCCAGGTCGAGGGTGGAGCCGATGTGCGCGCTGGCCTCGTTGAGCAGGGCGAGGTTGCGGCGGACGCCGTCGGCCTCGCGCTCGGCGACGTGCCGGCTGGTGACGTCGGAGACCTGCCCGGCGACGCCGATCGGCTGTCCGGCCGCGCCGTTGAGGCGGTACAGCGAGACGGCCCAGAGCCGGTTGCCCTCGCGGGTGGGGACGGCGCCGTGGAAGCGCAGGTCGAAGACGGGCTCGCCGGTGGCGAGGACCTTGCGCAGGGCGGCGCTGAGGCGGTCGGCCTCGGACGGCGGGAAGAGGTCGTGCGGGGTGAGGCCTTCGAGGTCGGTGGGGGCCAGGCCCATGCCGGAGGCGAAGGCGTCGTTGACCCGCTGGAGGCGCAGCCGGTCGTCGAACAGGATGAAGCCGGTGGGCGTCTGCCCGAAGACGGCCTCGGAGGCGGCGAGGTCGGTCTCGACCCGGCGCAGCCGGCCGAGGTCGACGGCCAGGCAGGTGGCGCCGGCGGTGGGCAGGGCGCTGTCGGGCATCAGGTAGAGCTCGGCGAGGCCCTCGCCGCCGACGGCGTCCCGGTAGGGGGTGGTGCCGACCCACTCCTCGCCGGCCAGGGCGCGTTCCAGCCGGGCGCGTCCGCGCTGCCAGAGCTCGCGGGGGACGAAGGTGGTGATCGGGTCGGCGCCGACGGCGTCGGGGGCGGGGACGCCGAAGAACTCGGCGGCGCGCTCGCTCCACTGGCTGATCCGGCCGTCGGGGCCGATGGTGAAGGTGGCGACCCGGATGTAGTCGTAGATCGACCCGGGGCCGCCCACGCCCCACGGGTGGTCCGCGGCCCCCGGGTGGTGACCGAGGCCCACGGGGCCCGCGCCGGGCGGGTCCGCCGGCGTGGGCAGGTGCGGTGAACCGGCCTGCCCGGGCACGACAGCATGACCGCTGCTGCTCGGCGCGTTCCGCGCCGGGGTGCTGTTCAACGGACCGACCCCTCCAACCCGCGACCGTCCGGATGTCGAGAAGACCGAGTATTCATCATCGAGGGGTACGTTCACACGCCCTCAACATCACAACATCAGATCGGGCGAAGGTTTTTGTCCTACCGCCCGCGCAACCACAATGCCACGTCCGCGCCCCCTTCCGGGCTGCGCGCTCCCCCCGGCCACCTGCTGGCATATGCGGTTCCGTCCTCCTCGCCCCCGCTCGGGCTCGCGCCCCCGACCCGCTGCGCTCCCTATGACTCGTCGGGCTCATTACCCGGCAGCGCCTGCTCGAACCAGACCACCTTGCCGATGCCCTCGGCCCGGGCACCCCAGTGCAGCGCCAGCCTGCGGACCAGTTCCAGGCCCCGGCCGCCCTCGTCGGCCTCGGCCGCGTGCCGCTCCCGGGGCGGCTCGGGCAGCGGGTCGGAGATCTCGACCAGCAGCGTCTCGCCGAGCGTCAGCCGCACGCCGATGGGGGCGCTGGCGTACCGGACGGCGTTCGTGACCAGCTCGCTGACCAGCAGCTCCGCGGTGTCGGTGAGCTCCTCGACGCCCCACTCGGCGAGCGTGGAGCGGACCAGCCGGCGGGCCCGGGAGACGGCGGTGGGCTCGGCGGGCAGGGTCCAGCCGGCCGTCGGGGTGCCGGCCTGGCCGTGGCCGAGCCGGGCCAGCAGCAGCGCGACGTCGTCCGGCTCGCGGCCCTGTTCCATGGTGTCGAGCACGGCCTCGCAGGCGGCCTGGATGGAGGCGTGCGGCTCCTGGAGCACGGTGACCAGCCGGCCGAGGCCGACGTCGAGGTCCTTGTCCCGGGACTCGACCAGGCCGTCGGTGCAGAGGGCGAGCAGGCTGCCCTCGGGGATCTTCAGTTCGACGGATTCGAACGGGACGCCGCCGACGCCGAGCGGGGCGCCGGAGGGCAGGTCGAGGATCCGGCCGGCGCCGCCGCGCAGCGGGCCGCCGGTCCGGGTCGGCTCCCCGCCCTCCTCGCCCGGCACCACCAGGACGGGCGGGATGTGCCCGGCCTTGGCGACGGTCAGTCTGGCCGTCCCCGGGTCGAACACCGCGTAGATGCAGGTGGCGAGCAGCGCCTCGTCCGGGCCCTGGGCCAGGTCGTCGGCCAGCTCGTGGACGTGCCGCAGCAGGACGTCCGGCGGCAGGTCGAGGGCGGCCAGCACCCGGACGGCGGTGCGCAGCCGGCCCATGGTGGCGGCGGCCCGCAGGCCGTGGCCCATCACGTCGCCGACCACCAGCGCGGTGCGGTCGCCGGGCAGCGGGATGACGTCGAACCAGTCGCCGCCGACCTCGGCGCCGCTGCTGCCGGGCACGTACCGGTAGGCGACCTCGACGCCGGTGGGCTGCGGGACCTGCTGCGGGAGCAGGGTGCGCTGGAGGGTGAGCGCCGCGGTGCGCTCGCGGGCGTACAGCCGGGCGTTGTCCAGCGAGCTGCCGGCCCGGTCGGCCAGCTCGACGGTGAAGGCCAGGTCGTCCCGGTCGAAGCCCTCCCGGTAGCCGCCCCGGCTGACCAGCAGCAGACCGATCACGATGCCGCGGGCGCGCAGCGGGACGACCAGCATGGAGTGCACGCCCAGGTCGTGGGCGGCCTGCGTCTTCGGGTCGCCGGGGTACGTCACGTCGTCGAGCTGGTCCGCGCCGGAGAGCAGTTCGGGGACGCCGGTGCGCAGCACCCGGCCGCAGGCGGAGTCCTCGGCGAAGGTGATCCGGGCGCCGCGGCGG
Organism: Kitasatospora sp. NPDC057940; assembly: GCF_042887425.1. Classification (NCBI taxonomy): domain Bacteria; kingdom Bacillati; phylum Actinomycetota; class Actinomycetes; order Kitasatosporales; family Streptomycetaceae; genus Kitasatospora; species Kitasatospora sp. NPDC057940. The sequence goes on from NZ_JBHVPH010000020.1 coordinate 14,591, forward strand.
AGCATCACCTCGACCTCGGGGCCGTCCTGGACGGAGGCGGTGCCGAGCTGGAGCAGCGAGGTGCGGCGGTCGTGGCCGTGCCGGGGCAGGTCGTCACCGTGCGCGACGGCCTGCAGCAGGATCACCGCGGAGTGGTCGGTGAGCCGGGGGACGACGGAGCTGGCGAGCTCCTGGGCGATCCGGGCGGCGTCGAGCAGGTCCCCGACCCGGGAGCCGAACTCGTTGAGCAGCGAGAGCCGGCGCCGGGCGTGCTCGACCTTGGCGACGGCGCGGTAGCGCTCGGTCACGTCCATCACGGTGCCGGAGATGCCGAGCACCCGGCCGGAGCGGTCGGTCATCCGGCTGTAGGAGATCGAGCGGTAGCCGGAGCGGGCGGTGACCGGGGAGGCGAGGGTGACGTCGATGACCGGCTCGCCGGTGGCCAGCACCTGGCGCTGGATCGCGGTGATCTCGTCGGCGGCCCGCTCGGGCAGGGTCTCGCCGGTGGTCCGGCCGACGTGGTCCTCCAGGGCGACGCCGTTCATCGCGGCCAGGGTCTGGTTGACGGCGGTGTAGCGCAGCTCGGTGTCCATGATCGCGATGCCCAGCGGGGACTGCTCGAACAGCGCGTCACGGACGGCGAGGTCGTGCTCGACGGCCCGGACGGCGGCCGCCTCGGCCATGTTGACCTGGAGGAACGGGGTGCCGTCGCCGTCCACCAGGAGGGAGATCCGGGCGTCCACCGCGACCGGCACGCCGTCCCGGTCGCGCAGTTCGGCGTTGCCGGCCCAGCGGCCGTGGCGCAGGGTGTCCTGGATCGCGGCCCGGATCCGGCCGACCTGCTCCTGGTCGGGGATCAGCTCGTCGATCCGGCGGCCGACCAGCAGCTCGTTCGGCCAGCCGAGCAGTTCCTCGGCGGCCGGGCTCCAGAGCACCACCCGGCCCGCGGTGTCCAGGATCGCGATGGCGACCTTCAGCATGTCGAGCAGACTGCCCTCGGCCGGCGCGCCGGGGCCGTACGGGGCGTCGGACGGCCCGCCGGGGAACGGCCGGGCGGGCCGGCTGCGCAGGCCGGGCTGGGGGCCCGGGTCGGAGACGGGGACGGCCAGGGTCGGCGCCGGCTGGTCGGGCCGCGGGGCTTCGGGGGCATCGGCGGCGGCCGGCCGACGGCGGCCGGCCGTCGGCTGCGGGGCGGCGGGCCCGGCGCCCCGGCGCAGCCGGGCACGGGCGGCTGCGCTCCCCGCGGCGCCTGTCCGCCGTGCTCCTCCGCCGCCGTTCCCGGTACTCGACACCGACGGGGCCTCCGGCTCTGGTCGGGATCGGCGTCGCCGGCTGGGGCGGCTCACCGATGGTGACGAATAGTGCCGAAAAGTGACATACCCAGCAGAACCCAGGCTATCCCGGCCGCCGGGTCGTCTTGTCTGATTGACCTACCCCGTACCCCGCGCGTCGCACACCGGCTCAGGCCGCCCTATGCATGGAGCAACCGAGCGACGTGCGGCAGGACGTCGCGGTCGTGCTCGATCCAGTCGACGCTGTCCAGCTCCGCCGGGCCGAGCCAGCGCAGCTCGTCGTGGTCCTCCAGCGGACGGGGGTCGCCGGCCAGCAGCTCGGCCGCCCAGAAGCGCAGCTCCAGACCCGGCCGGACGCTCCACGCGCCCGGCAGCCGCTCCAGCGCCCGCGCCCGGACGCCCAGCTCCTCCAGCAGCTCCCGCTCCAGCGCCTGCGCCTCGGTCTCACCGGGTTCGGCCTTCCCGCCCGGGAACTCCCAGCGCCCCGCCACCGCCGCGGGCGCGCTGCGCCGGGCGGCGAGCACCCGGCCCCCGTGGATGAGGGCGCCGCCGACGACGATCCGGGGCTCGACGGTGTTCTCGCTCGCCTTGTCCATGGGCCCGACCCTAGGTCCTGTCCGGCCCCTCGCCGTCCGCAGCCGCAGTCGTGGCCTCGGCCTCGACCCAGTACAGCTGCTTGTGGCCGCGGGCCTCGAACTCGGCCGCCAGCCGCTCCGCCGCGACGCGGTCGAGCCCGGCCGCGACCAGGAAGCGGTTGCCGTTGTCGTCCTGCCGCATCACCCGAAAGGCGCTCATGGCGGGGAGCGTATCCCCGGCCTGCGTGGGGGTCGGGCCGGGGATCCGCCCCCACGACGCTACGGGCGGCTCGCTACCGGCAGGTACGGGTGCGGTTAACGGCGGGTAACCCGGCCGCGCCCGGCGGCCCGGACCCCTCGGTGGATCAGCCCCCTCGACGGCCCGGACCCGTCAGCGGCTCAGACCTGGAGGTCGGGCACCTGCTCGCCGGTGGACAGGCCGAGCCCGCGCCGGATCTCGATGCTGAGCGGCACCGACTTGGTCACCAGCGCCCGGGCCCGCCGGACGTCGCCCTCCAGGTCGTCGCCGGAGGCCGCCGCGTCCCAGGCGGTGGCGGCCGCCTCCTGGGCCGCGGCCAGCTTGCGGACCGCCGGCTTGACCTCGGCCGGCCACGCCACCGACGCCCTGTTCAGCGCCGCGGCCTCCGCGTGGGAGGCGGTGGACATCCGCCGGGCCCAGGTCCGGTACTCGGACGACGCGTCCGCGAAGCCCTTGCTCGGCTGCTCCGCGTAGGCGTCGTTGAAGCCCCGGACGGCCTCCAGGTAGGCCAGCTGGGCGGGGTTCAGGCTGCCCCGGTCGGTGCGGACCGTCCCCAGGTGCTCGCCGTCGCGGTCCTCGAACGCGCAGGTGACGTAGCGGTCGCCGGACCTCCAGTTGCCCCGGGTCGGGTAGAGGTAGACGTCGTCCATGCCGTCCGGGATCGCCCACTGGTCGAGGGCGTAGTCGTCGAGCACCGTGCGGCACAGTTCGGCGGCCCGCAGGCGGACCGTCGCCTCGCCCGGGTAGGACGGGCCGTCGCTCGCCGGGATCCGGGCGGTGCCGGCCACCTCGCCGTGGTGCGGGGCCGAGCACGGCACCCGGCGGACCCAGTAGAGCGTCTCGTCCCCGCCCTCGGGGTCGGCCCGGCTGCCGTTGTCGGGGGTGTTGTAGCAGTCCCCGGACTTCAGCGCGGCCCACGGGACGGACCCGGCCGGAGCCTTCACGGACTGGCCGAACCGGCCGCCGTCGGGGGACTCGAAGGCCGAACCGGCCACGACGAGCGACAGCAGCACCGTGCCGACCACGCCGAGCACCAGGCCGGTCAACGCCATGCCGAAGCCGCGCTCCTTGCGGCGGTTGATCTGGACCAGCGCGATGATGCCGAACACCAGGGCCACCGGCGCCACCACGACCAGGCCGGTCACCAGGGCGGCGACCGCGAAACCGTTGGTGACGGGGGCGGGCCGGGGGTAGGGGAAGCCGGGCTGGAGTCCGGACTGCGCGGCGGGCGGCACCGACGCCCAGCCGCCGGCGGGCAGCGGCGGGGGCGGTGGCTGCGGCGGGGCCTGCGACCGGGACTGCGACGGCAGGGGCGCGGCCCACGGGTTGGCGGGCTCGGGCGGGAGGGGCGGCACGGGCGGGGCGGCGGGCGCGGGCGCGGGCGGGGCGGCGGGGCCGGGCCGGCCGGGTACCGCGACCGGCTCGGGCTGCGTCTGCTGCTCCGGCCGGTCCGCCTGCTCCGACTTCCCCGCCCGCTCGGCCTGCTTCGCCGGCGCGGCCTCGTGGGCCGGTGTGCGGGGATCGGCCGCGGGCGACTCCGGCCCCGGCGCGGGCGGCTCGGACGCAGGCTTGGACACGTGGACTCCCCCGGCCCGCCGGTACGGGCATCGACTCGGCAGCTCGACTCGTCGGCTCGCCCCCTCCAGCAACGGGCCGGACGGGCCCGAACGGCCCCGGTACGAGCGGACGCGCGACTTTACCCGATCTTTCCGAACGCCCGCGCGGGCGTTTCTCCCACCCCGCCGCCCGTCCCGCTCTCCAACCCGCCGCCCGGCGCCGCCCCCGGACCGTCGCCGGCCCGACCCCCGGTCAGCCGCGCGCCAGGATCTCGCCGTGCAGCATGGAGAACCAGCCGTCCCCGGCGGCGCTCCACTCCCGCCAGCCGGCCGCGATCCGCGCCAGTTCGGCCCGGTCCGCGAAGCCCCGCTCCACCGCCGTCCGGCCGATGGCGGAGCCGGTCACCCGGTCCGCCCACATCCCGCCCCACCAGGCGCGCTGCTCGGGCGTCGCGTACGTCCAGGTGGTGGCGCTCGCCGCGATGTCGGTGAAGCCCGCCGCCCGCGCCCAGGACAGCAGCCGCCGCCCGGCGTCCGGCTCACCACCGTTGGCGCGGGCGATCCGCTCGTACAGCTCCAGCCAGCGGTCCAGCGCGGGCGCCTCGGGGAACCAGGTCATCGACGCGTAGTCGACGTCCCGGGCCGCGACCACACCGCCCGGCGCCGCGACCCGGCGCATCTCGCGCAGCGCGGCCACCGGGTCGGCCACGTGCTGCAACACCTGGTGAGCGTGCACCACGTCGAACTCGCCCTCCCGGTAGGGCAGTTCGTGGACATCGGCGACCTCGAACGCGACGTTGGACAGGCCTCGGCCGGCCACGTACGCGGCGGCCTGCTCCAGCACCTCGGCGGAGGTGTCCACGGCCACCACGCGACCGCCCGGGCCGACCAGCTCGGCCAGGTCGGCGGTGATCGTGCCGGGCCCGCAGCCGATGTCCAGCAGCGCCTGCCCGGGGCGCAGTTCGGGCAGCAGGTAGGCGGCCGAGTCGGCCGCCGTCCGGGAGCGGTGCGAGCGCAGCACGGCCTCCTGGTAGCCGTGGGTGTAGACGGTGTCGGGCTGCTGTCCGGTCATGGCGTCCCCCTGGGGATGGTCGGTTTCCGCGATGCCTCCGACGCTAGTGGACGTTCCGCATTCCGAGAAGATTCGTCTCACCTGTCGATCACCCGGCGACCGCAGCACCCCCGCCGGCCGTACCGTGGGGGCGCACCCGAGAGAACGGTCCCCCCGCCCATGCCCGGCCAGCGCCCCTTCGTCCTGCTGAGCGCCGCGATGTCCCTCGACGGCCACCTCGACGACGCCTCCCCCGACCGCCTGCTGCTCTCCAACCGGGCCGACTTCGACCGGGTCGACGCCGAACGCGCGGCCGCCGACGCCGTCCTGGTCGGCGGCAACACGCTGCGCGCCGACAATCCGCGCCTGCTGGTCAACGACCCCGCACGCCGGGCCGCCCGGCTCGCGGACGGCCGCGCCGAGCACCCGCTGAAGGTGACGCTCAGCGCGAGCGGCGCGCTCGACGCCGACCTGCGCTTCTGGCACACCGGCGGCGCCCGGCTCGCCTACACCACGGACGCCGGCGCGATCGTGCTGCGGCCCCGCCTGGACGGGCTGGCCGAGGTGGTCTCGCTCGGCGGCGCGGTGGACCTCGGCGCGGTGCTGGACGACCTGGGCGCGCGCGGGGTGCGCCGGCTGATGGTCGAGGGCGGCGGCGGCGTGCACACCCAGTTCCTGGCCCAGGGCCTGGCGGACGAGCTCCAGCTGGCGGTCGCCCCGCTGCTGGTCGGCCAGGCCGAGGCGCCGCGGTTCGTCCGCCCGGCCGCGTTCCCGGGCGGCCCGGCCCGGCGGATGCGCCTGCTGGAGGCACGTACGGTGGACGACGTCGTCCTGCTCAGGTACGCCCCGAAGGAGCCCGCCCCGTGACCGGAGCCCGTCCCGCGACCACCGACCTCGACCACCTGCGCCGGGCCGTCGAACTCTCCCGCCGCTGCCCGCCGTCCGCGACGGCCTTCTCGGTCGGCGCGGTGATCGTCGGCGCCGACGGCGAGGTCCTGGCGGAGGGCTACAGCCGGGAGGGCGACGCGCACGACCACGCCGAGGAGGCGGCCCTCGGCAAGCTCCCGGCCGGCGACCCGCGGCTGCGCGGGGCGACCGTCTACAGCTCGCTCGAACCGTGCGGACAGCGCGCCTCGCGGCCGGCGCCGTGCGCCCGGCTGCTGATCGCGGCGGGCGTGCCGCGGGTGGTGGTGGCCTGGCGCGAGCCGGACCTGTTCGTCACCGACTGCCAGGGCACGGCCCTGCTGGCGGCGGCCGGGGTCGAGGTGGTGGAGCTGCCGGAGCTCGCCGAGGCGGCCCGCGCGGTCAACGCCCACCTACTCGGCTGATCTTTTGTATCATCGGGGAACAAAGAGCTCGTCCTTCCTTGCCCGAGGAGCAGCCCCATGCCCGCCACACCCCTCCAGCTGACCGCTCGCGCCCTCCTCCTGGACATGGACGGCACCCTGGTCAACTCCGACGCCGTGGTCGAGCGCTGCTGGCACCGCTGGGCCGAGCAGCACGGACTCGACCCCGTCGCCGTGCTGGCCGTCGCCCACGGCCGCCAGGGCCACGCGACGATGGCCGAACTGCTGCCCGACCGCCCGGTGGAACTCAACCTCGCCGACAACCGGCAGATGCTCGCCGCCGAGCGCGCCGACACCGACGGCGTCGTCCCGATCCCCGGCGCGGGCGCCTTCCTCGCCGCCCTGGACGGCCTGCCGCACGCCCTGGTCACCTCCGCCGACGAACCGCTCGCCCGGGTCCGGATGGGCGCCGCCGGCCTGCCGATGCCGCCCGTCCTGGTGACCGCCGAGTCCGTCGGCGCCAGCAAGCCAGACCCGGAGGGCTTCCTCAAGGGCGCCGCCGCCCTCGGCTTCGCCCCCGCCGACTGCCTCGCCTTCGAGGACTCCGACGCCGGCATCACGGCCGCCCGCGCCGCCGGCATCCGCGTCATCGGCATCGGCCCCCGCGCCGCCGCCCACCGACCGAACGCCCACGCCGCCACCCTCGACGACGTCACCGTGACCACCACCCCGGACGGCACCCTGACCATCAGCATCCGCCCCTGACCGGACCGGCCGCCCCGGAACATCCAGCACGGGCATGACGAAGGGGCCGGCCCCCGGAGGAACCGGCCCCTTCCGACCTGCACGCCCGAACGGCCGGGTCACGTACAGCACGCACCTGGCTACACGTTGAAGCGGAACGCTTGATAGCCGATCCTGACCTGCGGCGGAACGCCGATCACGCCGCTGACCAGGGACTTCTTGGTTGGTCAGCGATAACCCGCGACGGTCGCGATCGGGCGTCCTGCGGACTGCCTGCGGACCGACTTTCGTCTTGATCACCGCAGAGACGGTACGTGGTGCGCTTCTTCAGGCTTCTCTTCTGTCGGCCGGCGTCAGACTGGTTTCGGTGGACTCACAAAGGAGTGCTGGACAGGACAGTCCGCCCTGCTGCATGCGGCATGATCGCAGGCGCGGACGTTGGCCAATGCGAGTCGGGCACCAATGAGGGCAGGGTCCTCACGATCGGGATGTCCGTAAAGGAAGCGAGACATCGCATCAAGAGGCGTGTGGGCGTTACGTACGTCCGTGAGCAGCTCAAAGATGAGTTGTGGGTCGAGGCGGTCGTCATGGGCAGCTCGCGCCCAGGCCACGAGAACGTCGTGTGCCTGGTCACGCACCTCATGCTGGGAGAGCGTCACCCGCCAACCTTCGATGAGGAAATCGCGGTACTGGGGTTCAGAGCGCGCGAGAGTAAGCAGGTTGGGAAGGACACTGTGCTGCGGCTCGGGGTCGGCCAAGGCCAGGAATGCCCGAGCACTGGTAGGGCTCTGAGCGTAGCGATCAAGCCAGGTATCGACAGTGTTGACAACATGAACGAGGCCTGTGCCGCTTGCGGATCCATGCATGATCACGGCCTGGGCAGCGGTACGGCCGGGCGCATCGTCATAGGCCAGGAGATGCCGCAGCCGGGTGAAGGCGCTGTGCGGCCAGGTCTGGCGGTAGCTGCCGCTGCAGACGTCCGCTACTACGGCCCGCCGACTCTCCGTCGATGCCTTCGCCCAGTCCAGCAGAGTCTTATGGGCCTTGCGGGCAAGTTCGGGTGTGCTGGCCGCCCTCGCCATCAAGCCCGAGACGATGGCGATCCGGTCGGCGTCATCGATGCCCGCCCATGCCTCCACGACGGGGAAGAACGGCCCATCAATAGCCGTGCGTGACAGTTCCAGCAACCGGTCGCCGATCTGCTGGGCCCACTTGGCAGCGACCGCTCCAGGAGCAGTGATCTTAAGAAGCCACTCTCGGGTGGTGCTCCGTTCATCTGCCCAGTGGTGCCAGTCCATACGGATGGCGGCCATCGCCAAGCCCGGATGCCGATCGAAGACCGCTCGGTCGTCATCGGAGACATCAACACCAACATCCTGCATTCGACGGCGCGGGCTGCGGCCCTCACGGAAGCGGCGAGCTGCCCCTTCATCACGGTCTCCGAAGGCGTTTGCGGCCTTGATACACGACTCGACGGGGCCGTTCTCCAGATAAGAACCAGCAAGGAGCATGACGCGGTCCTGGCCACGAGTGCCGGCTTCGGTCAGGACACGCTCCAGGAAGACCGACCATTCCCGGACTTCGTCCTGAATGGCCTGGAGCTGTTGATTACTCGTATCTTGAGCGCTCTGCTTGTCACGCGCGTGCTGCAGGGCTCGCTCAAGGCGTTCAGAGGTAACCCGGTGCAGCCGTTCCGCCATCGCCACTGCGTCGGTTGGCCTGACCGCCCGGGTGATCAGATCGGAAAAGACTCCGGCAGCCAGGTTGGCCGTGCCGCCGAACAGGCCGCTCCGGGCCGGCTTGGGGTCAGCTTCAAGCCACTCGGCCTTGTCGGGGCTACCCAGCTCGAAATGAAGATAATTGCGGGCAACCTGTACGGCATCCGGGCGCACTGCCGCGATGGCCAGACCTGGATCGCCCGACCAGTCGCTAGGCCTGCCGATGATGACCACACAGCTGCCTTGAGCATGGAGCCTTTCAGCCCAGGAGATGAGGGCGTGGACGGTGTCAGCAGGTAGCGAGCGCAGCGTAGTGTCGAGAAGGTAACCGCGCCCGGCTGCCGGGTCGGGGAGGATCTCCTGGTCCGGGGTCTCGTCGTCGTCCCAGTCCTGGGCGACATGAAATAGTTCTGCTGGCTTTGGGGCGCTGGGCAAGTGCAGCTCAATCGCCCTGATCGCAGAGACACCGCGGCCTGTTCCCGACTCACCCGTGATGACTGCCAAGCCCCTCGTGGACAACACATTGGCGACACGCTGCGGCGTCGGTGTGTGGACCCAAAGAGGCTCGGTGGCAGCTCTGCGTTCTCGCGCCGAAACAGGGAGCGTCGGCAGCTTCGGGCGCCGGGTAATGCTGATGGGACCGGAGTTCGGCCCTGCCACCTGTACTACTGGGCCTGTGTTGCCGGAGGCCGACTGGGAAGTAGGGCCTTGCGGATATCCGACGGTCACCGTTCAGCGCCTTTCAGTATTCAGACTGCCGAAGTTGTCCCGGCCAACCTGAATCACTGGCCCACTGTTGCCTGTCGCGGTCTGGCTGATCCCGGTCAGCGGAGACTCCGAAGCTCGACTCGCCAGGAGCGCCAGATCCTTTGCGGCCTCCGGGTAGTCCTCAGCCAACGTAAGCAGCCGCCGGCGCCACCGCTCCTCGACCTCGGTTCGGTTCAGTTCCCCGATCTGTTCCTGATCGGCATCGAGCCTTGCGAGCTGCCGCTCCTCCTCGGTCTGGCCAGTTCGATGGAACAGCCTCATCGCCAACTCTCTCGCGCCAGCCCAACTGTCCTTAACCATCTCGGTCACAAGGGCAACCGCAGCAGCACTGGCCACTGCAGCCAGCTGCACTTCCTCACCCACTGGCCCCACCACTCCCTCCGTACGGCAGCCACATAGTGGCGTCAGACCTGACACAGAGTCACAGATTCGACAGCCCCAACGAGTGGCTTCACTCGAAGTCGTCTCAATACATCCTGCGAAGACCAGTTCGATCGCAGCTACCAGCTGTCAAGCTGTACCTCTGACCTCACCACCAACACTTTGGCCGCCCCAGGTCGAGTAGCACCCGTCACCCGAGCCCGAAGGGAACACGACGAAGTTGTATCCGTTCTCGATCAGCAAACGCGCCCGCTAGCCGATGGCCCAGGAGGCCGATGCCCAAGTGCACGAGAGCCTCCTACGCCCACTACCGCTGGGCTAGACTGCCCCCATCGGCGGGTACGCACGCCGAACTCCGGCCCAGGCACATCTCCCGCTTTTGCCTCGGCTGCGACGGACAAGGGCCTCCGGCTCGCGTAAGCCATCGTCGTTCCCTGCGAGGGGCCGGCGCGGGCGGGAGCGCGCCTCCGCCCCCGGAGGACGGCATGGTTCAGAACAGTGCACGCAAGCGTGCGGTACGACACGCGGCCTCATTGAGCGGTTCCAAATACACCACTGCTCTGCGTGGGGTTGAAGCAGAACGTCGGCAGTCACAGTCCACTACGTCTCAGGTGCAACATCGGCAGGCCAGTCGGACTCGCCAAAAGGCGGCCTCCGTACGGCGCAGGTATACCGGGGAGAGCTACACCGCTGCGTTGGCAGGAGTCGGAGCATCAGGTGACCTGGGTCTGGACTCGCCAAGGCCAGAACAGCAAGAATTCCGCGCCCTCCTCGCACTGGCACTTCTCAATAAGGGGCGGATTTCCCCAGCAGGCATGGGGTGGGAGTGCAGCACACTCAGTGCCTACGATCCAGTCATCTCATCTCGTGACGACGCGCTGGTCGTCAGTGACTCACGAGCTCCCGATAATGTCACGGCGTGGATCCTGCCGACACGCTCTCCGGGTGCCCCGCTGCGCATCCCTGGCCTGCGCCTAGCGTCGACCCATGAGTCCGACCATCGAACCTACGTAATGCAGCACCTCCCCACAGGGGCACGTCTGGTCGTCACTTCCAGCCCGGCTGGAGAAGTGCCTTCAAGCGCAGGAGACGCAAGCCCTTTGCGCGATCACCTGACGCTCGACGATGAGCTGACAATGCGAGAGCAGCACGCACTCGACGCAATCCCGAAGATGACTAGCAACGCCCGAGCACTGTTGGCAGGCTTGGTAACGCGCTACACCATGGAAGATCCCAAAGGGAAATGGGCCACCAGCTGGGATTGGGACCCACTGGATCGGCCGGGAGATCGCAGAGAAGAAAGGCTCCCACTCAGGGAAGGCGTGCAACGAAGGCTATGGGGAGAGGGAAAGTCCTGGGAACTACAGTGGACGGGATATCCCTACCCAAAGGATCTCGCAATTGCCTTGACTCATCCACTGGTAGGCGTCAGTGGCGCCCAGCTGAGTCGACACCGCGACACGTATGAGGTGACTTTGGGGGACGCCTTGCTTGAGCTGCGGGCCTGGAGGGCATGACATGGAATTGGGAGCGCTCTCCGCAGCCTGCGCTGCACTCGTGGTAGGTCTGCTGACGTGGACCCAGTCCCGCTCTTCAAACCGCCGAGCTGATTTCATCGCGATCACAGACCGGCTCGACCGAGAACTAGAGAGCGAGAGAGAACAACGGCGACTCTTGATGGTCTTCGTCCTAGACCTGCTCCAGTGGGCCCGCACCGTGGAATCGGATCCACAGGCCGGCCCACCACCATCCCCGCCAACTGGAATCGACCTCACGCCCTGGCTGCGGTGATGATGGAGCGCTTCGGCCGACAAGTCTCATACGGATTGGCAGGCTCCGACAGCCTAGGAATTGGACCGGCATGTCAATGAGACTGTGTAGGTGAGCCGCCGCCCTCTGACTAATCGCCTCAGTCGGCGATCCATCAATGCAGGGAACCGATCGACTGCTGCCCAGGTACACCACACCACCAACAAGTTGGGGGCCTGCCCCTGTCGGCGCCACCCCCGCCCTCGGGTGTACGCCTGTGATCGTCGGATGACACCCAACAACGACTCACTCTCAATAGGCCCAGGACGAGCCCGTGCCCCGGTACTCCTCGACCGAGATCGGGTGAACGTCGGGGCGCATGCGGTCGGTGCAGAGGAGGCCGTCAAGGCGGTCGATCTCGCGGGCGATGAGGCGGGCGAGGCCGAACTCGTAGGTGACCGTGGTGATGGTGCCGTCGAGGTGGTGGCGGTGACATCCATGCGCAGGGGTCGGGGGACCATGCCGCGGACGTCAAGGAAGTTGAGGCAGCCCTCGTACTGTTAGTCGGTCTCGTCGGAGACGGCGGTGACCTTGGGGTTGAGCAGGATGATCGGCTCAACGCTGGCAGTTGGGGGGCAGGACAAGGGCGGCGGCGCGGGGGATGCCGATGTAGCTGGCGTCGGTTGCGTTGGCCAGGGGCGGCAGGGTTGCGGACCCCTTGCGGACCGAAAGGCCGCCCAACCCGCTCCATCGCAGGTCAGGCGGCCTTTCCGCAGTTCGACTAGACGTTGAAGCGGAATGTCAACGACAAGGCTGTGACCTGCGGAAATAGCACTCTGGACGGGCCAAGTCAGTACAGAACCAGCACGGATTCCGCAGGTCAGCACAGCTACGCCACGGTCCCGTAGTCCTCGGGGCTCTCCGAGGCGGGATTCTGCACGTCCACCTGCACCGGTCGAAGGACGCCGTCCATGACCTCCCGGCAACGATGGAAGGCCCCCGGAACGAGGTGGCTGTAGATGTCCACGGTCGTCTTGATGCTCTTGTGACCCATCCACCGCGACACCTCGTGAATCGGGACGCCGTTCGCCAGGGCGCTGGAGGCGAAGAAGTGCCGGAGGCTGCGGGGAGTGTACTTCGGCTTCCCGTCCGCGTCGACCAGGCCGGCGGCGATGCAGGCCTTCTTGAAGTGGTATCCGAAGGTCGATGCGGTCGGCATCGTCCCCTTACCCCGGTCTCGGGGCGCGAAGTAGACGTGGAGCGTCTTCTCCTTGCCGCCCTTGTCCTTGAAGGTGACAGGAATCGACGGGTAGAGCTCCTCGTGCGCCTCGATCTCCTCTTCCAGGAAGAGGGCAACCGGGACGTCGCGATACTCGCCTTCCGCCCGGTGCTTCAGCGGCACGAAGGTTGTACGGCAGTCGCCGCGGTTCGCCTTCGCGCTGACCTGCCAGCGGATTCGGATGTGCCCGGGGCGGCAGCATTCACTTGAGAACGCCAGGGCCTCGCTCGGACGTTCGCCAGCCCCCGCCATGAGGTAGATCGTCAGCCGGTACTGGCGCGCGATGTGCGTCGCAATGAGGTGCACTTCGCTGGGGGTCGGGATCTCGTCCTCGTCCACGGCCAGAGAGCTCGTCCGAACGATCTTGACGCCCGCTGCCGGGTTCTCGGGTATTCGCTTCTCGGTGACGGCTGCCTCCATCATCGCCGTCACGAACTTCATCCGGTCATTGATGGTCGAGGCCGCCATACCCTCGCCGTTGCGGTGAAGGGCGGCGATGAACCGTTCGAAGTCGGGCTTCCCGAGGCCGGCCAGCGTCTTCCGGCCCAGGTGGGGTACAAGATGGTTCCGGATGAACCCCTCATAGTTCCGGATGGTCCCCTCGGCAAGGATCTGCCGCTCGATCCACTCCTTCGCGTACGCGCGGAGGGTGATGGCGCCTCGCTGGGGGTCGAGGTAGATGCCCATCCCCTTGTCGTGCTCGACCTTCGTGGAGAAGGCGTCGGCACCGTCCGGGCCGGTCTTCTTCGCGAAGGTCTTCTCACGCTGGCGCGCGGTCCGTCCACCCGGCTCTCGATAGCGAACGGTCCAGCTATGACCGCATCGCACCTTTTCGCAGGGGTAGTAACGGTTGCCTGGTTCTTCCTTGCACTTCTGGAAGACGGTGGCCATGCGGCCCCCTCTCTGTCTCGTGGGGCTGTACGGCCTGCTGGTGCTACCCGTAGTTCTTGTCGAGGTAGTTCACGACGTCCCGCTCACGGAAGCGCAGCAGTCGACCCACCTTCTGGCAGGGCAAGCCCCATGCGCGGTATTTGTTCTTGACGGTGATCTCGCTGACCTTGAGCCACGTCGCGACTTCTTCCGGGGTCAGCAGCCGGTTGCTTCCGCCCTGCATCAGGCGTTGGTCGAGGTCAAGCGGCGACCCCGAGGTAGCTCGTACGGGACTGCGCGGTGAGGTGGTACATGCCGTACTCGCACTCGTAGGCGCGGTTCTCCTGACGGATCCCGCGGCCGGTTCCCCGGCGGTCGGCAATCCGGGCACGCTTCGCCTGGGCCTTGCCCAGGGCCTTCACCGCAGCGTGCGCGTCTTCGTATGCCCTCTTCGAGCCGCAGGGGCAGGTCCAGAAGGTGACGGGCTTGGCCGTCATGCGGTTACCTCCGTCTACTTTCGGAACTGCCCGCAGGGGCAGGTGGGGATGTGGCAGGCGCCTCGGGCGGCGGCGACGGCGGAGTGGACGTTCGGTGCGTGGCCGCACTCGGCGTCCTGGCAGTAGCCCTTCCAGCCCTTCTTGCCGTCAATGTTGGCGAGCGTCACGCCGGGGGCGTAGAGCTTGATGAGGCGCGCCGTGCCCCCGATTGCGATCTTGTTGGCGAAGGCGACGGCTTCGGACTCGTTGCCGAACGGGGCCCAGTTGAGGCCGCGGCTTCCGTCGTTCCAGGTGTGCGCGAGGGCGAACCAGTCGCGCATCTGGAGGATCTCGCCGGCCTCCTTGAGGATGGCCTTGGCCATCTGGTCGGCGCTGTCGAAGTCTTGGGACTCCAACAGCGCGACGACAGCGGAGACTTCTTCCTTACGGGGGGTCAGCCTCACGGGCCGCTCCGGGTGCTGGTGAGCTCTCCCAGGCGAAGGAGAACCCTGCCGAGTGCGGCCGAGCCTTCCTCGTGGTGGTCGGCCTTCAGCTCGTCCCAGTCGGCGAGCTTTCCGGCCGGCACGTCGTCGCAGCCGTCACGAAGCTCGCCGAGCTCGCTCTCCTGGCGCTCAATCAGGTAGTTCAGGTCGGCAGCGATGCTCCGCAGTTCGGCGAGCAGTACCGGAAGGGTCAGCGGGCTGCTGAGGTCGGCGATCAGTTGGACGGTTGCGGGTGGCGGCCCGACGACGGTGGCCGGCATCGCGAACCACTCAGGCGCCAGCGGGTAGCGCCAGCCGACGACGGCGAATCCGTCTCCGGCCTTGGTCCCGGTGTCACCGTCCGCGTCGCGGATCACGGTCCCCTCGGGGAGTTCCCCGAGGATCGCAGGGCTGTGAACAAGGGTGTTGGTGTTCAAGGGGTTTCCCTCTCTCTCGCTAGTTACACTATCTCAATGGACCGGGGCATATCAACTCTTGCAATCACACTTTCGCAATCGCCCTGATGCGGTCACCGAGGTCCGCCAGCGTGCCCGTGTTGAGGATGGTGGCGTCGACCGGGCAGTAGGCGAGGGCGTGCTCGCTGACGTGGCCGGCCCCGTCAATCAGCGCCTGGCCGGGGCGGCCGACCAGGACAACCAGGCCGCCGCGCCGCTTGATCTCCTCGGCCTCGTTCGGGAAACGCACGTCGGGGATGACGACCGGCTTCGACCAGGTGTCAGCGTCACGGAACATCTGGTCGACCCACACGTTCTGCCCCAGCACTCCGCGGCCGGCCTCCGTACCACCTCGCTGGAGGAGGGCTCGGACTTCGGGGAGCTTCTTGGCCTCGTCCCAGCCGAGCCGGTCGACCAGCGCGCTCAGTCGAATCCGTTGCCCGTTCGGGCCGAACACCAGGGGATCGAGGGCATAGAGCATCTCCTTGAGTGGGTCGGCGAAGGCCCTCCTCGTCCACCCGGCCTCAACCAGGGCGGAGGCCGCGCTGTCCTTCCCAGATCGGGCGAGTCCGGCCAGGCCGATCAACTGGGGGCCCCGGGATCGCCGCGGGCGCCGGGGGGCGGTTCGGCGCGCGGCCTTGACCTGCTCGGCCAGGTCGTTGACCTCGACCTTGACAGCCTCGGCCAGGAGCGCCCAGGCCCCGCAGGCCGGCAGGCGGGAGCCGGTGAGCATCTGGCTGAGGCTGCCGGTGTGCAGGCCAGCCGCCTCGGCGAGGCGGGAGCGGGCTCCGAGGTGGGGCAGGTCCACCTCGTACCCGGCGGCGATGGCCTTCTCGGTGAGCCAGTCGGCGAACGGTGCGTACTTCACTTGGGATCTCCTGTGGTTAAGCGTTCTGGTCGGAGTCGGTGGGTGCGTCGAGGCGCCTGACGCGCTGGTGCGGCCAGAGGGCGACGGCGTTCGCGCGGGCGATCTCGGAGCCCGGGGCGTCGATATGGAGGCGCCACTTCGTGACCCGGCGCCCCCAGACCTGAACGACCACGCGCCTCGGCTTGGCCAACAGGACGCCGGTCCGGGTGATGGTGCGTCCGCCGGTGTCGTAGCTGGCGGCCTCGACTCGATCTCCGGCCCTCAGCTTGGCGATCTCAACTTCCTCGCCGTTCATGGGTTCCTCCGCTTCGGCTGCTCATCAGGCCGCGGGCGCCACCCCGCGACGACCCCCTTCCAGGGGTTTCGCTAGTTACACTCTCGCAATCGCATCTGCTCTTCAGGGCCCGCTGAGGATGGCCGGGCAGTCGTAGCCCCAGCAGTCGCAGGCCATGAACCGGCCCCAGAGGTCCCCGTACTTGCAGGTGTCGCAGACGGCCCACTCACGGACGGTCAGGGTGATGCTCGTCGATGTGCAGATCGGGCAGGCAAGGTGGCTGGTCATGCCGCCACCTGCTGCCGGTTGGCGTGCAGCGCGAGCGCCTCGCGGGCGACGACGACGGCCCACCCGTAGCCGTAGTGGCCGAAGCTGGAGTCCACGGGCTCCCACGTGGTGCGGACTTCGCCTCCGGCCCGCCGCCAGTCGACGGCCTCCTCCAGGACGTAGCCGTACACCTCGCCGTTGGCCCAGGCCTCGTACTCGGCGCGCTCGGCGTCGAGGTATGCCTCCGGCAGCATGCCGAGGGCGGCGGCGTCGTCGGCGAGGAGGTACCAGAGGGAGGCGGGCCCGTGTGCCGGCCGGGATTCGATGACGATCGCGCCATGGAAGATGCGGGCCCAGCGGCTGAAGCACTCGACGCCGGTCCAGCGGTTCCAGCTCACCCGCTTCCAGGCGTCGGCAAGGGGGCCGCCGTCCTTGTCGACGGGGACGTACCGGCCGAGGTAGGTGTCGATGGTGATCACGTGCGCGAGGTTGTCGTGATCCTCCCGCGGGTTGATTGCATCCTCGTCTGCGACGAGGCGGACTCGGTAGCGGCCGTCCGGGGTGGTGTCGATGATCTCGGTCATGGCGATGGTCCTCGTGCTCACTGGGCGGGGTAGTGGATGTCGCAGGACGAACGGCGGCAGGGCCGGCCGAGGGAGGCGACGAATTCGCGGTGCGCGTCGAACGCCTCGGTCAGCCAGTCGTCGTTCTCAACGAACTCGGGGCGCTTCTCGGCCCACCGGGCCCGGACCTTCGCGATGTCGGGCAGCTCGTAGAACTCGCTGGCGCCGTGCTGGCGAATGAGGTCGACCCAGGAGGCACGCACGCGGTCGTAGGAACGGCGGGAGTAGTTGTAGCCGGTGGCGGGGTCGATGTCGTCGACCGCGACGTCGGAGGCAAGGCAGATAGCCGTTCGCGCGTCGGCCATGGAGGTGAGGCGGTCGGCCTCGCAGGCCGGGCAGCTGAGGCGCTTCCGGGCGATCGACAGGAGCAGGAGGTTGGGGTGGAAGCGGGACATATGTGTCTTTCCGTTCAGACGGCGAGCGTGTACTCGGCCGGGGTGCGGTCGTAGAGCTTGATGAGGTAGGCGCGAAGCCGCGCTTCCCAGGGCAGGCCGAGGAGGGCGCCGAAGACGACGCAGGCCATCGGAGGTGCCACCACGTCGCCGATCTGCTGGGTGCAGGAGCTTCGGCTGCCGGTCCACGGGTATCCGGCGAGGAATCCGACCAGCCGCGCGGCTTCGTCGAGGCTGAACCGGTGGGTCGGGTCGTGCTCCCAGTACCACCCACGGATTTTCGACGTGATGGCCGTGGCGGGCTTGTCCGCAGACCAGCAGTTGCCTCCCGCCGTTCTTCGGACCCCCCTGGTGTTGACCCTGATGCCGGGCGGCCAGCCCAGCGCCTTCGCCGCGGTGGTGGCCGGCAGCGGGGAGGACGGACGGACGGCCGTGGGGACGAGGTACCGGTTACGGACGGCGAGCATGAACACCCGCTTGCGGCGGCTGGCCAGCCCGTAGTCCACGGCGTCCAGGACGTGGAAGTCGACGGTCAGCCAGTCAGCGCAGAGGAACTCGGCGCGGATACCGTCGATCACGCTCTGAGGGAGGGCGCTGGACTGCTCCATCGCAATCCAGCCGAAGCCGTCCCAGGCCCGGCTGAGGGCGAGGCCCCAGATCACGACCTCGGCAAGCAGGCCGATCCGGTCGTCGCTCAACTCGGCTGCCATGGCACGGACTTCTTCCACACCGTAGATGGGACCGGACCAGCCCTCCCAGCAGACGGAGCAGTCATCTCCGCAGCCCCCTCCGCATCGGTCCTCTTCCCAGACGCCGACGGTGGCTTCCCAGGCGCAGGCGAACATGTCGTCGAGGATCTGGAGGTTCCGGGGGTCCTGGCCGGCCCGCTTGCCCGCTGGTGTCCAGCACTGGCACGGCGCGGTGACGATCAGGCCCCGGGTCCAGCGGAGGGCCGGGTGGGTCGGGTCAAGGGTGCGTACGTCGGCCACGATCCGCTGGAAGCCGGCGGCGACGGCGGTTGCCGCGGCGTCCTTGTTGAACTCGACACCGATGATGTCGAGATCGTGGCCGAGCGCGTCTCGGACGCCCACTTCGAGACCGCCGGGACCGGCGCAGAGGTAGACGGCCCGTTCGGGTTCTCCGGGCTTCGGCGGTAGGAGCCACCGCGCCGGCCAGGGGGCGGCGAGCTGTTCCAGCTCCTCCATCGTGAGGTCGACCAGCTCCTCCAGGTCGGGGAAGGCGGTCGTGCTGGCGCTCACCGGTGGGCAATCTTGACGCTGGCCGCGGTGGCCTCGAACATCGAGAGGTCCGCGACGGAGCTGGACACGTACTCGACGACGGTGCGTCGAACTGCGTCGTTGTCGGGCTCGGAGCCACCCTCCTCGGCCCAGCGGTCCCGGTCGATGGTGATGGTGATCGCTGGTATTCGGACCTTGACCAGGGTGGACTTCCCGCAGCCGCAGGAGCACTTCCCGTCCTCACCGGCCACGACGAGCCCCCTTGCCGGTCCGCACCGCAAGGTCGGCAATCCGGTCGCGGGAGCGCCGAACGATCAGGTCCTTGTCGGTGTAACCGTGCATGGCCGTGTCGAGTGCGTCCGGGTGGAACAGGTCCACCTCGGCCGGGAGCAGGCCGGTCTTCTGGGCCTCGTCGAACCAGGCGAGCGCGGCTGCCGGCGTGTCGAAGTCGAGGGGGAGGTGGAGGCGGTAGCTGCTCATCGGGCCGCCACCTCGGTCCCGTACAGGCGGCCGTCCTCGTCGACGCCCCAGGTCTGGCCTTCGTCCAGGACGAGGTCGAGGTTCGGGTCGGTGGAGGCGTCGCAGCGGAAGCAGGAGAACTCGCCGGACGGGATGGCACGGAGAATCGTGGTGCCGCAAGGGCCGCACCAGACGTAGTGCTTCATGGGTATCCTCGTAAGTGATTGATGTCGGCTGGCATCGTCAGGAGGTGGGCACCACCCCACCTCGACCCCGATTCACCACCGGGGTTTCGCCGGGTGCCCGCGCGTTTCAGCGCGGGCACCACGCGTTAGTCCTCCTCCGCGGCCATCTCGGCGAGCGCGGCCTCAAACTCCTTGATCACCTTCGCCTCGGCCTCGTCGGCGGTCGGGGCCTCAACGAAGCTCGTGAGGCGGTATAGGTTGTCGCTCGTATAGAGGGAGCTGCTTTCGTCGCCCTGCCATCCCGCCACCACCCCGGCGACCAGGAGGGCCTGACTGTCCTCGTTGTGCAGCGCAACTACGGTCCATCGGTGCATTGCTGATCTCCTGGACTCAGTAGGCGTTGAGGACTTCGAGGACGGTGGTGTCCTGGATCTCCTCGAAGAACGGCTCCGACAACTCCCACTCGTGCGGGTTGTCGTTGAGCCACTCACAGAAGGCGTCCTCGTCGTCGAGCTCTCCGTCTTCGTCGAGGAACTCGTCCGGGATGGTCAGCTCCAGCTCGACCTCCGCCTCGGTGGTCCGCTCGATGCTGAACTTGACGGTCTTCTTCACGCTCTGGCCTTCCAGGTGGATGCGGATGCGGCACGGGCCGCAGGTCAGGTCTTCGTCCAGGAGCTCGGGCACGTCGCCGCACTCCATGCAGGCGGGCCGCCAGTCATCCGATGAGGTAGACATAGACACCTCCGCCCGGCGCCTCCTCGGAGTCGTAGCCGGAGGAGAACAGCTCCACCGCGGCGGACTCCCAGTCGATGGCGTTGAACGGCCAGGTCCTCATCAGCTCCTCCTGCTCGTTGCTCATTTGCCTCTCCGCACGTTCCTGGGCGAAGTGGGCCTGGGACGGCCACTCGCCCTCGAAGGAGTCGCGGAACTCCTCGGTCACGGAGGAGAGGTCAGCGTCGTCGTCCGCGTAGGTGCTGAACCAGACTGCGAACGCGCTGCGCTCGTACGGCGGGATCTCGGCCAGGAGTTCCGCCAACTCGGCGGCGCGGGACGGGGAGCACTCGCCGGTGAGGAGTCCCAGGAAGCCCTCGTGGTCCATGACCCAGAGCTCCTCGTGAGCGGTCATCCCGGAGTGCAGGTCTTCGGGGGCAACGAGGTCCGCAGTATCGGCGTCGTACCAGTCGCCGGTCAGCCGGCCGCTGTTGTAGCAGGCGAGGCAGCCGATCCAGACGCGCGGGGCGTCGTGGTCGGTCAGGGTCGCAGGCATGTGTCCTCAATTCGATGTCGTGGCTGGCTTCATCAGGAAGCGGGCACCACCCCGCCTCGACCCCCTTCCAGGGGTTTCGCCATGTCGGCCTAGTCGCCCGCCTCCTCCAGGACGGGCCAGTAGCTCCGACTCCAGGGCCAGCCGTTGTCCCCGTGCAGGACGTCCATCGCGGCCTCGCCGTCGGCAACGCAGGACGGGCACATGAACCTGTTCTCGTTGGGCGTGCGCATCCATGGCCCACGCCGGCCGGTCGCCGGACCGCACCACTCGCACAGACCTCCGCCCTCGATGTGGTGGAACGACAAGACGCTGTTGCCGTTGAACGGGCTGACCGTCCGCACCTGGGCGTGCACCTTGACGGCTGCGGCCTCGAAGGCCTTGGTGAACGCCTGGCCGTAGTAGGTGTCGACCAACGTCCACAGCGAGCAGGAGTCACCGTGGTCCGGACTGTCGGCGGTGCAGGCGAGCACCTCGTACTTCCACCGGCCGCTCACTTCGCCGCCTCCTCTCCGAGGAGGCGGAGGATCTCGTCGATCCGCTCGTACTCGCGGGGGTTCGGGGTTCGGAGCTCCTCCTCGGGGAGCATCTCGGGGGGCAGCGAGAATGCGAGCCCGGCCGCCACCTCGGCGAGGTTGACCAGGGTGTACCACTCCGGGGTGCCGGGGTCGTGGTCATTGCGCCACTCCTCCACCTCCCGGTGTATCGCAAGGATCTCGCGGACCTTGTTCTTGATCGCTTCCATGTGTTCTGCCTTTCGGGGAGGAACGGTCAGCCCAGGGAGAGCCAGTGGCAGGCGGGGGCGAAGCCCTGCTCGCAGTCGTCGACCTTGCTCTCGGTGAAGCCGTCGTTGAAGATCGTGACGAACGGCGGCTCCGGCGGCTCCGTTGTGAGATGCGACTGGAACTGGGCACCGGCAAACGCGGCGGCCAGAAGGCCGACGACCATGCCGAGTCGGCGGTATGCACGCATGAGGGGTCCTGTCTGGGAGGGCCGGCCGCCCTGCTGAACAGGGCGGCCGGCAAGGTGTCAGAGGGTTGTGTGCCAGCCGGGCTTGAACCAGCCGGTTATCAGCGCCCGGCCGTCGACATCGGCCCAGACGAGGCGTTCGGTGCCGTCCGGGTAGGTATGCCTGAGTACGCGATCTGTCCTGGTGGCCGTCCACCCGAAGTGGTAGTAGCCGGTGCCGATTTCCTCGCCCTGGGGGCCGCACAGGATGTGCTTCACGGTCGTCACGGGATCACCCGACCAGCGCGGGGCGGCGGGTCTCGGCGAGGCGGTTCCCGCCGAGGTCGGCCCGCTGGCCAGCCGCGCTGCCCGCGCCCCAGCCCGAGCCGGTGAGCTTCCGCTTCGGGGTCTTCCGGAGCTTCTTGTACTTGCGGCCGCGTTCGACCTCGATCAGCGTCTTGCGGTCGGCGAGGACCAAGGCGGTCGAGGTGCCCGTGGACTCCTCGTAGCTGGACTGCGCGTCCTCCTCGGCCTTCTTGAGGCGGTGATAGACAGCGGTCGCGAAGCCGCTCAGCCACGTCTTCCGGTAGCTGGTGGTCGACTCCCCGGGAAGCGGACGGACATGTCGCATCCCGTTGAACGCCTGGAGCATCAGCGACGTGTACAGCAGCTCGATCCGGTCGAGGTCGGACTCGTAGGCGAAGATGTCGACGGCGCTGACGACCTTGTCGGTCGTCTCGTCGCGGACCTTGGTGAGGACGGTGCTCGCGCCGAGCGCCACCGCCACGTGGTTCAGGAGCTGCTGGCGGTCCTTCGCGTAGGTGCCTTCGATCTTGATCAGGCGGCTCGTCGGCTTCGCGGGCAGCGCCTTGGCTGCCGCAAGCATCGTCTCCTCGATGCCGTACTTCGCCATGAGGGCGGCGGCCTTGGCGAAGTACGCCTCGGACTCTGCTGGGGAGGCGGCCGGGTCTTCGGCCTTGGCGAGGATCGCTCGGACCTTGGCGAGCATGGGGTTGTTCTGGCTGGTCACGTGTACCTCTGGAATCGCAGGATGCGGCTGGCATCGTCAGGAGGCGGGCACCACCCCGCCCCGACGCGCAGGCCGGCCACCGCGGGCAGGCCTGTGCGTTTCGCCTAGATCGGCTGCTTGATCGGATCCGCGTCGAACAGCGCGGTGAACTTCCCGTCAAGGTGGGACTCGATTGCCGCGAGCTCCTCCGGGGAGAAGCTGGACAGCAGGCCGCTCTCCCTGAAGACGGACATGACTCGGGCGGTCAGCTCAGCCTCCTCACGCTGCTCGACCAGCGGCTCGCAGTCGTCGCAGGAGGGCCATCGGCCGCCGTCCAGCTCGGTGAGCTGGGCCAAATCGTCAACCACCGAGAGCGAGAACCCCATCGGGATCACGAACATGGAGGTGGCCCGGCCGAAGATGCAGAAGTCGCAGATCATGATCACGCCGCCAGTTCGACGAGGTACTTGTCGAGGTCCACGACCGTGCCGGTGGCGTCCTTCTCGTCCTTGTAGTCGCGGTGCAGATCGCCGCCGTCGTCGCCCTCGGCGTGGCACCCCAGCCACAGCTCGGCGACGTGCGAGTGCCCGGTTCGGGCAAAGAACCTCGCCAAGGCGTCGGCCTCGGTGCAGGTGAGGCGCTCCCCGATCGAGTCCGCCAGCATGCCGTCATTGAGCACGTCGATGAGCTCGTCGACGTCCTTGCGAAGCTGGTCGTGTTCGGTTGCCGACCGCTCGGAGCACTCCAAGTAGGCCATCGCGGCATCACTGAACTTCTGCCACGCCTCTCGTTCGGCCCGGCGACCGGCCCAGGGGTTCAGCGTGCAGTAGATCTTGTGCAGGGTGGTCTTCAACTTGACCTCGTATGGACGGATGCGGCTGGCATCATCAGCACCCGGGCACCACCCCGGGCGGACGCCCCCGAGGGGGGCGTTTCGCCTAGTTACACTCTCGCAATCAGACCGCGAACAGCTCGACCTGCCCGTGCATGGCACCCCAGAGGAAGTCGCGGGCCCGGTCGTCGAAGTACGCATCGCGATGCACGGCGTACACCTCTGCCACCTTGCGGGTCGACACGTCGCCGGCCGACCATGCCTCGTACTTCAGGTCGCGCAGGCCATTGTGGGCCCGCTCGACGATCGCCTCGTGGTCGTGCTCCTCGTCCAGGTCGAACTCCCGCCGGACCTCGTCGAGGGCGAGCTGGAGGTTCTCCTGGAACACCTCGTCCTCCAACTCGCTGTAGTCCTCCTCATCGAGCAGCGGGTACCCGTGCTTCACCCCCTCGGCGAGGGCGACCGCCTCACGGAAGGCGGCCGTGTACCGACGGGTTCCGTGGCAGTCGCCCTCGCAGGCGTCGCCGAAGCAGAAGTCCAGGTCAGGGTCACAATCCGGCTCGCACTCGTCGGTATGAGTACCGGGGCAGTCGGTCTTGCAGCCACCCTCGTAGACCTGGACGTACAGGACGGTCGCGGAGCCGTAGTGCATCGCGGAGCCGTCGACCTCGACGAGATGCTCCCCCGAGGCCGCGGTGTCGTCACGCCCCTTGTCGGCTGCGTCCCGGATCAGCCTGATCGCCACGCGGTAGTTGGACGCATCCGTGATGCTCAGGGGGTACTCGGTGTAGCTGAACAGTTCGACATGCGTCGGGGCCTCGGTCCTGCGGCTCAAGGAGGTACACCACGACGGCCAGGAGCGGTAGTCATCGTCGAGGCCGAGGGCGTACTCGGCCATCGCCTCGTCTTCCACGTCGCTGATGCGGGTGGAGGTCATGTTGTCTCGCTTTCGGAGTTGAGCGGCTGGCTCATCAGCACCCGGGCACCACCCCGGGCGGACGCCCCGAAGGGGGCGTTTCGCCTAGTTACACTCTCGCAATCAGGCCTGACCGTCGAAGAAGATGGAGATCTCCAGGGAGGAGACGAACAGGTCCAAGCCGACGATGGTGACCGCCTGCTCCTCGACCACAGCCTCCAGGTTCTCGACCCGGTCGAGCGCGCCGATCATCATGTCAGCCCAGACCTGCTCCCGGACCTCGGCCTTGGCCAGCTTGGCGCGGGCCGCGTCCAGCTCCCGAGCCATCTCGAAGTGGCGCTCGGTCAGGTTGTCGAACTGCTCCTGGAGACCCAGGACCGGCCGGCCAGACTTGGCCAGGCTGACGGGGGTGGCGGTGATGATGAAGTCCATGGTTCTCCCTTGCTTCGCCAGGCGGACGCCTGGCACCTTGCCGTGCCGCCGAGTGGCGCACGGAACGGGCTAGTTACACTCTCGCAATCAGCCCGACAAGAACCCCCCGGCGGTTTCGCACCTACGCCCATGGCGTCCGGGGGGCCCTGGCCCTACTGGGCCAGATCGTTCAACTTCGGGTGATCACTCGGGGTTCAGCGGCAGGATTACTCCGACCACCGGGCTCACCGTCCCTCACCCGCAGGACCGGCCGGATCCTTCCGGCCGCTTCGCTTCGTTCCGGCCGGATCTCTCCGGCCCGTTCGATGTGAACGGTGAGCCCTGACCTCCGAAGTCCACACGGTTCCCCTGACATCACCGTCCACGGGCATCCGTGGACAGCTTCCCACCACGCCTACCCCGGGACGGGGCGGTTCGCGGCTTCACCAAGGCCGTACGGGCGGGACTTGCGGACGGGAAGGTCCGCGCCACTGCCTGTTACGTTGGCTGTACCCCAGGGGTTCGGCGTCATCTCCGACACGCTGCCATCACCGGCGGGATGCCCCGCCTCCGGATCACGCATCTTCGGGCCTACCGTCGCCCTGCGTACCCACCCACACCGCCAGGCTGGCGACTGCGACATCCACCCCCGAAGGGGTGGGGCCGGGCGAGCGACAAGCTCAAGTTCTGCTACCTCCCGGTTTGACCCGGTTGGTGTCGAGTTCGACCCTATCGGGCCATTCTCCCGTTTCGCAAGTCTCGCAATCGCTTCGCTGCGATCCCGCCTGCCCATCTTCCCGGCGGCGCCGCTCGTGCGGCCCGGTCTCGGTTGTCCGGTGTGGCGTTGGTTCCAACCCTAGTGGGCTGGCCTTTGCGTTCGCAACTCTCGCAATCGCTTCGACTGCCCGCCTCCCCGTCCCGCCCTGCCTTGCGGCTGGCGTTCCGTGGTGGCGACGGGGAGAACATTACGGGGCTAGTGACACTCTTGCAAACCCGGTCACGTTTCCGCAGGTCAGAGCCGGTGTGAGGGGCTGCCAGCACGGGCCGGAACGCCCCCTTCCCGGCCCGCTGAGCGGAAGGCCGGGCCTTCCTACGCGCGCGTTCCTCTTCGGGGGGTGTGGGGGGTGCGAGGGTGCCCGCGTACGACGCGCGACGGTAGCCGATGCCCGGGTAGCCCATGGGGGGTGGGGGTATGACCCCCGGTGGCGGAATTCGCCGACCGCCACGTCTTAGCCGCTGAGATTGTGCCACGGTTCCAAGGTCGCCTGGAGGCCGTATCGGCCGCTGCTCAACCGCCGCTACTCGACCAGGGCGACGACAAGGGCGACGATCAGAACCGCCACCGCGGCAATGCCGATCTGGGTGGCCACCCGGAGCATGCGGAACTTCCGGCGGAGGAGCTGCGACCGCCGGATGAGCCGCTCGGCGCGGCGCTCTTCGGCCAGGTCGTCGAGCACCTCGTCGGGGGTGTCGCACTCGGCCCAGCGCAGGAAGGATCCGGGCGCCGTCTCCCCCGTGACGCCCATGGGGAGGAGGGCGGCCAGGGCCGCGACGACGCCGGCCGCCAGGCCGGTACCTGCGAGGCCGACCAGGACGGCGACGGCGACGGAGAGGTGCCGGCCGGGGACGACGGCCGCGAGGACCGCCAGCGGGAGGCCGAACGCCGAGAGGATCGCGGCGACCTTCGCCTCCGTCCGCCCCATGTCGGTGGTCACCTCGCCGTGGGCCCGGGTGAGGGCCTCGTTCTGGTTGGTGTTGGTGGGCTGTTCCATGGTGCTCCTTCAGGTGGAGGTGCTCGTGCCGCCGGACGGCGACACGAAAAAGCCCGCCCAGCCCGGCGGGTTCGCGGGGCTGGGCGGGACGGGTGTGGGTGTGGTTCTGTCAGGCGGCCTGCGCCAGCTTCAGGTAGCGGTAGCCGGAACGGGTCGAGCAACGGAGCTCGCTGGCGAGCTCGGGGCCGTTCAGCTTTCGCTTCTCGTCTGCTTCGATGGCGGCGATGGCAGCGTGGACGTCCGCCATCGGGATCGCCTGCCGGCTGCCGGTCGAGCGGCTCGCCGCCTGGCCAGCGGCGTCTGGCTCTGCCAGTTCGGCGCCTTCGTCACCTGCCAGCTCGGCCGCCTCCCCTGCCAGCTCGTCGAAGCCGCAGGCGATCCCGGCCGCCGTGGAAATCAGCTCTCGGCCTTCTCGGTCGAGTGCCTCTGCCACCTCGTTCGCCATCACGTCGAGCAGTACCTCCAGGTCGTGAATCCGCTCGGCGGCGGAGAGCTCGGACTCCGGAGTCGCTGCCATATGCAGCATGTGTGCCACCACCAGCGGGGGCACCGCGGAAACGGCCGCCACCAGGAAGCCTGAGGTGGCGATGTACCCCTGGTCGAAGAGGTGTGCCACTAGCTGAGCCGCCAGTGCCAGGCCGAGGGCAGCGCCCGCGCCGATCGTGGCGCTGACACGACCGGGCGCCTTGATGCGGCGGCGGTGCTCGGAGATGACGGCTGCGGCTCCGGCGTACACCGAGACGGACACCGGCATGAGCCAGGTGATCCAGCCGTGCCATCCCGCGATCTGTGCCATCCGAATCTCGCCGGGGACGCTCATGACGAGAGCTGCCACGAGGACGATCGGTCGGCCGGCGGTGAAGACGACCCGGGCATACCAGGGCATCTGCATGGAGTTCATGTTCGGACCCTTCTGGCGCTCAGGCGGCGGCCGGCAGGAAGCGGGCGCCGGGGCGGGCACCCTTCGCGAAGGTGTTGCTGGCACGCCGCTGGCGGATGGTGGCGAGCAGGCCCGCCGCGACGTCGGGTCCGGCCTCGTCCCGGCCAGCCTCCAGTGCACAGGTCTTGCACAGGCTGTGGACGACGCCTGCCGGGAAAGGGGCGTCGCACTGCTGGCAGCGGGCCCGGGTATCCACGGGAGCTGCCTTCGGTGCCGGCTTGGCCGGACGGTGGTGGGTGAGGCGGTAGGAGAGCAGGGCTGCCGGGGCGTCAACCTGCTCCGGGAGCCGGGCGGTCAGGACGGCACGTACCTTCGCGGGGGTGTGTCCGTCGACCAACCACTCAGCGGCCAGCGGAGCGAGGCGAAGAACGTCGGCCGTGCCGAGTGCGAGCCGCCGGTCGTGCTCACCGAGCCGGGCGAGCAGCGAGGCGGCCTGACCGGTCTCGGCGTCGGCCGGGGCGGCCTGGTCTTCGGCAGTGCTGGCCTCCTCCTGCTCCTTCGGTGCGTCGGGCTCCGGTGCGGCGGCGGGGAGGAGGTTCTTTCCCTGGTCCTTTCCCCCTCCGGGGAGATCGCCGACGTTCCGATGCTCCGGTTCACCGACCGCCGGAATGTGGCCCATCGGCAGGTCGGAGACGTGCGACTGGGTGCTCCAGAGTCCGGTCTCGGGGTCCTGGGTGCGTTGGCGGCGCAGGTAGCCTGCGGCCTCCAGCGCCTTGAACGCCTTGGCGACGGCCGTCTTCCCCTCTTCGACCTGTTCGGCGATCCGCTCGATTGTGGCCGGCGTGCCGTCCGGGAGGGACAGCAGGCGGACCAGCAGGCCGACGGCGGCGAGGGAGAGGCGGTCGTGTCGGGCGGCGGCGTTGGGCACGACGACGAACGCACGGTCGTGCCGGTTACGATGCACTCGCATCTAGAGGTCTCATCTCTAGGTAGCAGGGCCCCGGAGCGTTCCCGCGCTCTGGGGCCTGTTCTGTCTGACGGGCTGTCGCACCGGACCATACGCGAGAGTGTGACTCGATTGCAAGAGTTGTCGATCTAGCCTCCCCGGCTCCGATTGCGAGAGTGTGACCGGCCTCACCGTCCGGTCGCTTCCAGATCTCCCTCCCCGCTCCGTATATAGGAGTGGAAGGGAAAGCCCGTCGAGGGCTTCTCCTTGCGGGCGCCGGAGGCGCCCACTTCTCCTGGCTCCTTCGCCGCTGCCCCTGTCGGGCTTGTTCAAGCCCTCGGCCCGCCGGTGCTACCGGCCGACGAAGGAGGCCGCCGATGTCCTGGGCTACGTCCGACCGAAGGGCTCGGCTGCCGGCCGACTGGCCGCGGATCAGATTCCGCGTTCTGGTGCGGGACGGTCATCGCTGTACGGCGAAGGACCAGTACGGCGACCGCTGCACCGAGCCCGCTACCGATGTGGACCACATCCGATCCGGTGACGACCATCGCGAGACCAACCTTCAAGCACTCTGCGGGTGGCATCACCGGGTCAAGTCCTCCAGGGAGGGCGCCGCCGCGAAGGCTGCGCGCCGCCGCCGGAACGACCGGCGATTCCGCAGGACCGAGGAGCACCCCGGCCTGCGATGAGCGCGACGCTCCGGGATTCCCGTCGAGCTGCGCCGGCCCCGAGGAAATCCTCGGGGCCTTCGACTTGGCGATAGGGGGTGGGATATGCCCGGTCCTGTTCCGAATCGCGAATCCGACCTCGCCCGTCCCCGGGCACGCAAGGGCGGCGACGTCCAGCCCGTCACCAAGGGTGTGATGCGGGACGTCAAGGTCCCGAATGCCGACCGCGATTGGCACCCCATTGCGCGGCGCCTCTGGGATTCCCTGAAGATATCCGGCCAATCCGATTTCTACCAGCAGTCGGACTGGGCGCTCGCCTATTCCCTCTGCGAAGACCTCTCGCACTACAAGAAGTCGGGAAAGAGGTCCGGCCAAATGCTTCAGACCATCTATTCCGCCTTCGAGCGGCTCCTGGTTGCCGAAGGCGACCGGCGGCGCGTCCGCATCGAGCTGCACGAGCCCGAGCCCGAGGTCCAGTCGGCCGCGGTGCTCGCCATCGCCAGCTACAAGCGGGAGCTCGGCGTCGGCTGAGCCGCCTGCCCGGCGGCCCCGACCACCAGGGAGGAGGTGAGTCCCATCTCAGCCCTGACCCTGGAGGAGATCGAGGCCCTGGAGCACACGTTCCTAGGCCCCACCTGGACGCGAGGCGAGGACGGCTCCTGGCTTCTGCCGGAGCGCACCCTCGGCTGGCAGATCGCCGGCTGGTGCGCGGAGTATCTGTGCGCCGAGGACGGCGGTCCCTGGAAGTTCACCAACGAGCAGCTCCGATTCGTCCTTCATTGGTTTGCGCTGGATGCGGCCGGCCGGTTCATCAACCGCAAGGGCGTCCTCCAGCGCTTGAAGGGCTGGGGCTTACCGCAAGGACCCACTGCTGGCCGTCCTGGCCGTGGTCGAGTTCGTCGGCCCCAGCCGGTTCTCACACTGGGACGAGTACGGAGCGCCGGTCGGCGTTGCCCACCCGCAGGCCTGGGTGCAGGTCGCGGCTGTCAGCCGCGATCAGACGCGCAACACCATGACGCTGATGCCGTCGCTCATGTCGGACCGGCTGATCGAGACGTACGGCATCAAGGCCGGTGCGGAGCTGATCCGCGCGAATGGCGGAAAACAGCGCCTTGAGGCGGTGACGAGTAGTTACCGCGCCCTGGAGGGGGCGCGGTCCTTAGTGGTCCACGTTCGTCGTCCTGAACGAAACGCACCACTGGATCGTCGGAAATAACGGCGACAAAATGTACGCCACCATCGATGGCAATGCGACCAAGAAGGACTCGCGGTATCTCGCCATCACCAATGCTTACCTTCCAGGTGAGGATTCCGTTGCCGAGCGAATGCGCGAGGCCTACGAGAAAATCCTGGAAGGCCGGGCCGCGACCATCGGGTTCCTGTACGACTCGATCGAGGCCCATCCCGCAACACCCTTGACCCCCGAGGCGATTCGGATCGTCCTGCCGAGGATCCGCGGTGACGCCGTCTGGCTGCGGGTCGAGACGATCCTCCAGTCCATCCTCGACACGACGCTGTCGCCGTCGCGTTCGCGACGGATGTGGTTGAACCAGATCGTCGCGTCCGAGGACGCCCTCTACGGTCCGGCCGAGTGGGACGTGCTGCGCGACGACTCCAAGTCCCTCCAGGCCGGCGACGCCATCACCCTGGGCTTCGACGGAGGCCTCCGGGACGACTCGACTTGCCTGATGGCTCTGCGCGTCAGCGATATGTGCGCCTTCGTCCTGGGCCTCTGGGAGAAGCCGGACGGTCCGCGCGGCGATGGCTGGGAGGTCCCCCGCGACCAGGTCGACTCCGCCGTGCACGAGGCGTTCCGCCTCTTCGAGGTGCAGGGCTTCTTCGCCGACGTCGCGCTCTGGGAGAGCTACATCTCCGAGTGGTCCGAGACCTACGGTGAGGGCCTAACCGTCAAGTCGCCGCTCGGCCGGGATGCGATCGGCTGGGACATGAGGTCCTCACTGAAGACGTCCACGATGGCCCACGAGCGGTTGATGCGGTCCGTCTTCGACCGCAAGCTCGCCCACGACGGCGACCGCGCGCTCCGCCGGCACGTGTTGAACGCCGTCCGCAGGACGAACAACTACGGCATCTCCTTCGGCAAGGAGACCAAGGACAGCCCCCGCAAGGTCGACGCGTACGCGGCGCTGCTGTTGGCCCATGAGGCCCTGATCGACCTGCGAGCCCGCGGCAAGAAGGTCCGCAAGCGGACCGGCCGGGGCTTTTTTCTTTGACCTGATTGCAAGAGTGTAACTAAGGTGGTGATCTCTTCTGGTCGCCACCCACTCCCCCCTGTCGCTCGCGCAGCAGCTCCTCGCCGTCCTTCACCGGGACGGCGCCCGGCTGCGGCGGATCGACGACTACCTCCACGGCCGCCACGACGACCCGTACATGCCGCCGCAGGCCGACGACGAGTACCGGCTGCTGGCCCGGCGGGCGGTGTCAAACTGGATGCCCCTGCTTGTGGCGACCCCGGCGCAGGGTCTCTTCGTCGACGGCTTCCGGCCGGGCGCGACGGGCCAGGGCCTGCCGGCCGAGGCCGACTCGACGACCGTGGAATGGGCGCACTGGCAGCGCAGCCGTCTCGACGCCCGCCAGGCCGCCGTCTACCGAGGCGCCCTCACCTACGGGCACGCCTTCACCCTGACCGAGCGCGACCGTGCGGGCCAGGTGCGCACCAAGGGGCTGTCGGCCCTGCGGACGGCCGCGCTCTACGAGGACGCCGCGAACGACGACGTTCCCTACGCCGCCGCGACCGTCACGGCCTGGCCCTCCGGCGAGAGCATCGGACGGGCACGGCTCTGGGACGCCCGGAACGAGTACTCCGTCACGTTCCGCTCGCTGGAGGACAAGAAGGGCATCACGGTCTCGGACGCCCGCAGGCACGGTGCCTCCGAGTGCCCGGTCACGCGGTTCGCCGCGACCGTGGACCTGGAGGGGCGGACTGTCGGTGTCATCGAGCCGATGATCGCCTTGCAGGACCGGATCAACCAGACAGTCTTCGACCTGCTGCTCAGTCAGACCTTCGGCTCCTCGAAGGTCAGGACGGTCACCGGCATGGCGCCGCCGATCCAGCGCGATCCGGAGACGGGCGAGGCCGTCCTCAACGAAATCGGCCAGCCCATCCCGTTGGCGATCAACCACAATGCGAAGCGGTTTTTGTTCGCCGAGGACCCGGACGTCAAGTTCGGTTCGCTGGACGAGACTCCACTCGACGGCTTCATCAACAGTGTCGACATGTCTATACGCCAGCTCGCTGCCGTGTCGCAGACCCCGCCCCATCACCTGCTGGGACAGATCGCGAACCTGAGCGCGGAGGCGCTCCTGGCCGCCGAGCAGGCCCTGAGCCGGAAGATCGCGGAGTTCCGTACCTCGTTCGGAGAGTGTTGGGAGAGGGTCTTCCGCCTGGCGGCCGAGCTAGCCGGCCACGCGTCGGCCGCCGACGACTACCGGGGCGAGGTCATCTGGCGCGACATGGAGTCCCGGTCGCTGGCGCAGGCTGCGGATGCTCTCGGCAAGCTGCGCGAGCAGCTCGGAATCCCGAAGAAGGGCCTGTGGCGTCGGGTGCCCGGTGTCACCCAGACCGAGATCGAGGACTGGGAACAGCATGAGGACGAAGACCCGGTCGGACAGCTCGCCACCGCGCTGAAGCGGGCTACCCCTGAACCCGCCGTGGCGGTGGCAGCGTGAGCCGGCCGACAAAGCAGGATGAGACCGACCGGGCGTCGAGCGCCTTTCAGGCCGCGCTCACCGAGATCGGCGTCGCCACGGCCACCGGGGCGCTCGCCCTGTGGTCTGAGGTCCCGGCCGAGCAGCGCGCGGCCGCGGCCGCCGGGTGGCTGCGTCGAGCGATCACCCTGGTGATGGGCCGCAGGCGCCAGGCCCGCGACCTGGCGCGCGCCTACTACCGCCTTGCCCGCGCGCTGCAAACCGGCACCACCGTGGCCGACCCCTACCACCCGGAGCCGTCGCACATCACACTCGGCGACCTCCGCAGGGAGTTTGCCGGCCTGGCCAGTACGTACGTCCCGCCGAGCGCCGACGCGAGCACCCCATCCGATCCCAGCTCACCGAGCACCGAGCCCGAGTCCGTCGAGCCCAGTGTCCGCGATGCCGCAGTCGAGCACAGGCACCAGGTGCTCGACGACAGCCCCGAAGACTGGGAGCGCATCCTCGTCGAGGAACTGGAAGGCCTCCGCGAGGAGGAGGAGCGGATCGAGCGAGAAGCCGAAGAGGAACTCCGCACGGTGCTCGACGCACTCGGCACCCGCAACCTCGACCGCCGGCTTTCGCAGGTTGATGACCAGCAGCCCGCCAAGGACGCCGACCAGCAGCGAGGCGACGCCCATCGCAAGGCGGGCGCCCAGCAGGCCGGGGCCGCCTCCCGGGTCGCGATGAACGGCGGCAGGTCCACCCTCTGGCACCATGCCGGCCGCGACCGGCGGGCCCTTGGCTACGTCAGGGTCTCCCGCACCGGCACCCCGTGCGGCTTCTGCGCGATGCTCCTCAGCCGCGGAATCGCCTACAAGTCCGAGGCCTCCGCCCTCTACAAGGACGGCGACCTCTTCCACGACCACTGCCACTGCGCCGCGCTGCCCGTCTTCAACGCCCAGCAGTACGGCGCCAGCGCGCTGACCGAGCTGAACCGGCAGTACGCGGACCTGTGGCCGAAGGTCACCAAGGGCCACAGCGGCCGGGCTGCGCTGAACGCCTGGCGCCGATTCCTTCGCGCCCGACTACGCGAACAACAGAAGGCCGAAGCCCAGGCGGCTCGGCGAGCGACCACAGCCCAGGAGGCGTGACCGTGCCTGAACAGACCCCCGAACCGACCGACGAACAGAAGAACGACGAGAATCCCGAGACGCCGGCCGCGTCGCCCGAAGACGATCTTCCTGACTGGGCTCGCCGAGAGCTGTCGCGGACTCGCGCTGAGAGTGCGTCGTACCGCACACGCCTGCGTGACGCGGAGGAGCGGCTGACGGCTGCGAAGAGCCCCGAGGAGTTCGAGGCTGCCGTTGCCGAGGTGACGGCGAAGAACGCCGAGCTCGAACGCACGCTCATGATCGGTACCGTCGCCCGCCGCTACGACCTGCCCGACGCGCTCGCCGCCCGGCTGCGCGGTACCACCGTTGAGGAACTGGACGCCGACGCCAAGACCCTCCAGGGCCTGCTCGCCCCGCCTCTGCCCCAGTCCCTCGACGGCGGCCTCGACCCTTCCAGCCAGGACGACGGAGAGCTCGACCCCCGCAAGCTCGCCCGGCGAACCCGCCGATTCTGAGCGGCGACCGCTTGACGACCCTCACCGAGCACGCCCACCTCATCCTGGCCAACGGCGGTGCCACCTGGGCTCCCGGCCGCGCAGCCCCCGCCGAGGGCTTCATGGTCTCCCTCGCTGGGACTGAACTCTCCATTCCTGTCGATGAGTTCACCGACGATGCCCTGGTCCGGTTCCAGCAGGAGCACGCCGGCCGTCTCGCGGTCGACGACCGGCTCTACTTCGGGGCCTGGCTCGACGGGCCGAACGTCTACCTCGACCTGTCGCTGTGCATCCCGGATCGCGCCGCAGCCCTGCGCGTCGCCCGAGCGGAACACCAACGCGCCGTCTTCGACCTGTCGACCGGCAGCCCGCTCTTCCTCTGAAGTCCAAGCTCGCGCGCCGTTCCGGCGCTTCCAGTACATGCAGAAACGTTTCTCCTAGCTCCCGAGCCACTGGCTGGGTCGAGGGCTAGGAGAGGTGTTTCCGGCTACGAACAGCCCCCGGAGCCACCCGTCCGGGGCCATTCCCGGAGATCCAGCACCTTTTGAGCACCACCCAGCACCAGATAGTCAAGCCCCAGAAGCTCGTCAACACCGCTGTAGGAATGCTGGAACAGGAGCTTCTCATTCCGAGCCTGTTCCAGAAGCACGGCATCGACCAGTTCCGCGGTACAGACAAGGACACGATCTCCATGAAAATTGAGGGGATCCTGCCGTTCCACGACTACGCGTGGCGCAACGACCGAAGCCAGCCGATCCAGTTCGACGAGTACGCCGAGCGCACCATCGCGGTCACCTTCGGCGGCAACTCCTACTCGGCCGTCAAGCTCACGGACGAGCAGAACGACTTCGACATCGACCAGTGGTCGAAGCTGCTTCGCCCGCAGGTCAAGGCCGTCGGCCGCGGCCTCCAGCGCCGTGCCGTCAAGACCCTGACCGGCCAGCAGTACAACGTCACCATCGGCAACGCCCAGCAGAACCTCCGCTCCGCGCTGATCGAGGCCCGCCGTGTGCTGAATGCGTTCCACGCGCCGAAGGAGGCCCGATACCTGCTGGTCGGCTCCGACTTCGAGTCTGCCCTCCTCAACGACGACAAGCTCAACCTGGCGCAGAACGTCGGCGACAGCGAGGCCGAGTCGGCCCTCCGGACCGCTACGATCGGCGACCGGATGGGCTTCCGGATCGTCGTCGACCAGACCATCCCGAGCGACGCGGCGTACGCCTTCGCGTCCAGCGCGTTCATCTTCCTCTCCGGCGCCCCGTCCATCCCGCAGTCCGTTCCCTACGGCGCCACCGCCTCCTTCGAGGGCATCGCCCTGCGCTGGATCCGCGACTACGACAGCCTGTACCTCCAGGACCGCAGCGTCGTAAACACCTACAACGGGTTCCGGTCGGTGACCGACATCCTGGTCGGCTGGGACGACGCAGCGGAGAAGGAGATCATCTCCACCCAGGAGCACTTCGTCCGCGGAATCCGCCTCCAGCTCGACGGCAAGAGCGACTACCCGGCCGCCTCCTCCGAGCTCGCGAAGCTCACAGGCGTGTCCGACGCGCGGGTGTGGACCCCGGCCGGCGCGAAGCCGGAGACCGATCCGGCCAACGCCTGACCCACGGCGGACCGTGCTGCCTGACGCCCCGGCCGCACGGTCCGCCCGCTCCCGAAAGGAGGTTGGCTTGGCCTACGCCACCCTCGACGACCTGAAGGGCCGTCTGGACTGGGACCTCGACGAGGACGAGCTGCGAATCGCCAAGGCAGCCCTGGAGGACGCCTCCGACCTGGCGGCCGAGTACGGCCGCGACTGGCCGCAGGACCGGGTACCGCGCCTGGTGCGCACGCTGGTCCTCAAGGCCGTCGCCCGCTACCTGCGCAACCCGCACGGCTACACACAGAGCCGCGCGGGCGACGAGACGTTGGCCTGGTCCGACATCGGCCGGGACGCTGGCACCATCCACTTCACTCGCGAGGAGATCCGGCTTCTCGCCGAACTCGCGGGCCGAAGGCCCGGATTGACCAGCGTCGTCGTGTCGGCCTGGTCCTCGAAGATCCGTCCCGGTGCGGCCGGCACGGTTCCGGTCGACTACGCGGGCGGCGACCGCTTCCCGCTGTTCGCCGACGATCGGGGGCCCTGGTGAGTGTCCAACGCCGTCGAGGCCAACGGGCCCGGGTCTGGCGGACGATCGAGACCGTCGACCACCGCGGCAACGCCGTAACGGCTGCCGACCCCGCCGGGCCGATCGAGGTCCGCGCCGCCTTCATCCCGCAGCGGTCGGCCCGGGCCGAAGTCCCCGGCCAGCAGCAGATCAACGTCACCAGGATGATCGTGGACGCCCACCTCGAAGGCGTCTCGCTCTGGTCCCGCGTCGAGTACGCCGGCCGCCAGTGGGACATCGTCTCGCCCCCCGCCTACCACCACGGCACCAGGCGTACCCGGCACTGGTCCATCGACATCCGGGAGCGGCCCTGATGGCAGTGATCTACGACCGCTTCGGCGGCAAGAAGTTCACCAAGCGGCTCGCCGAAATGGTCGGCGTTCAGCGGGCGCTCGACGAAGTCATGTTCGAGATCGCCGTCCGAGCCGAGGAGCTGCTCGTTCAGCACCGTGCGGACGGCCACGCCGAGATCGACGTGGACGCCGGTACCGTCGACAGGTACGTGATCCTCTCCGACGAACGCGGCCAGAAAGCCGCGCTGTCGATCGAGTTCGGCCGCCAGGCGTCCGTGGCCGTCCGGGAGGACAAGGACGGCAACAAGTTCCTCGTCATGATCCCGCCCGCCGAAGGTCTCTTCATCTTGGCCCGTGCGGCCGGCCTGCCGAAGAAGCGCAAGGGCAAGGTGAAGCTCTGATGGCCGGACTCCCCGACCACGTCCGGGCGCTCGCCGAACTTTCCCCCGTCGAAGATCTGCTCCTGGCCGTCCTGCGCGAGGGCCTCCCGGGCGTTCCCGTCCAGACGCTGATCTCCCTACACCAGCAGTTCCCGCTGGTCCTGGTCCGCCGTGACCCCACCTGGGGACAGTGGCAGGGCGACACCCGGTTCACGGACGCCGCGAGGGTGGTCATCCACACCTTCGCCCCGGACCCCGATGGCGACGAGGACGCCGCGATCCTCGGGGAAGCCGTGCGCGTGGTCCTGCGCGACGCCTGGCTGAAGCAGCAGGTGTACCCCCGCCTCGGCCACATCATCCGGGTCGACATGAACAGCGCCCCCCGGCGTGCTGCCGACTGGGCCACAGCCACCGGGCCCGTCCAGTACGCGGACCTACCGACCGGTGTCACCCGCTACGAGGCGATCTACGACATCCAGATCCGACGCCCGCGCCAGCGCCCCTTCCCCGCCTAATCCCACCCGCACCGCGAACCCCGAAGGCTTCGGCGTCGGGGTTTTTTTATGCCCGAAAGCAGAAACGTTTCTTCTTGGCGCTCAACGACAATGCAACGCTGGTCGTGGGAAGTGGCAACTTCCTGACGGCCCCGGTCGGCACCGCGATGCCGACCGACCTCCTAGTCCCCGTCTCCCCGTGGCAGCCCGTCGGCCACACCTCGCTGGAGGATGTCTTCGCCGTCACCTCCGAGGGCGGCGAGGCCACCACGATCGGCAGCCTCCAGAACAAGTCCCTCCGCACGAAGTACTCCGCGCGGGTCGAGACAATGGCTTTCACCCTCCAGCAGTTCGACACGATCGGCCTCCGCCTGTACTTCGGTGCCAATGCGCCGATGCTGCCGGACGGTTCGATCGGCGTGCCCGCCGATCCCGTGCCCACCCAGTCGGCCTTCCTCGCCGTCTTCATCGACGGCGAGAACCACTTCGCCTTCTACGCCCCGAAGGCGGAAATCTACCGCGCGGACGACATGTCGATCGCGGACACGGAAACCCTCGCAGGACTGCCGCTGGGAGTTAAGCCGATGGCCTTCAGCTCCAACACCTGGACGTACGCGGTGACCCCGCTCGGCAACGTCGGCGCCACCGGCGCAACGGCCGGCACCCCGGGCGTCTTCAGCCCGCCGGGCGCCGTCACCCCGGCCAACCTCGCCGCGCTCGCGGCCGTCTCGGCCTCGCCCGCGACCGCCTGGACCGGCGGCAAGTACGTCCAGCTCGGCGACTCCAGCTCGGCCTTCTGGAACGGCAGCGCCTGGACGGCCGGCAAGGCGACCTGAGACCTCCAGCCCTTCTCCCTTCCCCCCTTTCTCTCCTGACCTGGAGGTCGCACCCCATGGCCCAGTACTCCCTCGACGACATCCGCGCCGCCGCGGAGTCCAAGTACGGATCGACGGACATCACCATCGGCGAGGATGTCGTCCGTCTGCTCAACCCGCTCCGACTGCCCAAGGCCAAGCGCGAGGAGCTCACCGCGCTCCAGGACCGCCTCGGCGAGGACGACGCAGACCAGGAAGAGCTCCTGTCCCACGCGATCAAGCTGGTCGCCGAGCACGCCGCCCAGGCCAAGAAGCTGCTGACCGCCGTCAGCGGCGACCTGGCCGTGCTCGCCGAGATCTTCGACCGGTACGCCAAGGGCGCACAGGTGGGGGAAGCCTCGGCCTCGCAGGGCTGATCGACGAGTACGGGGAGGGCCTGTACGCGGACCTGCTGTTCTACTTCGGCGTCGACCTCGCCGAGGTGATCGCAGGCCGCGGGCCCTCGCCTGTATTCGTCCTCGCCCTGGTACAGAGGCTCCCCGACACCTCGCTCACTGCCGCACTCGCGGCCGGCGGCCGGCACCTCCTCGGATGGGGCCAGGACCGCCACCTGATCGCCGACCTCTACGACGCGGTCAACGTCAACACCCGGGCCACTGGCCAGTGGGGCAAGGGCAAGGCCCCGAAGATCCCGCCGTGGCCCCGTCCCACCTCGAAGGCACCCGGCAAGTCCACGGGCTCCAAGCCTCCGGTCACCGTCGCAGCCATCTACCAGCAGTTCGCCGGAAGGTAGGAGGTGGGGATGGCTCAGACCCAGGTCGTCGGCCGCGTGGCCGTCAAAATCATGCCGGACACCTCCGACACGAAGGAAGAGGCCCGGGCACAGCTCGAACGGATCGAGCGCCAGCTCAAGCTCACCGTCGCCACGAAGATCGACATGTCGGGCGCGAGTCGGGAGTTCATCTCCGAGCTCCGCAAGATCAACGCGCGGAACCGGCAGGCCGACGCCCGCAAGGTCCGCTTCTACACGACGATCTCGACGGACGGGATGGCCACCGCCGTCCGCAACGCGGCCCGCGAGCTCCAGTACAAGGCCAACGGCCAGAAGGTCCGGTTCGAGGTCGACGACCTCAAGGCCACCGGCCGGATCGAGCTGGAGCTCGACCAACGCTCTGCGGACAAGGCCAAGCACAAGCTCAAGGACTGGGCCGACGACGTCTCCCCACTGAAGGTCAAGGTCGAGCCCGACATCGCCAACGGCTCCGGGGCCATGCTCTCCGCGCGCCTCCAGGTGCTTACCCGGCCGCGCACCGTCCCGATCCTGCCCGAGCTCGACAACAGCGCGGTCACCAAGGTCGCAACGGCGCTGGCCGCGTTGAGCGGCGCCCGGGTCCTGAACAACATGTTCGAGCGGCTCAGCAACACGCTGAAGAACCTCGACAAGAGCGTGCCGGTCATCGGTTCGCTGGCGCTGGCAATCGCCGGCCTCGCCGGGTGGGGCCTCTCAGCCGCCTCGAACCTGGCCGCCCTGTCCTCGTCTCTGGCGCAGATCGGCGCAAGTTCCCTCCTCCTGCCGGGACTTCTCGGCGGGATGGCGGTTGGCCTCGGCGTCACCGTCGCGGCCTTCCGCGACTTCAACACGATCCTCCCGGAGGTCAAGGGCCAGCTCTCAGGCCTCCAGGACACGATCAGCGAGAAGTTCTGGGCCAAGGCCGCGGAGCCGATCCGCGCCATGACCCGGGAACTCCTCCCGGAGTTCACAGCCGGCGTCGCCAGGACGGCCGATCAACTCGGCGGCTTCTTCGGCGGTCTGGCCACCGGCCTCAAGGGCGCGCTCGACCCCGCGCTGAACCAGATGTTCGTCGACCTCGCGTCGTCGATCGACATCGCCACCGGCGGTACCGGCGCCTTCGCGAACATCATCGCCGTCCTCGGCAAGGTCGGCACCAGCTACCTGCCCGCGCTCGCGCAGTGGTTCGTCGACATCTCGGAACGCTTCTCCGCGTTCCTCACCTCCTCCGAGGGCGACGGCCGCCTCAAGGGGTGGATCGACGGAGGGATCCAGTCTCTTAAGGACCTGGGGTCGGTCCTCTCCAACACGGGAGGCATCCTCGCGGGCATCGCCCGCGCTGCGGAGGCGGCCGGCGGTTCCAGCCTCGGCATGCTGGCCGACACGCTGGAGCGCATCCACGCCGCTGTCGACAGCCCCGGCTTCCAGGCCGGGCTGACCGGCGTCTTCGCCGCAGCCCACGAGGCGATGAACCGGATCGCCACCCAGTCGGGCCCGGCGGTCAAGGCGTTCTTCACCGAGTTCGCGACGCTTGCAGAAACGATTCTGCCGCAGGTCGGGCAGACCATCGGGACGGCGCTCGACGCCGTAGCCTCGGCCCTGGCCCAACCCGCCGTGACCCAAGGGGTCACGGCGATGTTCACCGGGCTCCAGGCCGCGGTGACCGCCCTGGCACCT
Organism: Kitasatospora sp. NPDC057940; assembly: GCF_042887425.1. Classification (NCBI taxonomy): domain Bacteria; kingdom Bacillati; phylum Actinomycetota; class Actinomycetes; order Kitasatosporales; family Streptomycetaceae; genus Kitasatospora; species Kitasatospora sp. NPDC057940. The sequence continues at coordinate 55,316 of NZ_JBHVPH010000020.1, forward strand.
GCCATGGCGCCTGTCGGGCAGGCCCTCGGCGCCCTGATGCAGGTCGTCGGCGCGTTTGCGACGATGCTCGGCCCGCTCGTCGCAGCAGCTCTCGTCCCGCTGGCGAACGCGTTCACGGCCCTCGCGCCGGCGATCATCCCGATCATCCAGCTCCTGGGCGGCGCCCTCACCGCCGCCATCCAGCAGCTCTCCCCTTTTTTTGCCCAACTCGTGCCCCTAGTGGGCGAGTTGCTCGGCGGCGCCTTCCAGGCGCTGTCGGCCGTCCTGCCCATCGCGGCGGCCCTGTTCGGCCAGATCCTGGCCGCCGTAGCCCCGCTGATCGAGCAGCTCGTCTCCGGGCTCACCCCGATCCTCGCCATCGTGGCCCAGGCCTGGGTCACGATCATGACCGCCCTCCAGCCGGTCATCGCCGTCCTGCTCCAACTGCTGACGGCGATCCTCACCCCGCTGGTCGGGATCTTCCAGAGCCTCGTCGCCGAGTGCCTGCCGCCCCTGGCGGAGGCCTTCGCGGGGCTGGCGGAGGCCACGAAGCCGCTGCTCGAAGCACTGCTGGCGATCGTCAACGTGCTGATGCCCGTCCTCGCGCCGGCCATCGAGTTCGTCGCGAAGATGCTCGTCGACACCCTGATCACCGCGATCCATGCCGTCGAGAACATTTTCCGGGGCACGGTCGACGTGATCATGGGCATCTGGAACACCTTCAGCGGCCTGTTCACCGGCGACTGGAGCCGGATGTGGGAGGGCATCAAGCAGTTCTTCCAGGGCATCTGGGAGCTGATCAAGGGCATCTTTGACGCAGTCCTCGTCCTCGCGATGGGCGGCATCCTCAAAAAGGGGATGGCCCTGCTTAAGGGCGGCTGGGAAGCCGCCTGGGGCGCGATCAAGGCGGTCGGCGAGGGCATCTGGAACGCCATCAAGGGTGGCGCCCAGTTCTTCGTATCCGGCGTCAAGGGGTTCATCGACGACGGTCTCCGGTGGATCAAGTCCCTCTGGGAGACCACCTGGAACGGCATCTCGAACTTCTGCTCCACTGCCTGGAACGGCATCGGCGAGGCGGTGAAGTCGGGCGTCTCCTCGGCGGTCGGCTTCGTCAAGGAACTCCCCGGCAAGGCCCTTGAGGCCCTGAGCAACATCGGCTCGACCCTGCTCAACGCGGGCAAGCAGCTGATCGAGGGCCTGATCAACGGCATCAAGTCGAAGTTCGACTCGGTCAAGTCCACCCTGTCGGACCTGACCAGCAAGTTGACCGACTGGAAGGGCCCGCCGAAGAAGGACCGCGTCCTGCTCCGGGGCGCCGGCCGCATCATCATCCGCGGCCTGGTCTCCGGCCTGGAATCCGAGTACGGCACCGTCCGCAGCTCGCTCGCGGACCTCACCGGCACGATTCCCCGCACCGACCTGCCCACATCTGCGATGTACGCGCACGGCGCCTCGCTCGGCGAGAGCCTGGCCCAGGGCCTGGCGAGCCAGCAGGGCGCCATCGAATCCCAGATGACGTCCATCTCCGACTCGATGGTGAAGCGGGTCCGCACCGACCTCGGCATCCACTCCCCCTCGCGGGTCTTCACCAAGCTCGGCGGCTTCGTCGGTCTCGGCTTCGCCCGAGGCATCGCAGGTGAGTCCGACCGGGTGGTCAAGGCCGTGGGCGCGATCACGTCCCGTCCCACCGCCGCGGACTACTCCCGCACCGCTCGCGCCGCCTCGGCGGCCGTCGCCAACGGGCTCGGCACGAACACCGGCGGAGCCGTCACGCGGGTCCTCAACTACTACGCCGCACCGGGCAGTTCGGTCTCCTCGGAAGAAGACCTGTTCGCCGCGGCAAGCCGTGCACGGATGGTGGGGTGGTGAGCTCTTGACCACTCTCATCCTGGAGAGCGATTTTGACGACCTGAACCTCAACGAGGTCGCGGAGACCGGGTACGGCATCCAGGCCGTGGCCGGGGCGACCGGCCTCGGCCTGCCTCCGGTCACCGTGCAGTGGCTCGAAGGCGCCGGCGACGGATCCCGGTACCGCAACAAGCGGGTCCTCGGCCGCGACATCGACCTCCCCCTCGACATCGTCGGCCGGGACCGCGCCCACCTGCGGGAGCTCATCGGACGCCTGGCCCGGATGATGACCGGCGAGTGCACGCTCGCCCTGATCGAGGACGACGGCAGCCGTTGGACCACCAAAGTCCACCGCGTCGGCGGCGGCGAGTACACCCTCTCCGGCGCCCTGGACGTCCAGACCACGATCACCCTGCGGGCCGGCGACCCCTACTTCACGGCCTCGGCGGTCACCACCCAGACCGTCAAGGGCGACGCCGGCACCCGCAGCTTCCTGTCCGATCTGGTGGCACTGCCCGTCGCCGCCAGCCAGGCCATCGGCACGATCCTCCTCCCGAACGACGGCGACGTGCCCGCGTACCCCGTCTGGGAGGTGACCGGCCCCGGCCGTGATCTCCACGTCGTCTCGGCGAACGGGGAGGCGCTGCGCTGGAACGGCACCCTGGCGGCCGACGAGAAGCTGATCATCGACTGCCGGGAAGCCACGGTCGTGGACGGCAAGGGCGTCAACCGGTACGCGAACTTGGCCCCCGCGCCCCGCTTCTGGGTCGTCCCGCCCGGCACCAGTACGGCCAGGGCCGAGCTGCTCGATACGACGGCCGCCTCCCAAATCTCCTGCTCCTGGCGGGCCCGACGCTGGATGGTGATCTGATTGAAACTCAGCGACCTCACCGTGGAGGTGCGGGACCGCAACCTGGCCCGCCTCGGGCTCATCAGGCCGGAGGATCTCTCCCTGGAGCTCCAGGACGTCTTCAACAACGTCGGCACCTGGAAGCTGACCCTGCCCCTGGAACACCCTCTCGCTGCCGCGCTGCGCGCGCCGGGCGCGGGGCTGATCGTCACCGGTCCGGACGACGTGCTGATGTCCGGACCGGTGACGAGGCCCGAGTACGCGGCCACTCCCGAGGACCAGCGCGGCAGCGTCGTCTTCGAGGGCGTCTCCGACACCGTCATCCTGGCCGACATGCTCGCCTGGCCGGAGCCGTCCAACCCGGACGCGTCCACGCAGAAGGCCGGCCACGACATCCGCACCGGCCCGGCTGAGACGATCATGCATGACTTCGTCAACGCCAACTGCGGCCAGTACGCGCCAGCCCCCCGGCGCAAGGCCGGGCTCTACATGGGCGGGAGCCAGGGGCGGGGCCCGACCATCACCAAGGCCGCCCGGTTCCCGGTTCTGGGCGACCTGCTCACCGAGATCGCCACCGTCGCGAACCTCGGGTTCAGGATCGTTCAGCGCGGTGACCGGATCGTCTTCGAGACGTACGCCGTGACCGACCGTTCCAGGGAGATCCGCCTCGACGTGGAGGCGGGCACCCTCGCCGGACAGCGGGTCACGGTTACCCCGCCGGGGGTCACCCGCGTGCTGGTCGCTGGCCAAGGAGACCTGGAGGCCCGCACGATCGTCGCCGTCGACAACGACGCCTCGACCGCCGCAGAGGCCGACTGGGGTCGCCGGATCGAGCGGTTCGTCGACCAGCGCCAGACCAACGACCCGGAAGAACTCCGGCAGGCAGGCACCGAGGCGCTCGCCGACGCCGGGTACACGGGGACCTCCGTACAGGCCATCCCCGTGGCGGACAGCTCGATGCGGCTGGGAATCGACTGGGGAATGGGCGACCGAGTCACCGTCGTCGTCGGCGGCCAGGAGATGACCTCCACCGTGACCGGCCTGCTCATCAAGGCCGACGAACAGGGCTTCCAGGCCGGAGCACTGATCGGCGACCCGACCGGCCTCGACCCCGACGCCGCCAACAGGCAGCAGGCCCAGAACACCGAGCTGCGCGTGTCCGCGCTGGAGCGCAAGGCCGAGGCGGCACCCGCCGGAGCCCGGATGCTGGAGCTCGGCGCCCGAAAGCAGACGGACCACCCCTCCACCTATCCGGAGGGCGAGTCCTGCTTCTACCTCACCAACACCGTGAGCACCGAAGGTGGCTGGGACTTCGGCGGCAAGTGGGGCTTCGTCACCACTCGCAAGTGGCAAGGCAATGACGTCCGACAGTGGTGGAGCATGGTGCACTCGCCCACCAGCCCGCACCAGGAATGGGTGCGCGGAGGCAACAACAGCGGCTGGGGCCCGTGGCGCCGGGTGGCCTTTGAAGACAAGACGCCCCGCGGAATCGTGACCATCAAGATCCTGGAGGACACGCCGCACGTCGGCGACACCAGGACCCTCGTCTACACCCACACCTTCACCGCGGAGGCCAAGCGGGTCTACCGCGTAGGCCTGCGGATTGCCTTCGTGGACGGTGACGGCACCGGGGACTCCTCGGTACGGCAGGCGAAGCAGCAGGCCGTCACCTCCGTCCGTTGGGAGGCCGGCACGACCATCACCGCCGACACCGGGAAGGTGGTAGGCGAGTTCAACGTGCCGGTCTTCAACGACGACCCGCAGACCGCGGCTGGCCTGTCCACCGACTTCTACATCAACAACGCACCGGCCGGACCGGTCACCCTCGGCGTCACGCTTCGAACCCGGCTGCCCTCCGCAACCTACGGCAAGGTCCGCTTCCTGGTCGGCACCCAGTCCGAGCTGATCCTGGCAGACGAAGGCGGAGCCGTGTTCTGACCGGCAGAAAGGACCCACCACCTCTTGTCCATCACCTCCTACCCCTTCGACGGTCAGGCCGCGAGCGAGAGCCAGTACTCCTACCTCTTCCGCGAGCTCCAGGACTCCGGGGTCGCAGCCAGTGCCGATTCGACCGCGTTCCGAGTAACGGCGGACAGCACCGGCATGACCGTGAAGGTCGCCCCCGGCTTCGCCCTGGTGCGCGGCCACGCGATCCTGTCCACCGCCGTCGAGACCATCACGATGCCTGCCGCCGACTCCGTGAGCCGGGTCGACCGCGTCGTCCTCCGGCTCGACCCGGCCGCGAACGAGATCACCATCAGCGTGGTGAAGGGAACGCCAGGATCGGGCACCCCGGCACTCACCCAGACCGACACCGGGGTCTACGAGATCCCCCTGGCCACCGTCGTCGTCTTCGCCTCCGGCACGACCATCGCAGCCGCCCAGGTAATGGACGCCCGCCAGTACGTCGGCACCCACGTGGGCGCCTGGACCGCGCTCACCCGGCCGGCAAACCCTCGTCTTGGCACCCTCGGGCTCAACCGGACGAGCGGCACCTGGGAGTACTGGAGCGGCTCGGCCTGGACGACCCTCGCCCCGGCCGTCACCTGGGGCACCATCATCGAGAAGCCCGCCGTCTTCGCCCCCGCCCCGCACGGTCACTCCTGGAGCGAGATCTCCGACAAGCCCGGCAACTACCCGCCGGCCTCGCATGCGCACTCGTGGGACCAGATCCAGGGCAAGCCGAACGACTTCCCCGCGACCTGGCACCAGCACTGGTGGGACCAGCTCCTCGGCGTGCCGGGGCAGTTCCCGCCCACCGACCATGGGCACTGGTGGGATCAGATCCAGGGCAAGCCCGGCCAGTTCCCGCCCGTTGACCACTGGCACGGCCAGTACCTGGAGTCGTGGAGCACCATTAACCGGGCGAACGGCTCCGACCGCCCGCACTCCTACGGGCCAACCGGTTCTACTTGGTACGCGGTCTGGGTGGACGGGAACCACAACTTCTGCCGGAACACCTCCTCGATCCGGTTCAAGGAGAACGTCCGGGACATCGAGATCGACCCGGCGGCCGTCCTCGCCCTCCGCCCGCGGATCTACGACCGCAGGCCGAGCGTCAACGACGAGGGCCAGCCGATCGAGGGGCGGCGCGACGAGGTCGGCCTGATCGCCGAGGAGGTCGACGCAACCCTCCCCGAGATAGTCGTACGCGACGAAGAGGGCCAGATCGACAGCGTCCGCTACGACCTCCTCGGCCTCGCGCTGCTGCCCGTCGTACAGGACCAGGAGCGCCGGATCAAGGAGCTGGAGAAGCGCCTGGAGGGCCCGGCCGCTTGATCGAGCCCACCGTCCAGGTGGCCCTCGTATCGGCCGGCGGCGCCATCACCGCCGCCCTGGCCGGTGTCCTGGTCGAACTCGTGCGCCGCCAGAGCAGCACGGTCGCCGAGGTCCGCGAACAAGTCGCGAACTCGCACAGCACCAACCTGCGCGACGACCTCGACCACGTCATCGACCGCCTCGGCCTCGTCCTCGACGGCCAGCAGCACCACAGCGCCGAGCTGGCCGACCTGCGCCGCGAGATCGCTCACGAGCGAACCGAGCGCCTCGCCGTCGCCGACCGGCTCGATTCCCACCTGCACACCCCCAACTGACCACCACCCGCCGCTTCTTGGAGCGGACCGGAAAGTACCCGCCCCCGCGCGCCCGGCGCCGGGGGCTTCCCCTTGCCTGGAGGCACAGACTGAGCGTCAACATCATCTCGCGCGGCTCCTGGGGCGCGAAGCCGTGGAACGGCACCCCCAACAACGTTGCCCTGTCCGAGCGCACCGAATACTACGTCCACTACGACGGCGGCGACCCGGTCAACCGGACAGGCAACGCCGTCCCGCAGGCCATCGAGCGCGAGCATCTCGGAAACGGGTGGGCCGGCATCGGCTACAACTTCGTCGTCGACCAGAACGGCGCGATCTACGAGGGTCGCGGTTGGAACCTCCAGGGCGCCCACTGCCCGGGCCACAACCGCTCCGCGTTCGGCGTGCAGATCGCGATCGGCGGCGACCAGGAGCCCTCGGCCGCAGCCCTCAACGCCGCCCGCGCCCTGTACGACGAGGCGTGCGCACGGACCGGCCGATCGCTGGCGAAGCGCGGCCATAAGGACGGATTCGCCACCCTCTGCCCCGGCCCGAAGCTGTACTCCTGGGTGCAGGCCGGCATGCCCTCCTCGGGCGGCGGCGGCGGCGACGGCGACGGCAGCGGTGGTGGCGGCTCCCTGGTCGCGCTGGCGGCCGGGGTGAAGCCGGGCGTCCGACACCCGCAGGTACGTGAGCTCCAGGAACTGCTGCTCACGGCGGGCTACGGCCCGATCCCCGGCGCGGTGACCGACTTCTACGGCGTCAACACCCAGAACGCCGTCGCCCGGTTCCACGACCGGCATCCGAGTCTCAAGTCCCGCGGCGTCACCAAGGACTACGCGATCGGAGCACAGGGATGGGCCCTGCTCCAGAAGGAGGCCGGCCGATGAGCAAGCTGAAGACGCCGGGCTTCCGGCCTGTCACCCTGGTGAGCCTGCTGCCGGTCCGGTATCGGACCCGTGTCGGCGCCGTGCTCGCGCTGATCGGCGTGATCGTCTCCGCCCTGGCAGTCGCGTACGCCGACCGGCCGGAGATCGCCCTGGCGGTCCAGGTACTCACCGCCCTCGGAGTTGTCGCACCCGGCGAGTCTGACGACGAGTAAGCGTCGGCCCCCACCGTTCCCTGAATCGGTGGGGGCCTCTTTTGCGTGCCCGCCTACTTGGAGTGGCGTAGGGCCTCGATCTGCTCGACCGTCATCACCTTGGCTCCGCGTTGGCGCGCCGCCGTCTTCTTGGCTGGCGCCGTCTTCTTGGCCGGCGCCGTCTTCTTGGCCGGCGCCGTCTTCTTGGCCGGCGCCGTCTTCTTGGCGGCGGGCCTTGCCGGAACCCCCTCCGAGTTTGTTCCCGCGCCACCGCCGACCGGCTCGTCCCGCTCGACGACTACCGAGGCCTCCTCGACGGGTTCGCCCGAGGCCATCAGGCGCTCGATGCCCTCGGCATCGTCTGCGCACAGGTCTACCCTGCGCTTCCGGTCACCAGTCGCGAGAGTGTAACTTTCTACGGGGACCCCCGGTCGCTCGCAGACGTCGCAGACCCTCAGCGTCAGCGTCCTCTCGACCACAGTTACACCATCCCGCCTTGACTGTATCAACTCTTGCATGCATTGTAGAGGTTGGATGACCTCCGGCAGATGGGGCCGTGAGGAAATCCGATTTGGAAGGGGATCACATGCCGCCCAGATCGCTGGTGCAGGACAAAGAGGAGGCTATTCGCTGGCTGGTCGAGGATGACCGCAGCTACGAGTGGATGGTCCAGCGATACCTAGAGAAATACAACATCCAGACCACCATTTCGATGTGGGCCTCATTCCGGCACCGCAACGGCCTTCCGCGCAAAATTTCCCGGGATAGGGACCTTATTCCCTGGGAGGTCCTCGAAGAGCATCGCTGGGGATACCCGGTTGTGATGCTTCGCTTCGAAGGTCGCCGCCGGGAGGGGCGGGAGCTCAGCGAGTACGATGCGGGCCGACTGGATTCGTGGAAGCAAATGCTGGAGAACGGGAACCTGGTTGTTCACTACGTCCCCGACACCGATGACGGCTGGTTCTACGTCCCCCGAGACGAGGGAGACACGGACATCATCCGAGTCCCTCGAAACAACTAGACATCAGGTGATAGCGACGCCAGGCAGGGGCCCACGCAGGGCCCCTTCTCTGTTGCTCCGCACCTGCGCCCCAGGCTGGAACCACTCGCCTGGGGCGTCGTCGTATCCACGCCCGCCCGGCATGCCGGACCGGCCGCCCCTGCCGTAGGGGGGCGCCGTCGCTAGGAGGGTCTTGAGCTTCTGACCAGGCCTGATGAACACGACGGTTAGTCTTGCAGAGCCCACTGACAACAGCCACCGGATTCTCGGCGACACCTGGACTACCGTGGGGCCGACCAGCTGTACATGATCGACTTCATGCCCCTCCCCCCACCCGTGAGTCAGCTGTCACATTGCGATAAGTTGACCTTTGCTTAACGCAAAGTACAATTTGCAACTACCGAGTAGTTCTCGCTGGGCGCGAGCGTGCCCAGCGAAAGGGGAGAGGAGCCTGCGCATGCAGCGCAGCCACCTGGTGGAAGATTCCGCCACGAAGTCGCAAAACGGTGGCGTTTGGCTCCACATTGACAACGACCTTCTCGACTTCCATGTCACGGTTGGTCCACGGCACGCGATTGATGATCTTCGGTTCGTGCTCGGCTTTGCCAAGAGCTGGGGACTCAGCCTTCTTGACCAGGACGAGTGTGAACCGGAGATCCTGAGCGGCGGCCGAATCCGGCTCTACCTGAAGACTCTGAACTGACCATAAGGAACAGGATTGGCACTGCACCTCACCGGCCTCCCGGCAAACCGAGAGGTTCCGCGCGACGGGCGGGGACGACCCTTCGTCGTACCGAAGACCGGCGGCCGGCCTCGCGGCCTCACTCGGACGACGACCCACATCGATTGCATTGAGGACAAGTCGGCCCTGACGGCCTGGGGCAAGCGGATGACCCTGCTCGGCGCCTCGCGCCAGCCGTCCCTGCTCACCGGACTGCAAGAGTTGAACCCGACGGACCGCGCGGGAAGGGCCGCGCTCGACGCCGCCGCCGAGGCCGCGGTGAACATCGCCGGAGCCCATGACCGGCGCGAGCGGGGCACCCACCTACACACGCTGAGCGAGTACGTCGACCGGGGCGAGGAACTGCCCTCGCGAGCCTCCTCCGCCGACCTTGCGGACATGGCCGCCTACAAGGTGGCGACCATGGCCTTCGACGTGGTCGCGGTCGAACAGTTCGTCGTGGTCGACGAGCTCGGTACGGCCGGCACCGCCGACCGGATCCTGCGCTACAACGGCCCCGGGCCCGATGGCCGGCCCATCGACGGCTTGGTGATCGGCGACCTCAAGACGGGCAGCAGCATGGCGTACGGCGCCCTGAAGGCGGCTTCGCAGCTCGCCGTCTACAGCCGGGGCGAGCTGTACGACCACACGGCCTTCCCCGTGGACCAGCGGGACCGCAAGTCCTTCGATGCGTGGAAGCGCACGTCGTTCTCGCCCGCCGCCGCCTTGGCCGCGTACAGCCCGCTCCCGGACGTCAACCAGGACTGGGGCGTCATCATCCACCTGCCGGCCGGGCAGGCGCACTGCACGCTGTACTGGGCGGACCTTCGGCTCGGCTGGGAGGCGGCACGGCTCGCCCTCGACATCCGCGGCATGCGGGCACGCCGGGGCGCCCTAACCGAGTTTCCCTCCGCGGCCTGATTGAGATAGTGTAACTAGCGAACGGGGCGCGAGCCCCGAACGAGAGGAGGAGTGCACCCATGGCCGACGAGGGCCGCATCACCGTGACCATCAAGTATGGCAAGAGCCTCGACGACAGCTGGGCCGTGTTTCGCGGCTCGGCTGAGCAGGTCGAACACGACATAGCCTCTTTTTTTGGGCTCGATTGCGAGAGTGTAACTAATCTGAGCCTGAGCGAGCTGGTCGTCGAGGCCACGCAGGCAGCCCAGAGCACGGCGGCGATCGTTCGAGGCCTGGATGCCCGGATCATCCCGCAACCCGCATCGGGTCCGGCACCCTCGCAGGACACCGCCGCCGGAGGCCTGCTGGAACAGATCGAGCGGTGCGCGAGCACCGACGCCCTGAAGGTGCTCTGGGCCACCAACCAGGCCGCCTTCGCCGACCAGGCTGTCATGGATAGCTGGAAGGCCCGGGGCCGGGCGCTGAAGGCAGTTGCCTGATGACCCGCCTCCTCGTCGCCGCGGCCGTCGTGGCGGCCCTTGCGGTCGGCGCGCTGACCGCCCCCCTGAACACCACCAACCCCACCCCCTACGCCGTTCATCGGCAGGCCGGAGATCGCCAGTGACGTTTGCCCTCAACAACCTCCCGACCGCCAACGGTGGTTGGTTCAAGGCCGCCGAACAGCAGGACGCGGTAGCGATCCTCCTGGAGGTCTCCGGCTTCGAGCGGCAGAGGCCCACCCCCAACGGACCGAAGGACTCGGCCCTGGCCGATGTGACGGTCTTCAAGACTCCCGACCAGCTCAAGACCTTCACCCCCGAGGTCAGCCAGGGCCAGCGGATCGAGCAGACCGTACTCGCCCGGGACCTCGAAGGGGTTGTCGGCAGCGCCGTCCTGGTGACCGTCACCCAGGTCCCGGCCAAGAAGCCGGGCTCGCACCCGGCCTGGGTGTGGCGGCAGGTAACCGACCCCGAGATCAAGAACCGGGTCATCGCGTACGCCGAGCAGCGCGACACCGCCGTGCAGTCCGCGGTGAGCGACGCGCCCGACTTCGACTGACACCCGGCCGGCAGCAGGGGGCGGCCTCCGCGCCGCCCCCTCCCCTCCCTGATTGGAGCCGTACGAGTGCTCACCCCCGGACGCTCGCTCACCCTGCACGCCGACGCCGGCCGCGAACTCCCCCGCATCGAGGCCTTCCAGGCCCTCTACAACCTCGGCTGCCGCCCCCGCCAAGGCGAAGTCATCATGATCGCCGGTCGGTCCGGCACCCAGAAGAGCGGGCTCGCCCTGTACTGGGTGGCCCAGATGGGCCTCCCCACGCTCTACTTCTCGGCCGACATGTCGGCCTTCACCGCCTCGTCGCGACTGGCCTCCATGGCGACCGGGGACACGACCGAGATGGTCTCGGCCGGGATGGCAGCCGGCGGCCGGTACCGGCAGGCGTACCTCGATGCCCTGGCCCACAGCCGGATCACCTTCGCCTTCGGCTCGCCGATCACCTGGCCGGCCGTGGACGAGGAGATCGAGGCGTATGTCGAGCTGTGGGACGACTACCCGCAGGTGATCGTGTTCGACAACTTGATGGATTTCGAGAACGCGGAGTCCAGCTACGAAGAGCAGATGGCCGTGATGTCCGGCGTCACCGAGCTCGCCCGTGCCACCGGGGCGACGGTCATCATCCTGCACCACGCCTCGGACAAGTCGTGGGAGGCCAAGAGCGATCCCTGGGCGCCACCGAGCCGTGATCAGGTCAAGGGCGGTCTCTCCGAGAAGCCCGAACTCTCCCTCTCCGTCGCGCTCGACCCGACTTCACTGGAGTACCGGATCGCGGTGATCAAGGCCCGTATGGGCCCTTGCGACCCGACCGCACGCCGGTACGCCACCCTGCGTTGCCACCCCGAGAGCACCCGGTTCTCCACGCTGGAGCCGCGCCTCGAACCGATCACCCCGCCTACGTCCCGGCCCTGGTCGCCGCTCGACACCCTGAACAAGTGAGGATTGCAATAGTTGACTGATGTTGCGGCCCGAAACCGCAGGAACCGCAGGCGAGGCTCCAACTGGGAGGCCGAACTCCGTGACGGCCTCCGGGCACACAAGGCCGACATCGAGCGCCTGCGGCTCACCGGCGCTGAGGACGAGGGCGATCACGTCGTCCGGCGGCCGGCGCCCGTCCGGCATCGCCCCTTCGTGGTGATCGAGGCCAAGAACGCCAAGCTCGAACCCGCCCAGTTCATCGCCGAAGCCCTCCGCGAACGCGATGCCTTCGCCCGCCGCCGCGGCCTCGACCCTGCCGACGTGGACGCGATCGTCGCGGTACGCCGCCGGGGTGCCAGTTGGCGCCGGGCGTACGTCCTGACCACCGTCGAGGAGTACTTCGATCTCCCCCCGGAGGCGGCGTGACCGACGACCGCGACGTCCTCGCGGTCGACGCCTTCCTTGACGCCCTCGACGACCCCGAGTTCGACGCCCGGTTGCTCCTCGCCGTCGAGGAACTCTTCGGGGTCGACATGGCCGACCTGGAGTGGATGCTCCCGTGACCCCCGGCTGGCACGACGACGACCAGAAGCCGTCCCTCGAAGCGGTCTTCGAGCACTACGACGTGGCCTTCAATGACCAGCGGTCGATCGGCATGGCCCCCTGCCCCTTCCACGACGACCGCACCCCGTCCCTCAGCTACAACCTCGACCGGCAGGTCTGGAAGTGCCACTCCTGCGGTGAGGGCGGGGATTCCTACAGCTTGATCATGATGAAGGAGAGCACCGACTTTGCCGGAGCGCGAACCACTGCGGCCTCTCTCGCCCTCGCAACGCGAGATGCTGGAAGAGGCAACGAGCAGCTATCAGGCAGCTCTTACGCCGGACGCCGCACTGTACCTGGCCGATCGAGGGATCGGGCCGGCCGAGGCGGCTACATCCCGGCTTGGCGTCGTCGCTGACCCGCTGCCCGGACACAGCCGGTACCACGGCATGCTGGCCATCCCCTACCTCGCCCACGACGGTCACCCGCTGACGATCCGTTTCCGTTGTCTGGAAGACCACAACCACCGCGACCACGGGCACGGCAAGTACAACACCCTGCCGGGCGACCCGCCGCGGATGTACGGCGTCGACTCGATTCACGAGGCGGGCGACGAGATTCACCTCATCGAAGGGGAGCTCGACCGAGTCATCGCCCGGAAGATCGGCTGGCACGCGACAGCGGCACCCGGGGCGGAGATGTTCTTCGCCCGACACCGCCGGATGTTCGCCGGGTTCTCCCGGGTGTGGGTCTGGGGCGAACCGGATGACGCGGGCGCCCAATTCATGGCGAAGGTCTGCCGCGCACTCCGCTCAGCCAAGGGCGTCCGGCTGTACGCCGGAGACATGACCGAGACCTACATGGCCGGCGGCGCCCAGGCCCTCTACGACATCTACGAGAAGGAGCGGTCGAAGTGACCGACACGACCACCAAGCGCCGACCGGCGCGTAAGGCCGACCCCACGGCCGCCGTCCTGGCCGAGGTGCGCGCCGAGCGCCAGCTCCTGGACAACGAACCCCGACCGCTCGGCGGCGGCCTGCGGCCCGACCGGGCCCGCCTGCACCACCGCCGCGAAGCCGACCGATGGACCGACATCGCCGTCACCCGCGGACTTGCCGGCCGACCGGGCTGGGACGCCGAGCTCCTGGCCACGCTGAACGCCGCCATCGCCACCTCGGACTCCGTCGCCGCCCGTGCCGGCCTCGTGCAGGTGGCCGCGTTGGCGACGGCCGCCGTCGAGCAGCTCGATCAGGACCGGGTGGCGAGTTGACCCTCTTCGAATTCGCGGGCGCCCCGACCTTCGAGGACGACCGTACGGTGGTTCACCCCGGCAAGGTCCCGGCGAGTGGCCAGCCACACTGGCTCCTCGTCGAGGACGAGCCGGAGGGCGCCCTCGACATCGAGCACACGGACGACTGTCTCAACCAGTGGGGCGAGGTCGGATGCGACGTGGCCTTCCATGCGGAAGATGGCCTCGACCTCTGGTTCCACCGGGTGGACGCCGACGAGGGCTACTACGGCTCGACCGGGCTCCGGCCCGGCCGCTACCTGATCGAGGCATGGTCCACCCGCTCCTGGTGCGAGTACTACGGCACCTGGGAGTACGACGGCGGCCTCGGCCTGGTCTACCCGGAGGAGGCCGAGTGAGCGACGTCCTGCCCGGGAAGCCCGGCCCGCGGCTTCAGGCCATCTGGGACGCCCTGAGCGGTGCCGAGCGGGAGGCCTTCTTGCGCCACCTCCTACAGGACACCGTGGCCGACGACCTCGTCTGGATGCTCGGCCGGCACGGCCACCGCGTGTCCGCCTCCACCATCCGCACCTATCGGCGCCGTCTGCGCCAGGAAGAGAGCCTGCGTGACTGACACCCTGCTCGACGAACTCCTCTCCAAGCCGGTCGGCCCCTCGCTCCCGCCCCGGCCGGCCGACCCGGAGCGGGACTTCACCCGCCAGATCGAGGTGAGCGGCGACGCCGCCGAGGTGACGGTGCGCGGCTCGGTGGACACCGTGACCGAGGATGCCGCAACCGCCTACCTGCGGGCGCAGGGCCTCGACCCGGCCGACTGGACTGCGACCGGCTTCCGCAGCTCGGAGTGGACCATGCCGGGTGGTGACATCGGGGTGAGCACGCGCTTCACCTTCGCCCGCAGCAAGGAGGCCGCGACCGAGCGCCTCGACATCGGTGAGCTTCTGGCGGCCGTCGAGACGTACAGGCCGTGGATTCCCCACGCGCTGACCGGCGGCGACCACACGTACGTGATCGCGCTCGGCGACATGCAGTTCGGCAAGATCGACGGCGACGGTCCGGCCGGCACCCTCCAGCGCACGATCAACTGCCTGAACCGCGCGGCCGACCTGCTGGAGCTCTACCGGGGCAGGTTCAGCATCGGCCACGTCCACTTGGCCTGGCTCGGAGACCACGTCGAGGGCTTCCAGTCGCAGGGAGGCGCGAACACCTGGCGTACCCAGCTCACTCTGAACGAGCAGATCAGGTTGACGAGGCGGGTCATGCTGCACGCTCTCCTGACGTTCGCCCCCCTGGCGGAGCGGGTGACCATGGCCGCGGTGCCCGGCAACCACGGCGAGGCCGTACGGATCAACGGCAAGGGCCTGACCCGGTACGACGACTCCCACGACACCGAGTCTCTGATCGCTGTCAAGGACGCCGCAGACCTGCACCCCGAGAAGTTCGGGCACACCGAGTTCTACGTCCCGGACACCGACGAACTGACCGTGGTCGTCGACTGCTCGGGCACCACCGTGGCCCACGCCCACGGGCACCAGTGGCGTCCTGGCAAGCACTTCGACTGGTGGCGCGGGCAGGCCTTCAACAAGAATTCGGCGATGCACCAGGCCGATCTCCTGTTGGCCGGCCACCTTCACCACGAGCACGTGGACACCGACGGTCCGCGGACCTTCGTCCAGCCGCCAGCGATGGAGTCGGAGTCGACCTGGTGGCGGCACGCGAAGGGCACCACCGGGGCGCCCGGTCTGATGGTGGCGATCACCAAGGACGGCCACACCCCCGTCAAGGAGGTGGTCCGATGATGCATCTCGTAGACCTCGAATCGGTCGAAGCCCGGACGGCAGTCGACTGGTCCGTGATCTCCGAGCCGCAGGTCGAGAGCGTCGCCCAGGCGGTCGCCCGTTCGGTCTCCCGCGACTACGGCCTCACCCTGGAGTACGACGACGCGCTCCAGGAGGGCCGCCTGGTGGCGGCCGAACGGGCCCCGCAGGTCCGGCAGGTGCTCTCCGACGGCGGTCCCGGCCTGCTGCACCGCTGGCTCGGCCAGCGGCTTCGGGACCGCTGGCTCACCGAGGCACGACGACGGTCCGGGCACACCTCGTACGAGGCCGCCCGCCTCGGTGCAGAGGGGGGTAAGCGGTGAGCGGGTATGACCGGCGCCTGGTTGAACACCTGCTCCCCGCCGTCTGGGACTACGAGGCGGCGTACGGGATCCGCAACCCCACCGCGCCCGACGCCGACATGCCCAAAGCCACGGTCGACAAGCGGACGGCCAGCCTGCTGTTCGCCCACCTCGCCGACATCCGGC
>NZ_JBHVPH010000020.1:71432-142520 GCF_042887425.1 Kitasatospora sp. NPDC057940
ATCCGCAACCCCACCGCGCCCGACGCCGACATGCCCAAAGCCACGGTCGACAAGCGGACGGCCAGCCTGCTGTTCGCCCACCTCGCCGACATCCGGCAGGGGTGGGCGACCGCTCCGCTCTCCCTCGGCGAGCGCCAGGCTCTCCTGCTTCGGTACGGCGCCGACGTTCCGGACGAGGAGGCCGGCACGCTCCAGGGCGTCACCGGCCGGGCCGCCCGCTACCGCTGCGAACGAGGGGTGGGGAAGATCGCTGCCCACCTGAACGGCGTTGACTACGTGGACGGGTACGACGAGCTACCGGACGTTGATCGGGGCGCTTTCGACCTGCCCACAGGCTGAAGCGCATCTTCGGTCGGAAATGCGTTGCCCCCGAGCCGGACCGGATCGACTCGGGGGCAACTGCGAGTTGTGAGCTCAGGGGGCAAGCAGGTCTTCCTGCCCGTCGCGGATGGCCTCCACGTACGCCTCGTACTCCCCGTTCCAGAAGAACAGCACCGGACCGCTCGGGTCGGTGGAGTCCCGCATGGCTGTCCCGAGTCGGCTGCCACCGACGAAGATCGGGGTCACCTCTACGCAGGCATTGTCCCCGCTGGTACCGCTCCGCTTCGACTTCGTCCATACGGCCTCGGAGAGGTCAGCGGAGCGAAGGATGCCCTTGTCCATGTCACTTGTCCTTGATCAATTGCTCGACGTGCTGCATTGAGTCCTCCGGCGAGAGTGCGAATCCGGCCAGGTAGTCGTACTGCCGCCGCGCATAACGAACCGCCTTCGCGTCTTCCGTGAAGGCCTGCCCGCCCGCGACATCCGCTTGCCTCATGCTGGGGTCACTCGGGAAGTCGAAGACGCAGTACGGCGCGGTGGCACTCGCGGCTACCGGAGCCTCCCTCGGAATGATCCGGATGGTGACGTTCGGACGACGACCCATCGTCAGCAGGTGTTCGAGCTGCTTGCGCATAACGTCGTGCCCGCCGGTGTTCTCCCGAAGGGCGCCGGCAGCCAACAGGGTGTCCAGCACGAGAGGGCGGTGGCGAGTGAGCACGTCGCCCCGCAGGTGGCGAACCTCGGCCAGCAGTTCCGACTGGGCGGCGCCGAACTCCTGCGATTCGAAGCGGAACAGGGCCTGGATGTACTCGGGGATCTGAAGTAGTCCGGGGATGGTGCCGCCGCCGTAAACCAGGACCCGTTCGGCGACATCTTCAAGTTCGATGAGCTTGATGAGGTCTTTCGGGAGACCCGGGTACTCCATCCACCACACCGCGACGGCCTCCTGCGCGGTTTGGTACAGCGCTTCCATCATCGCGTGCGTGGCGTCATCTACCCCGTAGAGCCGCAGGAGGATGCCCAACTGCTCCTCGGTCGGCCACTGACCGCCACGCTCGATAAACGAGACCAGGTCCCTCGACTTGCCGATCGCCTCGCCCGCCGCCTTCTGGGTCACCCGCGGCTTGGCCTGCTCGCGAAGGGCCTGCATCTGCCGACCGAACGCGCGCCGAGTGCGTGACGCCTGCGGGTTCACGGACAAGGTTCCTCCTCCCGGGGACCTCAGGGCTGTTCCTCGGTGCAGGGTATCGCTCCCCGCCTGGCACATGCCTCTAGGGAGTGATTTCTGGGGGGATTCGCGCGAAGGGCTTGCGCGCGAACTTCGCGCGAAGCCACACTGGGAGAGCACCAAGCGCGTCCAGCCAATGGCGGAGTGTAGTGCGTCCCCCATGGCGCGCAGCCCCTCCGGCGAATCTTGGAGGAGCTGTGCCCATCCAGCTTGACCATCTCCACCTCGGCAGCCTCGTCCGGCTGATCCGTTCCCGCGACTTCGCAGCCGATCCCACGGCCGCGGCGCTCGCTCGGGGGTTTGTCCGTCAGTGCTGCGAAGAGATCGGCGAGAGGTCTCGCGAAGCCGAGCTTCTGGTTAGCGAACTGGTCACGAACGCACTGGTGCACGCCGAGACGCCCTGCCGGGTGACCTTCGTCGCGCTGGAGGGGCGTCCCTGGTGGATCGAGGTGAAGGACTGGTCCATCAGGCCCCCGACGCCGCGTAGCGCCACCCCCACCGACCCCGGTGGTCGCGGCTACGAGCTGATGGACAGCCTGTCCCACTGGCACGCCGACGACATTGACCAGCTCAACGGGTCCAAGGTCGTTTGTTTCACACTCAAGGGGGAAGCCGACGATGACTCCAACCACCCTACCCGAGGAGCCACTTGTGCTCCGCCCCTTGGAAGTCAGCTCGGGGCCGAGTTGGAGTGGCAGCCGAATCATCGTCCAGGAAGTAGACCCCTCGGACTCCGGTGGGCTTGATCCCATCGCGTATCCGATGCGCCTGATCATACTCGGCATACGCCCCGACCCCGACGGGGCCGAGCCACCCCCCATCCTCGAACTCCGCTTGAGTACCGCACTGTTGAGCGACCTGAAGGCCCAGATCAACGGCGCCCAAATGCGGCAACTCCGCAACTCCCGGACTTCCACCGCGTCCTCGCCATCCGGCAACCACCCCGCCCTGCCGAACTTGGTCGCCCCGATGCTTCGGGCCGACATTCGGTCCAGGGGCATCAAATCGGCCTGAAACAAGCTATCCCCTCCTACAACTCCCGTCGTCGAGGTCGTTGGCGCTGCCCCCTCGACGGCGGGGTTCAAACCCCCATCCGTGGGTGCGCGGATGGGGGCCGACAGGCGGCCACCTCCTTCCGCCTGTCGGCCGGCTCCGAGGGCTGCGTTGGCGGCGAAGGCCCTCGTCGAGCGCGCGTCGCTCCCCGCCGGCCCCCCCGGCGGGGAGCGGCCCGACGTCAATTTCGGACAGTTGGAGCACACTTGAGCAACATCGGCATCATGAAGAACCCTCCGGGCAGGCGATTGGGTCAGCAGGCTCTCGTCCTCCGCGTGGACCCGGAGGGGTCAGGCCGGATCGAGGCGCTCATGGTCGATCCCGAGTACATGGACGGGCTGACCCTCCCCGGTGGCAGCGCCGAGCAGGGCGAGCTGCCGCACTTCGCGGCCCGTCGCCACCTCGAAACGGAGACTGGCCTCGTCCTGCCCCTCCGGACCATCCTCGCCGTGGATTACGTGCCCGCGGCGAAGTTCCCGGAGGGAATCGACCTCGTGTACAGCGGCGGGCTGATCAGGCCCGAGCAGAACGAGATCGTTCGCTTGCACCGGCCGCCGAAGGAAATCCGCAGGTTGCACTGGGTGCCCCGATCCAAGGTCGCCACCGTGATGAACGACGGTCAGAGTCGCCGCGTTCAGGACGCCTGGGACTCATGGGAGCACGGAAGTGACCTGCCGCTTCTCGTGAACGGCGTTTCGACTCCGGCCAGTTGACGACCTTCGACGACGAGGCCCAGGAGGGCCTGGAGCAAGCCACCGACGAGGAGACGTTCGCGGGCCTGGCCTGGGCGCTAGCGCAACCTCCCCTTGGTGAACCAGATTTCCGCCCTCAGATTATCTCGGTCGGACGGGCGGAGGCGCCCACAGGAGCGGCGCCATGCAAGACCCCGGCACAACGGCGTGCCGGGGCACCAACCCCCAGGCCCTCCCTCTGGCACTCGCCGGAGGGAGGGTCCAGGAGAGGAGTTCACATGTCCTCGTTCGACATCGCGGCGGCACCCAGCAGGCCGGACCCGGCGGACGGCGTCTTCCTCGATCTGCCGGGAGAGCTGGAAGCGGTTCTCGTCAAGATCGGAGGAACGCTCCCCGCTTCGACCATGGACGGCACCTTCCTGGCGGCCTCCACGATCGAGCGGTACCGGGCCGGGCTGGCTCCGGTCCCGCAGTTCGCCGAGACCATGGCCGCCCTGCGCGCCAAGCTGAGCACCACGGGCGCCGGCCGTGCCGTCGTGCGCCTGGGGAACATCGCGCCGGCGCTCGGCGAGACCCAGTTCTTGCGCCTGGCGACGGCGATCCTCGCCGAAGTTGCCGTTCCGTTCCAGCCCTTGCAGCGGTACGAGCTGTGGAAGCCGATCGGCACCCAGCCCGGCAAGGACCCCAACATGACCAGCGGGACGGGCTACCAGGCGCACCACATCGACCTGGTCAACGCCACGATGCCGCCGGACTACACGGCGCTCCTGTGCGAACGGCCCGACCCGCTCGGCGGGGGCGCGAGCATCGTGTCCGACGTCCGTGCTGCCGTGGAGCGCCTGACGAAGACCAGCCGCGACCTGCTGGCTGAGCCGGTGTTCACCTACGGCCGGTTCTTCGAGCTGTCCGACGTCGGCGAGGAGTTCCGTCCGTTCCCGGTCCTGGACGGTGAGCCCCACGACCGCGGCTTCGTTCGCTTCACCGGCAAGATGCTCACCCGGTCCGACATGGACGAGCCGCACGCCAACGCGGCCCGGGAGTTGGCGGCGCAGCTGACCGCCGGGCAGGAGGTCTTCACCCTCCAGGCCGGCGACCTCCTGTTCCTGAACCACCACCGCGTGCTCCACGGCCGCCAGGCGCTCGGCGAAGGACAGCACGACGTGGCACCGGACGATCGCAGGCGGCTCCTCCAGGCGTTCCTGCGGGACGCCGGCCGGGGTCGGCCGAGCTAGATCCGCGACTTCCGCACGCTGGCCCACGTCGCCCCTGCCAGCGCCCCGACTGACCGGAGCACTGACAACGCTTCGTGTTGACGGTACAGCTCCCAGTTGTACGGGACGAGCGACAGCTTGTTGCTGGACAGCGACCCCGCACGGCCGGACCGGTAGACCGCCAACGGCTCCGACAGTCCCCGCGCCTCGACGCCGTCACGCATGATCGACAGCCACAGGGCGTAGTCCTGGCGCCGCCGCATCTCCGGCATCAGGCGCGTGCCCAGCGCCTTCCGGGAATACATCGCGGTCAGGCACCCGATGTGGTCCTGTAGCAGCATCGCCCGATAGCTCACCCGGGCGCGTGCTCGAACCACGCGGCCGTTCGGAAGGAAATCGGCAGCCTCGCCGGCGTACTCGGCACCCATCTTGTAGTACGAGGTGTGTGTGAGGAGTGCGCCGGTGGCGGCTCCCAGGTCGAGCTGCTTCTCCACCTTCCCCGGTAGCCACAGGTCATCGGCGTCCAGGAAGGCGATCCACTCCCCCCGGGCGCGCTCCATCGCGAGGTTGCGCGCCCGGCCCGCACCGCCCTGCTCTGGCGCCGCCTGCGGCAGGACCCGCTCATCCTGCCGGGCAAGCTCCATCAGCAGGTCCCAGGAGTCATCGGTGGACGCGTCGTCGGTGATCAGCACCTCCACGTCGCCGTGCGTCTGCGCGAGCACCGACCGAACCGCGGAACCGACGGTGGAGGCCGAATTGTGCACCGGCATCACGACAGACACGAGCGGCACAGCTGCTCCTTTACCCAGTTGGAGTCGTCATGAGGGTTGTTGTCGCCGGACAAGGCTACGTCGGTCTGCCGCTCGCTGTGCGGGCCGCCTCAGCCGGTCATCGCGTCGTCGGCTACGACGTGGACCAGCACCGTACCAAGCAGCTCGCCGCCGGTGAGTCGTTCGTGCAGGACGTGACCTCCGTCCAGTTGCGCGCGGTGCTGGACTCCGGGGCCTACTCCGTGACCGCCGACGCCACCTCGCTGGCCGGCGGCTACGACATCGCGGTGATCACCGTGCCGACGCCGCTGCGCGACGGCGCACCGGACCTCTCCTTCGTCGAGTCCTGCGCCCGGACGCTGGGCGAACACCTGCGTTCGGGTGCGACCGTGGTTCTGGAGTCCACCAGCTACCCGGGCACCACACGGGAGCTGCTGGTGCCGATCTTGGAAGAGGTGTCGGGCCTGCGGGCCGGGGACTTCCTGGCCGGGTTCAGCCCCGAGCGCATCACCCCCGGCAGCAAGCGGTTCTCGTTCGAGGAGACGCCCAAGCTGGTCTCCGGGATCGACGCGAAGTCCCTCGACGCCATCAAGGGCTTCTACGACACCATGTTCGACATCACGGTGCCGGTCTCCAGTCCCGAGGTCGCCGAGCTGGCCAAGCTGCTGGAGAACACGTTCCGGCTGGTGAACATCTCCATGATCAACGAGCTGGCGATGCTCGCCCCTTCTCTCGGGGTGAACCTCTGGGAGGCGATCGACGCCGCCGCGACCAAGCCGTTCGGCTTTACGCGATTCACCCCTGGGCCGGGAGTCGGCGGGCACTGCCTGCCCATTGACCCGGTGTTCCTCTCCTGGAAGGCCGAGCGGGAGACGGGCACCCCCTTCCGGTTCGTGGAGCTCGCCACCGAGGTGAACCGGCGCATGCCCGAGTACGTCGTGGACCGCCTCCTGGACGCTCTCTATGAGCGACGGATTCCCGTCAAGGGTGCCCGGATTCTGCTGCTCGGCCTCACCTACAAGGCCAACGCGACCGACCTTCGGGAATCGCCGTCCCTGCGGGTGGCCGGCCTTCTGTGCGACCTGGGGGCCGAAGTGCGCGGCGCCGACCCCAACCTCCCCGAGGGCGTCCACACGGAATCGGCCGTTCTCCGCGTGGACGCGAGCCCGGGGGAGATCGCCAGCGCCGATGCGGTGGTGCTGCTCATGGACCACGCCCTCTTCGACTTCGACGTGGTCCAGGAGCATGCGTCCTACGTTCTTGACTGCCGAAACCGGCTGTCGGGCGCGAACGTCGAGGTTCTCTAGCCTCCCCGGAACTCCCTGCCGCCTTCCACTTCCAGGAGCTTCCTTGCGCGCCGAATGGGAACAGGCCCACACGGACTTCACGCTGCCCGTGCAGCGTCGCGCCCCCGCCTCGCTGACCGACAGCGAGAGCGACTGGCGCCAGTACCTGGAGACGGCCCCCAACGGGTGGCTGCTCCGGCACAATGCCCTGACCGAGGCGCTGGTGAGCGGCCGGCCGTTGAACCTGCTGCACACCACCCGCGGCCTGGACGCCATCCGGGCCGGCCGACAACTGCACGTCTCCTCCGGCTGCCTGGTCGGGGCCCTGTACTGCTCGCCCCTCACAGCCGAGCGCGAGGGACTGCGGCCTCACAACCTCGGGGCCTACCTGATGGAGACCAAGCCCTCCAGCCGGCCCTTGATCTTCGAGGTCACCCCGGACGCCCCGATCCGGCCCCTGGGCGTTGACTACCTGCATCTCGGCGCGATCCACCTGCGGATCTACCAGCACTACCGGAGCTTCCTCACCCCGGCCGAGACCGGCCGGATCGACCGCATCGTGCTGGCCGGCCTGCGCGGGGCCGCCGAGTTCCTCGACCTCGCCCTCCGCAACGCCTCCGGCCGCCCCACCGCAGCACCGGAGTTCGTCGACCGATTGTCCGAGGCCGTGGTCATGGTGCCGTTCCTCGGCTACCTGTACTTCGAGGTCCTGTCCGAATACCTGATGCTCCACTCCACCGCCCCGGAGACCAAGTCCCTCGCCCAGGCCGGGGAACTGAACTGCCGGCTCTACAAGGCGCTGGCATTCTCCGCGGTGGACACCATGGGCAAGCTGTTCGACCTGTCCCGCTTCGCGCCGCATTACGACAGGCTCGTCCGACTGATCAGCAGGATCGAACCGGCACTCAGCGCGGGAGCCGCCGAATACGTACGGCGGCGGCTGTCCCACCTCCTCGCCCGGACCACATTGCACCCGCTCCAGGATGCGGCGGCGGTCAGCTTTCAGGGCGCCGGTCTCGGGACGGTCCAGGAGTTCGCGCCGGGGCTGATCGGCCAGATGCTCTTCCGCGAGGTCCGCTACCTCCCCCGCTATGGGGAGCTGTACCACTACTTCGAGAAGGCCAAGGCCCTTGAGGCATGGGCCTTCTGGAATCAGCATGGAATTCCCACGCCCTTCAACGGACTCCTCCCGAAAGGGGAGATCGGAATCCAGCCCGCCTATCCCCGGGCGTCGGTCCGGGTGTGGACGGCGGAGCGGGACGCCAGGGGCTTTCTACATCCGGTCACGGAAATCCAGGCCACCGTCACGCCGCACCTGGCGTCGTGGTGGGCACCTCCCCGTCAGCGCGAGATGAACGAGGTAGCTGCATGACCGCCAAGCTCCGCATCCTGACCGGCATCAACCGGACTTCCGGGCCCTCGTCCGGAAGCACGATCATCGTGAACGACATCTACGGGGCGATGCCGAAGTTCAGCACGACGTTCCTGGGCCGGGAACCGGTCGATCCGGCCTGGAACTACTCGTTCGACGAGCTGATCCCCCTGGTCACGCCGAAGCGTCCCCAGGGCCCCGAGTTCGACGCCTACCTTGCCCGGCTGACCCGCGAGGTCGGCGCGCTTATCGAGCAGAGCCAGCCCGACGTGATCCACGCCCAGAACCCCGGGTTCGCTCTCAGCCTGGCACTCGTCCGATCTGCGGGCAGCATCCCGGTGATCTCCATTGCCCACGGCCCGGAGGTGATCGTCGCCGAACGCGACGAGCGGGACCGCGAACTGCTGCATGAGGTCGTCGCCGCGAGCGCCGCGGTCGTGGCTCCGACCGCCGCCCTCGCCGGCCGAATCGATCAGCTCACCAAAAGGCGGTGCGTCGACCGAATTACCGTGATCCCCTGGGGCATCTCCCTGGACGACATCCGGGTACGCGAGTACCCGTCCGTCGGAACCGGACCGTTGTCCCTGGTGTATGCCGGACGCCTGGACGCCAACAAGTCCGCGGTGACCGGCATCGAGGCCGTCGCGATGACAAGCCAGCCACACCGGCTGACCATCATCGGCCAGGGCCCCGAAGAGGAAGTACTGCGCGAGCGCACCCGCGCCCTCGGCATCCAGGACCGGGTGAAGTTCGTGCCCTTCCTGCCTCGCCAGGAGCTGTGGCTTCGCTTTCACGAGTTCGACGCCCTGGTTTTCACGACCGCCGGTTCGGAGGCGTTCGGCCTAGTGGCCATCGAGGCACAGGCTCACGGCCTCCCCGTCGTCTACGCGAACCTGTCCGGAATGGCGGAGACCCTGCGTCACGCCGGCAGCCCGTTCACGGCGAGCAACCCGGCGAGCCTGGCGTCTGCACTCGACGAGTTGGCCCGCGACGCGTACTGGCGCAACGCTCTGGTCCGAGCCGGGCTGGACAACGCGCGCCGGTACGACATCACCAGCACTGCAAAGCGGCTGGCAGCCCTGACCACCAGCGTCGCCGGAGTCAGCACGAAGTCAGCACCGGACGGCTGACGAGGGGTGATCAGGGGTGTCTCCAGGTCAGCACCAAGTCAGCACGGGAGCTGCAAGGGGGTCTGAACCGTAAGGAACAGACCCCCCCTGACCTGCATGTTTGCCAGATCAAAAGCGCTGTGCTATGTCACCCGTCAGACGTTGAAGCGGAACTCCACCACGTCGCCGTCCTGCATGATGTATTCCTTGCCCTCGATGCGGGCCTTGCCCTTGGAGCGGGCCTCGGCGATGGAGCCGGTCTCGACCAGGTCGGCGAAGGAGATCACCTCGGCCTTGATGAAGCCCTTCTGGAAGTCGGTGTGGATGACTCCGGCGGCCTCGGGGGCGGTGGCGCCCTTCTTGATGGTCCAGGCGCGGGTCTCCTTGGGGCCTGCGGTGAGGTAGGTCTGCAGGCCGAGGGTGTCGAAGCCGACCCGGGCGAGGGTGGCGAGGCCGGGCTCCTCCTGGCCCATCGACTGCAACAGCTCCAGGGCCTCGGCGTCGTCGAGCTCGATCAGCTCGGACTCGATCTTGGCGTTGAGGAAGATCGCCTCGGCCGGGGCGACCAGCTCGCGCTGGGCGTTCTTGAAGTCCTCGTCGGCCAGCTCGTCCTCGTCCACGTTGAAGACGTAGAGGAAGGGCTTGGCGGTCAGCAGGTGGAGGTCGCGGATCGGGGCGGTGTCGAAGCCGGCCTCGAAGAGGGTCTTGCCGGTCTCCAGGATCGCCTGCGCGGCCTCGGCGGCGGCCAGCACGGGGGCGGTCTCCTTCTTGAGGCGCGCCTCCTTCTGCAGGCGCGGCAGGACCTTCTCGACGGTCTGGAGGTCGGCCAGGATCAGCTCGGTGTGGATGGTCTCGATGTCGTCCTTGGGCGACACCTTGCCGTCCACGTGCACCACGTCCGGGTCGGTGAAGGCGCGCACGACCTGGCAGATCGCGTCCGACTCGCGGATGTTGGCGAGGAACTTGTTGCCCAGTCCCTCGCCCTCGCTGGCGCCGCGCACGATGCCGGCGATGTCGACGAAGTCGACGGTGGCCGGGAGGATCCGCTGGGAGCCGAAGATCTCGGCGAGCTTGGCCAGCCGCGCGTCCGGGACGCCGACGACGCCGACGTTCGGCTCGATGGTGGCGAACGGGTAGTTGGCCGCCAGCACGTCGTTCTTGGTCAGGGCGTTGAACAGGGTCGACTTGCCGACGTTCGGCAGGCCGACGATTCCGATCGTGAGCGACATGAAGCGCAGTCCCGTGGGCTTGGAGGAGTTGGGTCGGCACCATGCGGGCCGACCCCCAAGTCTACGGGCAGCGCCTCACGCCCCGGTCGCCGACGGGAGGGGCTCCGGGAACTCCGGCGGGCCGCCCGGGTGGCTGGGCCGGACAGGTCAGGCCGCTGAACGACGATCACATCAGCACTCCGCGAGGAGACACGGGGCAAGACCTGAACGGTCCATTACACAGTGTGGCGATGATCGGACCGTACGTTGGGCGGGTGGAGCAGAGCATCCGTACCCAGCCGCCAGGGCCCAGACGCCGACCGCCGAACAGCGCGGCCGGGGCCGCCGTCCCCGGGCCCGGCCGGGCTCCCGAGACCGCCGGAGCCCCCGCCGCCGCCCCCGCCGCCCGGCTACGCCCGGTAGCCGGGCCGCCCGCCGCCACCGCCCGCCCGGCCACCCCCAGGCTGCGGTTGCGGCTGCCGCTGCGCGGACGCGCCGAGGCCCCGCTGTACGGGCGGCGCCGGACCGGACGGCCGACCCGGCTGACCGCCATCGGCACGGGCGTGGCCGCCGTGCTGGCGACGCTCGCCGTCGCGGGCCTGGACCGGCTGATGTTCGACGGCCTCGGCTGGCTGTTCGGCCTCGGCTACCTGGCCGTCTGCTTCCAGCTGGCCGTCCGGGTGCGCTACGTCGACCTGCTGGCCGCACCGATCAGCGGGCCGATCGCCTTCGCGCTGGCACTGCTGCTGCTCGGGCCGGTCACCTCCTCGGGCGTCACCGCCCAGGTGGTGGCGCTGGCGACCGGGCTGGCGATGCGGGCCGGCTGGCTGTTCTCCGGCACCGGGCTGGCCGCACTGATCGTGCTCGCCCGGTTCGTGGCCCAGCGCCGGATCCAGCGCTCCCGCTGAGCGGCGCCTCGGGCGGGCGGCCTCAGCCCGCCGCCCGGGCCGCCGCCATGGCGGCGCCGACGATGCCCGCGTCGTTGCGCAGCTCGGCCGGCACCACCCGCGCCTCCCGCTCCCGCAGCAGCGGCAGGAACTTGTCGTGCTTGCGGCTCACCCCGCCGCCGATCACGACCAGCTGCGGCGAGAACAGCATCTCGACCAGGTCCAGGTACTCGTCGACCCGCTCGGCCCACTGCTCCCAGGTCAGCCCGTGCCGCTCCTTGGCGGCCGAGGAGGCCCGGCGCTCGGCGTCCTTGCCGCGCAGTTCCAGGTGGCCCAGCTCGGTGTTGGGCACCAGCACGCCGTCCACGAAGAGCGCGCTGCCGATGCCGGTGCCGAAGGTGAGCACCAGCACCACGCCCGACTGGTCGCGCCCGGCGCCGTGCACGGTCTCGGCGAGCCCGGCCGCGTCGGCGTCGTTGAGCACGGTCGCGGGCAGGTCGAGCGCCTCGCGGAACAGGCCCGCGGCGTCCAGGCCGATCCAGCCCTTGTCCACGTTCGCGGCGGTTCTGGTCCGGCCGCCGACCACCACGCCGGGGAAGGTGAGCCCGACCGGGCCCTGGTGGTCGAACTGGCGGACCACCTCGCAGACGGCGGCGACCACGGCCTCGGGGGCGGACGGCTGGGGGGTGAGCACCTTGTACCGCTCCTGGGCCAGCACGCCCCGGGCGAGGTCGACCGGGGCGCCCTTGATGCCCGAACCGCCGATGTCCACGCCGAATACCGCCGCCATCACGTCCACCCTCCGCCGGGGCCGCGGACCGCTTGTCCACAGCCTGTGCACAAAACTACGAGAGGGCACGGGTGGACGCACAGCAGAAAACCCGGCAACCCCGAGGGGATGCCGGGCTCTGCGCGAAAGGGCCCGGGAGCGGTCCGGGAGCGTCGGGGAGCGGTCCGGGAGATCCCGGGGAGATCCCGGGGAGATCCCGGGAGCGGCCCTACAGCTTGCCCGCCGCCTCGGCGCGCAGGTCGCGGCGCAGTTCCTTGGGCAGCGAGAAGGTCAGGTGCTCCTCGGCGGTCTTGACCGTCTCGACCGTGTCGTAGCCGCGCGCGGCCAGCCACTCCAGCACGCCCTCGACCAGGATCTCCGGGACGGAGGCGCCGCTGGTCAGACCGACCGTGCCGACGCCCTCCAGCCAGGCCTCCTGGACCTCCTCGGCGAAGTCCACCAGGTGGGCGGCCTTGGCGCCGTACTCCAGGCCGACCTCGACCAGGCGGACGGAGTTGGAGGAGTTCTTGGAGCCGACCACGATCAGCAGGTCGGTCTCGGGGGCCATCTGCTTGACCGCGACCTGGCGGTTCTGGGTGGCGTAGCAGATGTCGTCGCTGGGCGGGCTGACCAGCGCCGGGAAGCGCTTCTTCAGCTCGCCGACGGTGGCCATGGTCTCGTCCACCGACAGGGTGGTCTGGGACAGCCAGACGACCCTGGACTCGTCCCGGACCCGCACGTTGGCGACGTCCTCGGCGCCGTCCACCAGGTGGATCCGGTCCGGGGCCTCGCCCATCGTCCCGACGACCTCCTCGTGGCCCTCGTGGCCCACCAGCAGGATGTCGAAGCCCTCGTCGGCGAAGCGCACGGCCTCCTTGTGCACCTTGGTGACCAGCGGGCAGGTGGCGTCGATGGTGGCCAGCCGGCCGGCCTTCGCCTCGTCGTGGACGGACGGCGCGACGCCGTGCGCGGAGAAGACCACGATCGAGCCCTCGGGCACCTCCTCCGTCTCGTCGACGAAGATCGCGCCCTTCTTCTCCAGGGTCTGCACCACGTACTTGTTGTGGACGATCTGCTTGCGGACGTAGATGGGGGCCCCGTACTGCTCCAGGGCCTTCTCCACGGCGATCACGGCGCGGTCTACACCCGCGCAGTAGCCCCGGGGGGCGGCGAGCAGGACACGGCGCGGCGCGGTGTTGGACATGGCTCCATCGTACGGGCGGCGCCGAGCCGCGCCGACGGGAGGCGCTTTCCGGACAGACCCGGTCGTCGGTGCTCAAATGTGGTGTCTATGAGCTCTGCGAACGGGCAAACGGAACCGGGCGGCCTGCGCCGCAGCCTGAGCGTCCGCGACCTGATGGTCTACGGCCTGCTGTTCATCGCTCCGATGGCACCGGTCGGCGTGTTCGGCGTCCTGGACGCCAGGAGCCACGGCGCCGTCGCCACCGTCTACCTGGCCGCGACCGTCGCGATGGGTTTCACCGCCTTCTCGTACGCCCAGATGGTGCGCGCGGTGCCGCAGACCGGCTCGGTGTTCGCCTACGCGCGGGCCGGGCTGGGCGAGGGGCCCGGGTTCATCGCCGGCTGGATGGCGATGCTCGACTACCTGCTGATCCCGGCGGTCGCCTACCTGTTCTCCGGGATCGCGCTGAACTCGCTGGTGCCCGGGGTCTCCCGCTGGGTCTG
This sequence comes from Kitasatospora sp. NPDC057940, assembly GCF_042887425.1. Lineage (NCBI taxonomy): Bacteria > Bacillati > Actinomycetota > Actinomycetes > Kitasatosporales > Streptomycetaceae > Kitasatospora > Kitasatospora sp. NPDC057940. Next base: position 85,025 of record NZ_JBHVPH010000020.1, read on the forward strand.
GACGGCGCTCGCGGTGGTGCTGACCACCGCGCTCAACCTGATCGGCGTGCGGACGGCGGCCGTGGTCGGCTTCGCGGTGCTCGCCCTGGAGATCGCGGTGCTGGCGGTGTTCGTCGCCGCGGCCGTGGTGGCGCTGGTCCAGGGCGGCGCCCGGCGCGGCTGGGACACCCCGTTCACCGCCGTCGGCGCCTTCTCGCTGACCGCGGTCATCTCGGCCGTGTCCGTCGCGGTGCTCTCCTACCTGGGCTTCGACGCGATCGCCACCTTCGTCGAGGAGGCGGTCGGCGCCTCGGCGGCGGTGGCCCGGGCCGTGCTCTGGTGCCTGGCACTGGCCGGGGTGCTGTTCGTCGCCCAGACCTACCTGGCGGCACTGCTGGAACCGCTGGGCCCGCAGCAGCTGGCGGCCGACCCGGCGGCGCAGGGCTCGGCCTTCTACGACACGGTGGAGAGCGGGGTCGGGCACTGGCTGCACGTCCTGGTGGCGGCCAGCAAGGCGATCGGCGCGGCCTTCGCAGCGCTGGCCGGGCAGGCGGCGGCCGGGCGGCTGGTCTACGCGATGGGCCGGGAGGGACGGCTGCCGCGCGTCCTCGGCACGGTCGACCCGGCCACCGCGGTGCCGCGCCGGGCGCTGCTGGCGGCCGCGGTGATCACGATGGCCGCGGCGGTCTGGGCGGCCAACCGGGACGACGGGCTGGACCAGCTGACCTCGGTGGTCAACGTGGGCGCGCTGACCGCCTTCGCGCTGCTGCACGCCTCGGTGATCGGCTGGTACACGGTGCGGCACGGCTCCCGGGACCGGGTGCGGCACCTGCTCGTCCCGGCCCTGGGGATCGCGGTGATCGCGGCGGTGGTCTACGAGGCCTCGGCGACCGCGCAGCTCGTCGGGCTGATCTGGCTGGCGGTCGGGCTGGTGGTGCTGGGCGTCCAGGGCTCCCCCGCTTCGGGCGGCCCTGTCGGCCGACGCCGCTAGCCCCGTACGCGCGGCCCTGTCGGCGGACGCAGCTAGCCTCGTACGCATGGCCAACACCAGCTCCCCCGAAGCCCCGATCCCGGTCGGCAAGGTCTCCGCGCTGATCGGCGGTTGGATCGACCGGCTCGGCGCGGTCTGGGTGGAGGGGCAGATCACCCAGCTCAGCCGCCGGCCGGGGGCGGGCGTGGTGTTCCTGACCCTGCGCGACCCGCAGGCGGACGTGTCGCTCACGGTGACCTGCTTCCGCTCTGTGTTCGACCAGGTCGCGGAGGTGGTGCAGGAGGGCGCGCGGGTCGTCGTGCACGCCAAGCCGGAGTGGTACGCGGCGCGCGGACAACTGTCGCTGCGCGCCTCGGAGATCCGGCCGGTCGGGCTGGGCGAGCTGCTGGCCCGGCTGGAGCAGCTGAAGCGGCGGCTCGCCGCGGAGGGGCTGTTCGCGGCCGAGCGCAAGCGCCCGCTGCCGTTCCTGCCGCTGTGCGTCGGGCTGGTCACCGGGCGCGGCTCGGCAGCCGAGCGGGACGTGCTGGAGAACGCCCGGCGGCGCTGGCCGGCCGTCCGCTTCGAGGTGCGCAACGTCCCGGTGCAGGGGGTCAGCGCGGTGGAGCGGGTGAGCGCGGCCGTCCGGGAGCTGGACGAGCACCCCGAGGTGGACGTGATCATCGTGGCCCGCGGCGGCGGCAGCGTCGAGGACCTGCTGCCGTTCTCGGACGAGGGGCTGGTGCGGCTGGTCGCGGCCGCCCGTACGCCGGTGGTCAGCGCGATCGGCCACGAGCCGGACCAGCCGCTGCTGGACTTCGTCGCCGACCTGCGCGCCTCCACCCCGACCGATGCCGCCAAACGGGTGGTTCCGGACGTCGGCGAGGAGCTGGCCAAGGTCCTCCTGCTGCGGGACCGTGCCCGGCGGCACGTCCTCGGCCGGGTCGAGCGCGAGCAGCACGGGCTGGACGGCGTGCGCAGCCGCCCCGCGCTGGCCGCCCCGCACCGGATGCTGGACGGGCGCGGCCAGGAGGTCACCGCGCTGCTGGAGCGGGCCCGGCGCACCCTGCGGCACCGGCTGGACCACGCGCAGAGCGACCTCGGGCACACCCTCGCCCGGGTGGTCGCGCTGTCCCCGGCGGCCACCCTGGAGCGCGGCTACGCGGTGCTCCAGCGGACGGACGGCGCGGTGGTGACCGACCCGGCGCAGGTCACGGCCGGCGAGGGGCTGCGCGCCCGGGTCGCGGGCGGGGCCTTCGACGTCGCGGTGGCGGACGGCCAGGGCTCGTAGGAACGCCCGGCGTCAGGGTGGACGACGGTCAGGCCTCGTGGGAGCGCTGCCGGGAGAGCGCGCGGGAGTGCTCGCCGAAGCCGAGGCTGCGGTAGAGCGCCTCGCCGCCGCTGCTGGCGTGCAGGTCGATCCGCCCGACCCGCTGGTCGTCGAACCAGTCCAGCAGCGCCTCGGTGCAGGCCCGGGCGTAGCCGCGCAGCCGGTGGCCGGGGTCGGTGCAGATGTTGAAGACGAAGCCGAACCGGCCGTCCGGGTTTCCCGGCGAGGGCAGCCGGTGCTCCAGCGTGCCGACCGCGCAGGCGGCGAGCCGGCCGGGCCGCTGCGGATCGTCCACCACGAAGGACGGCATGGTCAGTTCGGCGGGCGGGGCGGCGAGGCGCTCGCGCAGTATCCGTTCGGCGGTGGCCTGCCAGGGCCCCGGCCCGGTCTGGCCGGCCATGCTGGGCATCGCCTCGAACATCAGGTTGCGCAGCCGGACGAGCTCGGGGGCGTCGGACGGGGCGGCGGGTCGGACCGTGATCATGCGGCGGAGGGTAGCGCCGCCGGCCGGCCGGCTGCACCCGATTTCGCCGCTGCCCGCACCCGCCACCTTCGCCCTGCCGCTTTCACCCCGCCACGGCCGTTGCGTCGGTGCTGCGCAGGCTCTGTCGGCTCCAGCCCCTACGCTGGCACGCATGGCAGAGCAGCAGGAGCAGCAGGACGCGGCGGCACCGACCCCGGACGACGCGCTGGGCTACGAGCACGCCCGGGACGCGCTGCTGGAGGTGGTCCGGCAGCTGGAGAACGGCGGGACGTCGCTGGAGGAGTCGCTGGCGCTGTGGGAGCGCGGCGAGCAGCTGGCGAAGGTGTGCCAGCGCTGGCTGGACGGCGCCCGGGCCCGGCTGGACGCGGCGCTGGCCGCCGAGGAGGACGGGGCCGCGGGCGGGCAGTGACGCGGCTCACAGCGAGCCGGGGAATCGTTGAATCTTCATCCATGTTGAGATGGTGTGACCGGCCGCGGCCGGTCAGTCCGACGAACCCCCTCCCGCATGAGGTGCAGACAAGCATGACCACCGACGCCCTGGTACTCGACGCCGCCGCTCAGGACCTGCTGTTCCGCGAGGCCCGCACCGCGAACACCTTCACCGACGAGCCGGTGACCGAGGAGCAGGTCCAGGCCATCTACGAGCTGGTCAAGTACGGCCCGACCGCCTTCAACCAGCAGCCGCTGCGCGTCGTCCTGGTCCGCTCGACCGAGGGCCGCGAGCGCCTCGTCCAGCACCTGGCGGACGGCAACAAGGCCAAGACCAGCACCGCCCCGCTGGTCGCCATCCTCGCCGCGGACAACGAGTTCCACGAGGAGCTGCCGACCCAGTTCCCGCACTTCCCGCAGGCCAAGGACGTCTTCTTCTCCGAGCGCACCGTCCGCGAGCGCTCCGCCTCGCTGAACGGCGCGCTGCAGGCCGCCTACTTCATCATCGGCGTGCGCGCCGCCGGCCTGGCCGCCGGCCCGATGACCGGCTACGACGCCGAGGGCATCAACAAGGAGTTCTTCGGCGACGGCGAGCACTCGGTGCTGGCCGTGGTCAACATCGGCAAGCCGGGCGACGACGCGTGGTTCCCGCGCTCGCCGCGCCTGGAGTACGACCAGGTCGTCACCACGGTCTGATCCGCCGCACGCGAGAGGGCCCGCACCGGTTTCCGGTGCGGGCCCTCTCCGTATGCGCACGGGGGCGTTCGGGGTCGTACGGGCGCGTCCGCGGGGCGTTCGCAGGGGCGTACGGAGCCGCCCCCCGGGGGAGACCCGGGGGGACCGGGCTACTTGAGCGCCTGGGCCAGCTCGGCCAGTTCCTCGTAGGAGGCGGTGCCGGTGAGCACGGTGGTCGCGTCACCGGTCTGCACGGTCAGGGCGCGGGACTTCTCGCCCTGCACCCGCTCCCAGGTGCGCCCGGCGACCTCCGAGGTGCCGTCCGGCTTGCCGCCCGCGATCTTGTCGGCCAGCAGCGCGTCGCGCGGGACGTCGCTCTGCTCGACCGCCGCGTACTGGCCGGACGGCGTGACGAAGCCCAGGTGCCAGGCGTTGCCCTTGCCCTTGCTGATCGCGGCCGGCTGGTAGCCGACCGAGGTGGCCCGCCACTGGTCGGACAGCCCGTCCGGGGAGAGCAGCGGGTACGGCGCGCCGCGCTTCGCGGAGGCCGCCGCCACCTTGTACTCGACCACGTGCACCGGGTCGCTGTTCGCGTCGTGCGGAAGGAACAGGTACCCGATCCAGACCACGGCGCCGACCGCCAGCATCGACAGGACCATGTCCCGTACGGTCTCCCGGCCCCTCATGCGTTTGCTCTCTCCAGCCACCCCCACATGGTGACTCATCCCTACGGCGGTACGGCCACCCGGGGTGCCCGCGTACGGGTGAACCGGGACGAACCGACCTGGTCGGGCGCCGGGTGGCGACCCGCGCCACAGACAGTCATCTCGTAGGCAGATACGATCGCAGGACCCTCACCACGGCGTTCGACCAGGCAGTAGTCGGGCGCTTACTGGCCGTCGCGTACAGAGAGGTAACGACGATGACCACGCAGTACCCGAACCACCTTCCCAGCGCCCTGGAGGTCGCGCCCGAGGCTCCGGACCGGAACCTCGCGCTCGAACTCGTCCGGGTCACCGAGGCGGCCGCGATGGCCGCCGGCCGGTGGGTCGGCCGTGGCGACAAGAACGGCGCGGACGGCGCCGCCGTCAAGGCGATGCGCACCCTCGTCTCGACCGTCTCGATGAACGGCGTGGTCGTCATCGGGGAGGGCGAGAAGGACGAAGCCCCGATGCTCTACAACGGCGAGCGGGTCGGCGACGGCACCGGCGCCGAGTGCGACGTCGCGGTCGACCCGGTCGACGGCACCACGCTCACCGCCAAGGGCATGAACAACGCCGTCGCCGTCCTGGCCGTCGCCGACCGCGGCACCATGTTCGACCCCAGCGCCGTGTTCTACATGGACAAGCTGGTGGCCGGCCCCGAGGCCGCCGAGTTCGTCGACATCACCGCCCCCGCGGCCGTCAACATCCGCCGGGTCGCCAAGGCCAAGGGCAGCGCCGTCGAGGACGTCACCGTCGTCGTCCTCGACCGCCCGCGCCACGACGGCCTGGTCCGGGAGATCCGCGAAGCGGGCGCCCGGATCAAGTTCATCTCCGACGGCGACGTGGCCGGCGCCATCATGGCCGCCCGCGAGGGCACCGGCGTCGACCTGCTGATGGGCATCGGCGGCACCCCCGAGGGCATCATCGCGGCCTGCGCCATGAAGTGCATGGGCGGCGTCATCCAGGGCCGGCTGTGGCCCAAGGACGACGCCGAGCGGCAGAAGGCCCTCGACGCCGGCCACGACCTGGACCGGGTCCTCACCACCGACGACCTGGTCAGCGGCGAGAACGTGTTCTTCGTCGCCACCGGCATCACCGACGGCGAGCTGCTGCGCGGCGTGCACTACCGCCAGGAGACCGCCACCACCAGCTCGCTGGTGATGCGTTCCAAGAGCGGCACGATCCGCGAGATCAACTCCGTCCACAAGCTGTCGAAGCTGCGGGCCTACAGCGCGATCGACTTCGACCGCGCCAACTGACACCGGGCGACCGCACCCGCGGCCTCGGCGGAATCCCCCTCCGCCGAGGCCGCGGCGCGTCCGGCCCGGGGCACACCCGGAGCCCCGTCAGCCCGCTATCCGCCGCTGCCCCGCGACCACCCGGGTCGCCTCGCGCAGCTCCGACTCCCGGCGGCGGCGACGGGCCAGCACCACCCGCCGCTCGGCGGCCGTCAGCCCGCCCCAGACCCCGTACGGCTCCGGCTGCGCCAGCGCGTGCTCGCGGCACTCCAGCAGCACCGGACACCGGGCGCACACCTGCTTCGCCTGCTCCTCGCGCGACAACCGGGCCGCCGTCGGCTCCTTCGAGGGCGCGAAGAACAGCCCCACCTCGTCCCGCCGGCAGGCCGCGCCGGTGTGCCAGGGGCTGTCCTCGCCCGAGGACGCGCCCTGGGCGGCGGTCTGGGGGCCCTGGCCGCCCGGGGGGTGCGGCTGCGGACTGCGCTCCAGCAACTGCGCGGCGGCGACGGGCGAGGTGGTGCGGGACTCGATCGGATGCAGCACGGCCGTACTCCTGACGAGACTCTCGGACACGGGGAAGCTCGCTCCCCTGCCCGGCTGCGAGCCCCCGCTGTCCAACCCCGAGTCGGCCGCTGGGCCGCCTCCGGTGCGCAGCCGTACAAGAAGCGATGTGCGGAAGGAACTACCCCGCCCGCCCGCGATTCATGCACACTGCACGCAATCGACTACGGAGCGCACCTGAGACAACGCGGAACGCCCGGCCGGGAGTTGATCCCCGACCGGGCGTTCGATCCGTCAACCCCGGCTACTCGGTGCCGAGTTGCTTGCGCACCCACTCCTTGAGCTTCTTGCCCCGGCGCGGCTTGGCCTCGCAACCGCCGAACACCGCGACGCCCTTGACCCGGACCACCGGCGCGTACGGGTCCGCCGCCGTCTGCTCCTTGACGTCGAATCCGCCGAAGATGCCGACGCCACCGCCGTGCAGGCTCACGTTCTCCGGCACCCGGATCTCGACGCCGCCGAACAGCGCCGTCACCTCGATCTCCACCTCGGGCGACTCGAACACGGCGTCGGTCAGGTCGATCTCCACCCCGCCGAAGGCCGCGAACGCCTTCAGGTGCGACCCCACCCGCCAGCGGCCCTTGCGGGACGAACCGCCGAAGATCGCCACCATCGACGGCGACTCCTGGCGCGCGGGCGGCAGCGCCGGCGTCACCGCACGCGGCGCCGGGGCCTCCAGCGGCGGCTTCTCGAACGACAGCGGCCGGTGGCCCGGCAGGTCCCTGGTCAGCGGCACCAGATCGCCGAAGGTCTTGGCGGCGTACGCGGCCCCGATCCGGTCCGCGTGCTCGTCCGCGTCCAGCCGGCCCTCGGCGTAGGCGTCCCGCAGCAGTTCCGCGATCCGCTCGCGGTCGGCGTCCGACACCCGCATCTCCGCCTGTGCCACCGGGGCGTGCGACGGCTGGGTCTTCGGCTCCGGCAGCGGCCGGAGTTGCGGCTGCGGCTCGGGCCGGCTCTCGGGCTTGGTCATCGGTACGGGCGCCGGCACGGACGGCTGCCCCGGATCGTCCTGCGACGGCGAGTTGTCCACGGCCCAAGACTAGTCGCTCGTACGTGCGGCCGAGTGAGCCCGGTCACGCAGGCTGCCCTGTCCGCGTGCGACCCGGAGCCGGGTCCTACCCTTGAGGGTGCTTCGCCGACGCAGCCGGACCACGGAAACCTAAGGACCGCCCCCATGGCTCCCACGCCAGACTTCGAGTACAGCGACCTGCTCCCCCTGGGCGCTGACCCGACCCCGTACCGCAAGCTGACCTCCGAGGGTGTCTCCACCTTCGAGGCCGGCGGTCGCACCTTCCTCCAGGTCGAGCCCGAGGCGCTGCGGCTGCTCACCGCCGAGGCGATGCACGACATCTCGCACTACCTGCGCCCCGCCCACCTCGCCCAGCTGCGCCGCATCCTGGACGACCCGGAGGCCAGCCCGAACGACCGCTTCGTCGCGCTCGACCTGCTGAAGAACGTCAACATCTCGGCCGGCGGCATCCTGCCGATGTGCCAGGACACCGGCACCGCCATCGTCATGGGCAAGCGCGGCCAGAACGTGCTCACCGAGGGCGGCGACGAGTCGGCCATCGCGCGCGGCGTCTTCGACGCGTACACCAAGCTCAACCTGCGCTACTCCCAGATGGCCCCGGTGACCATGTGGGACGAGAAGAACACCGGCAACAACCTGCCGGCCCAGATCGAGCTGTACGCCACCGACGGCGGCGCGTACAAGTTCCTCTTCATGGCCAAGGGCGGCGGCTCCGCCAACAAGTCGTACCTGTACCAGGAGACCAAGGCCATCCTGAACGAGGCGAGCATGCTCTCGTTCCTGGAGCAGAAGATCCGCTCCCTCGGCACCGCCGCCTGCCCGCCGTACCACCTGGCGATCGTGATCGGCGGCACCAGCGCCGAGTTCGCGCTCAAGACCGCCAAGTACGCGTCCGCGCACTACCTGGACAACCTGCCGACCTCCGGCGACGCCAAGACCGGCCACGGCTTCCGCGACCTGGAGCTGGAGGCGAAGGTCACCGAGCTGACCCAGAAGATCGGCATCGGCGCCCAGTTCGGCGGCAAGTACTTCTGCCACGACGTGCGGGTCGTCCGCCTGCCGCGCCACGGCGCCTCGCTGCCGGTCGCCATGGCCGTCTCCTGCTCCGCCGACCGCCAGGCGCTCGGCAAGATCACCGCCGAGGGCGTCTTCCTGGAGCAGCTGGAGACCGACCCGGCCAAGTACCTGCCGGACACCACCGACGAGCACCTGGACGACGACGTCGTGCGCGTCGACCTCGACCAGCCGATGTCCGCGATCCGCGCCGAGCTGTCCAAGTACCCGGTCAAGACCCGGCTCTCGCTCACCGGCACCCTGGTCGTCGCCCGCGACATCGCCCACGCCAAGATCAAGGAGCGCCTGGACGCCGGCGAGGGCATGCCCAAGTACCTCCAGGACCACCCCGTCTACTACGCCGGCCCGGCCAAGACCCCCGAGGGCTACGCCTCCGGCTCCTTCGGCCCCACCACCGCCGGCCGGATGGACTCCTACGTCGACCAGTTCCAGGCCGCCGGCGGCTCCATGGTCATGCTCGCCAAGGGCAACCGCAGCAAGCAGGTCACCGACGCCTGCGCCGCCCACGGCGGCTTCTACCTCGGCTCCATCGGCGGCCCCGCCGCCCGTCTCGCCCAGGACTGCATCAAGAAGGTCGAGGTCCTGGAGTACGCCGAGCTCGGCATGGAGGCCGTCTGGCGCATCGAGGTCGAGGACTTCCCGGCCTTCATCGTGGTCGACGACAAGGGCAACGACTTCTTCCGCGAGACCACCGAGGGCCCGCTGATCACCAGCCTCCGGGTCCGCTCCAAGGAGTAACCACCCCGGCCCCCCTCAGCCGCCCCGGCCGCGCCCGTCGCGACCGGGGCGGTTCTGCATGGGCGCAATGCGGTGGCAAGTGGTACTCGGGACTCGTACCATGACGGTACCGAGAACCGGTACGAACACGGAGGGCACCGCGATGGCGATCAGTGCGAGCGAGGCACGCACCCAGCTCTTTCCGTTGATCAAGAAGGTCAATGACGACCACGCCCCGATAAGGATCACCTCCAGAAGCGGGGACGCGGTCCTCATGTCGGCCGAGGACTACGACGCGTGGCAGGAGACGATCTACCTCCTGCGCTCCCCCGCCAACGCCCAGCGGCTCATGGCGGCCGTCGCCCGCGACAAGGCCGGCCACCCCGGCGTCACCAGGACCCTGGAGGAGCTGGAAGCCCTGGCGGGTGAGGTGTGAGGAGTGTCCACTTCGACCCGGACGCCTGGGAGGACTTCCTGTTCTGGCTCGGATCGAACCGGAAGATGGCTCAGCGGATCACCCGCCTGGTCGGCGAGATCCAGCGCGACCCCTTCAGCGGGATCGGCAAGCCCGAGCCGCTGAAGGGCGACCTGGCCGGCTACTGGTCACGCCGGATGGACGACGAACACCGCCTCGTGTACCGGGCCGACGAGAAGGAAGTGATGATCCTCAAGGCCCGCTACCACTACCAGTAGCGACGAACCCCGCCCCGGCCGCGTTGCGCGTGCTCACGCGTCGAAGTCGTACTCCAGGACGTAGGAGGCGGCGTCGAGGATCATCTCGTTGAGCTCGACGACCTGGCCGTCGTCGGCGAAGGCGGTGCGGCAGATCAGGATGACCGGGGTGCCCGCCGACAGCTCCAGGCGGGCGGCCTCCTCCGCGCCGGGCATCCGGGAGCGGACCTCCTCGCGGAAGTGGACGGGCTTCGCGCCGATCTCGGCCAGCCGGGCGTAGGTGCCGCCCGGGCCGGTGTCCTCGCGGGTGATGGCCGTGCCGGCGACCAGGCCGGCCGGCAGGTACGAGGTCGACAGCAGCACCGGCTTGCCGTCCAGCACGAAGCGGCGGTGCCGTACGCACATCGACGCGCCCGGATCCACGCCCAGCACCCGGGCGACGTGCTCCGGCGCGCCCCGTTCGGTGACGGACACCTGGTCGACCACCAGCAGGCGGTTGTCGATGTCCGCCGACCATATGGAGCGGCCCGAGCCCCACTGCCCCTGCGCCAGCCGCTGGATCCCGCGCCGGCGCAGCGGCCGGAAGTCCCGGACGAAGACCCCCGCGCCCCGGCGCGCCTCGGCGATGCCCTCGCTCTGCAGCACGCCGAGCGCCTGGCGGGCGGTCATCCGGGCCACGCCGTACTCGTCCATGAGGTCGTTCTCGCCCGGCAGCCGGTCGCCCGCGCGGTACCGGCCGTCGTCGATGGCCGCCTTCAGCGTGTCGGCGATCCGTTGGTACTTGGGCTGTTTGTCGCCACTGCTGCCGGTCATCGCCGCTCCCTCTCCCTCGAACAAATCGTAGGCGCGACCGCGGCGGACGGTAAGCGGCTACGACTGTTGACATCTCTAGAGATATTAGCTTCTCTAGAGATGCTGGGTAGTCGCCGAGCACCACACACACGGACAGCGACCAGGGCGCGACCCCCACCCGGAGCCGCACCCGCACCAGAACAGCGAGGAGCAGTGCGGTGAGCACCCGTCAGCGCGACTCCGCGGCCTACCGGCCGCACGTGGGTGAACTCGTCCTCGACCGGAGGACCGGACGCACCGGCATCTACATGGACACCATCGGCGGGGAGCACTACCTGCGCCCCGAGGGCGGCGGCCGCGAATGGACCGCCGAACCCGGACACATCGGCCCCGCCCCCGACACCCCGCGATTCACCTGAATGTGATCAGGCCGGTAATTGCGGCAAAATCCACGCAAACCACGGTATTCCGGGCCTGCAATCCCCCCGGTGAATCCAGAATTCCGGAACGCGCCGGGCCCGCCGCCGGGCACGTTACGGATAACACCGGTCACCATGCGTGCACCACGGGCTCGAATCAGCCACCTGAATCAGCCCGACCGAATCGGCCGTCGGCCGGCACGGACGGCAATTGGCGAACGCGAAACGACCGGTGCCCCCGTGCCCGAACGGGGGCACCGGGGGCACCGGGTCGATCCGCTTTACGGGTGGCCGGAGATGACACTCTCCGGCTCGTACCGCTTGCCCGGCCCGCCCGTGGCCGGAGCGGCAGGCTCCACCACGTGCTCGGCCTCGTCACCGAACAGGCCGTTCTCGAGCTCGGCCTTCTGGGCCGCGGTCGGCTCGGCATACCCGGTCGAGTCCGAGGACGCGGCCACCGCACCCTCGACAGCCTTGCCCGCCTCCACAGCGGCGTCCGGGGCCGGGGTCTGCGCCGTGTTGTCGGGCGTCGACGGCACCGGGGTCTCGCTCTGGTCGTTGGCCATTGGGCGGCCGCCTTTCGGTCATCAAATGTGTCCCGCCCGACCTCCGTGGCACGGGCGTGCGGACAGTATCGTAGGGTTGATTAAATGTCCGATAAACATCGTGCAGCTTGCGGTGCCGTCCGGCAGAGTCGGGCGTCCGCCTAAGCTGAAGCACCACGGCGCACCGCCGAGCGCCCTTCGCGAAATCAACACAACAGGCCATCAGGGGACTTCATGGAGTTTCGGAAGACGCCGCCTGCGCCTGCGCTGCGCTTCCAGGTCCTCGGCCCGGTCCAGGCCTGGCTCGACGGGAAGCCCCTTTCCCTCGGCTCCCCTCAGCAGCAGGCGATTCTCACCGCCCTTCTGCTGCATTCCGGCCGCCCCGTCACCACCCAGGACCTCGTTGACAGCCTGTGGGGCGACCGGCCGCCCGCCCAGGCCGTGGCCGCGCTGCGCACGTACGTCTCGCGCCTGCGCGCCGTCATCGAGCCGCGCCGCGAGGTGCGCACGCCCGCCGCACTGCTGATCTCGGTCGCCGACGGCTACGCCTTGCGAATCCCCGGCGACGCTCTCGACCTGACGCTCTTCGAACAGCTCTCCGCCGAGGCCGTGGCCGCCCGGGCCTCCGGCGACAAGCCCGGGACGCACCGGCTGCTGACGCAGGCCCTGGAACTGTTCAGCGGCCGCCCGCTCACCGGCATCCCCGGCCCCTACGCCGAGGTCCAGCGGCTCCGCCTGGCCGAACGCCAGGTCGCCGCCTCCGAAGACCTGTGCACCGCCGCCCTCGACATCGGCCTGCACGCCGAGATCGTCGGCGAACTCAACACCCTCACCGCCGAACACCCGCTGCGGGAACGGCTGCGCGAGCTGCTGATGCTGGCGCTGTACCGCTGCGGACGCCAGGCCGAGGCACTCGGCGTCTACACCGACACCCGCAAGCTCCTCATCGACGAGCTCGGGGTCGAGCCCGGCGCCGGCCTGTCCGCGATGCACGCCCGCATCCTGGCGGCGGACCCGACGCTCGCCCTCCCGGCCGTGCCCGCCCCGGCGAGCCGCGAGGACGGTCCGGCCGCTCCCCCGGCGCCCGCCCAACTCCCGGCCGACGTATCGGACTTCAGCGGCCGCACCGACCTGGTGAGCGACCTCTCGACGGTCCTGATGAACGCCACCGGCCAGGCCGTGGTGGTGACTTCGCTGGCCGGTATCGGCGGGGTCGGGAAGACCACCCTCGCCGTCCACGTCGCCCACCGCGTCCGCGGCGAGTTCCCGGACGGGCAGCTGTACGTCGACCTGCGCGGCGCCGGCACCTCGCCGGCCGACCCGGTGGCCGTCCTGGGCGACTTCCTGCACGCGCTCGGCGTCACCGAGAGCCCCGACTCGCTCGAACAGCGCGCCGCCCTCTACCGGTCGCTGCTGGCCAGCCGACGGATGCTCATCCTGCTCGACAACGCGCGCGACGCCGAGCAGATCCGACCGCTGATCCCCGGCGTCTCCGGCTGCGCCGTGCTCGCCACCAGCCGCTCCCGGCTGGCCGGCATCCCGGGTGCGCAGTTGTTCGACGTCGAGGAGCTGACCCCGAACGAAGCGCTGGCGCTGTTCTCGGCCATCGTCGGCGAGCAGCGGGTCGCCGCCGAACCGGAGGCGGCCATGCAGGTGGTCACCGCCTGCGGGTTCCTGCCGCTCGCCGTCCGCATCGCCGCCGCCCGGCTGGCCAGCCGTCCGCGCTGGAGCGTCTCCGACCTGGCCAGACGGTTAGCCGACCAGCGGCGGCGACTGGACGAACTCCAGCTCGGCAACCTCGCCGTGGAGACCACCATCGGACTCGGCTACGGCCAGCTCTCCACGGACGAGGCCCGCGCCTTTCGGCTGCTCGCCCTGATCGACTCCCCGGACATCCCGCTGCCCGCCGCCGCGGCGCTGCTCGGCGCGAACGAGTACACCGCCGAGGATCTCGCCGAGGCGCTGGTCGAGGCGAACATGCTGGAGTGCTTCACCCCCGGCCGCTACCGCTACCACGACCTGCTCCGGCTGTACGCCCAGCGCCAGAACGAGCGGATCGGGGACACCGAGGAGCAGGAACAGGCGGTACTGCGGCTGCTCGACCTGCTGATCCCGACCGTCCGCAACGCGGCCGAGGCGGTGGAGCCGGACGACCCGCTGCCGGAGTTGCTGACCACGCCCGCTTCGCCGGGGCTCGGCCTGCCGACGAGCCGGTCCGCACAGGACTGGCTCCGCACCGAGGGCGCCCTGCTGCTCAGCGCCGTCGAGGCGACCGCGAACGGCTCCGGCACCCTGCAGCGCGCGGCGGTCGACCTGCTGAACCTCCTGTTCAGCCTCGACCCGGACCCGACACGCGGGCGCCGGGTGCGTCGGATCCTGGAGACCATCGGCCGGGCCGCGGAACGTCGCGGCGACTCGGCCGGGCTGGCCCGGGTGTACTTCGCGCTCGGCACCTTGCAGTCCGTCACCAGCGACTTCCAGGAGGCCGAGCAGTCCCTCCGGCGCAGCCTCGACCACCAGGCACCGGACGCCCCGACCGTTCTTCGCATGGCCGCGGCCAACACGCTGGGCTGGACCCTCAGTGTCGGCAACCGCCCGGCCGAGGCGCTGCCGTTCCTCGAACAGGCTCTCGCCATCAGCCGGGTGGTCGGCACGGCGATCGGCGAGGCCAGGCTGATCAGCAACATCGCCCGGGTGCAGAACCGGCTCGGCATGACCGAGACGGCGATCCGCTCCGCCCGCGACGGCGTCGCCGTCGCGCGGACGTCCGAGAACGGACCCCTACTCGCCCAGACCCTCTACCAGCTCGGCGTGGTGCTCTCCACCGGCGAGGCCGTCCCGCACCTGCGGGAGGCGCACCAGCTCTTCCAGTCCCAGCAGAACCCGCTCTGGGAGGGCTACACCCTCGCCCGGCTGTCCTCGGCGCTACTCGCGTCCGGGCAGCACGCGGAGGCGGCCGAAGCCGCCGAGGAGTCGCTCGTGATCGCCCAGGAACTGGACTCCGCCTACTGCCAGGGCCTCGCGAACGCCACCCTCGGCGAGGCGCTGCTGGCGCTGGCGCAGCCCGCGCGCGGGCTCGCCTGCCTGCGCGAGGCGCACGCGATCTTCACGCGGCTCGGTGTGCCGGAGGCCTCCCCCGTGGCGGACCTCATCTCCCAACAGCACACCGAGCCTCCCCCATCTTCCCCAGCGCCGTAGGTCTCCGCCCCCCGGCAGAGCCCCCACCCCCGTTGTGCGCGTCGACGCCCCCGCAGCCCCCCGGCTGCGGGAGCGCCCTCAACGCTTCCCCGGCGCTGGACTCCACTCTGCACTCCGGCGATTGACGTTCGATAAACGCCCGACGGCCGGCCCTCGCCCCGGCGAAACCGCAGGTCAGTCGTTACGCCACGGCGCGCCATGCGGCGCGCGGAGCCGGCGCGCACCACCCCTGCCCGCACCGTCGTGCTTCCGCAACCCCGTCCACACCGGCCCAAGCATGACGAGTTGGCTGGAAAGGGACCCCATGGCGCAGAGATCACGCATATTCTCAGATGCCAGTACACACACGAGTGTCTGCCGGCAACGTGTGGGCCGGCGAGGCAGGACGGGCGCCGGGGCGGACGGCATCCCGCTCCCGTGCGGCCGCGTGCAGCCGGCCGGAGGCCACGGGTGGAAGGGTGCCTCTCAATCGTGACGACCGGACAGATATCCGACTCGTACCCCGTCGACGAGGACGCGGGAGACGACGGGCCCGACGTGCGGCGGCGCCGGGCGGCGCGTGCCCTGCAAGCCGTCGCCTTCGACACCATCGGCGCCGGGTACGGCGAGGCGTTCCCGGCCAAGGACGGGCAGCTGGCCTGCGGACGGCAGCTGCTGGCCGAGCTCGAACCCGGCGCGCGGGTGCTGGACGTGGGCTGCGGCACCGGGGACCCGACGGTCCGGCAGCTGGTCGCGGGCGGGCTGCGGGTGACCGGGATAGACCTCTCGGACGTGATGCTCTCGCTGGCCCGGCAGGCCCGGTTCCCGGGCGAACACCCGCCGGAGTTCCATCGGATCGACCTGTTCGATCTGGCCACCGAGCGCGCCGGGCAGGTCTGGAACGCCCCCGGACTGGGGCCCCTGGGCAAGGGCGGGTTCGCCGCCGTCACCGCGTTCTTCTCACTGATCCTGCTGCCGCAGGACGAGATCCCGACCGTGCTCACGCGGCTGCGCGAACTCCTCCGGCCGGGCGGACTGCTGGCGCTCGGTATGGTCGAGGCGGATCTGGATCACGTTCCGCTTCCGTTCCTTGGCAGAGAGCTGCGGATCAGTGGGTATCTGAGGGAGGATCTGGAGCGGGTTCTCGTCACGGCGGGCTTCGCCGTCGAGGAGTGCTCGGGGCATCCGTACGCGCCGGCCAGCACCACGCTGCCGCCGGAGGAACAGCTGTTCCTGTGCTGTCGACGCGTCGGCTGACCCACCGCACGGCAGCAGGGCCCGCCAGCAGGACACCGCAGACCACCACAGAGACCACACCGAATCCAGGACAGGCAGCCCGTGCGCGACCAGCTCAAGACCGAGGCCGGACAGCCGCCTGCCGTCCCGGGCCAGCGCGGCCTGCCCCTGGCACCAGTACCGGCACCGCCGCACCAGCCGACCGCGCGCCCGGAGCGCGAGGACGTGGCGGGCCGGCTCGGCTACCTCGACCTGGCCACCCGGCGGATCAACAGCGCGCTCGACCTGTCCGCGACGCTGCGCAACATCGGCCGGGTGCTCGTCCCCACGCTGGCCGACGCCGCCGTGGTCCACCTGCGCGACCCGCTGCCCAACGTCGAGCGCGAGCCAGGCTTCCCGGACGAGCTGCGGATCCACCACAGCACCGGCACCCGGATCGGACGGCGCGGCCGGCCGAGCGGCGCGGACGACCGGCACCGCTCCCGGTACGGCTCCCGCTCCACCGCCGACACCGGCCCCGCCACCCCGGTGACCCGCGGCGGGGCGCTCGCGCACGCCCTGCTGAGCCGCCGCCCCGCCGAGTCCGCGGTGCTCGGCGCGCCCGGCGCCGAACGCACCGAGGCGCTGCTGCGCGAGCTGTACGGCACCCGCGGGCTGGCCCGGCTGGCCGCGGGCACCTCGGTGCTGGCCCTGCCGCTGCGCGGCCGCAAGGCCGTGCTCGGCCTGCTGGTGCTGATCCGCCGCCCTCCTGAACGCACCGGCCGGCCCGCCTTCGACGCCGCCGACACCGCGACCGCCGCGCACCTCGCCACCCAGGCGGGCCTGGCGGTGGACACCGCCCTGCGGTACGCCCGCGAGTGGGAGATAGCCAACGAACTCCAGCGCAGCATGCTGCCGTTGCGCCTGCCGCAGCCGCACGGCGTCCGCCTCGCCCAGCGCTACCTGCCGGGCGAGCGCGGCGCGCAGGTCGGCGGCGACTGGTACGACGCCGTGCCGCTGCCCGGCAACCGGGTCGCCCTGATCGTCGGCGACGTGATGGGCCACTCGCTCACCTCGGCCGCCATCATGGGCCAACTGCGCACCAGCGCCCAGACCTTGGCCGCCCTCGACCTGCCGCCGCACGAGGTGCTCTACCACCTGGACGAGCAGGCCCAACGGCTCGGCCGCGAACAGCACCTGGCGACCTGCGTGTACGCGGTGTACGACCCGATCGCCAACCGGGTGGTGCTGGCCAACGCCGGGCACGTCCCGCCCGTCCTGGTCCGGCCGGACGGCACCGCCGAGTTGGTGGAGCTGGACTCCGGGGCCCCGATCGGGGTCGGTGGGGTGGACTTCAACTCGGTCGAGCTGCCCGCCCCGCCCGGCTCGGCCCTGCTGCTGTTCACCGACGGCCTGGTGGAGACCCGCAGCCGCCCGATCAGCGACGGCCTGGAGGTCCTCCGCGCCCGGATCGCCGCCGCCCGCTGGCAGTCCCCCGAGCAGCTGTGCCAGGAGGCGCTGCGGATCCTGCCGCCCGGCGACCGCGGCGACGACATCGCCCTGTTGGGCGCCTGCTTCGACGGGATCCCGGCCGGGGACGTCGCGCACTGGTACCTCCAGCCGCGCAACGAGACGCCCGGCCGGGCCCGCCGGCTGGCCGCCCACACGCTGCGCCGCTGGGGGCTCGGCGAGCTCAGCGAGGCGACCGAGCTGATGATCAGCGAGCTGGTGACCAACGCCGTCCAGCACGCGACCCGCCCGGTCACCCTGAGCCTGGTGCGCACCACCCGGCTGCGCTGCGAGGTCGGCGACGACAGCCCGCTGCTGCCGCGGCCGCGCCGTACCGGGCCGGAGGACGAACGCGGTCGCGGCCTGCAGATAGTGGCCCGGTGCGCGGACCGCTGGGGCGCCACCCGGCTGGGCACCGGCAAGGTGGTCTGGTTCGAGCAGCGACTGCCCCAACCGCCCGTCGAGCCACGGCTGCCGTAACCGCCCGTACCCGCCCGTACCCGCCCGCCGCCGCCCGCGGCCGCCCGTCGAGCAGCGGCTGCCGCGGCGCGCGGACGCCCGACGGGAACGGCCCGCCGGGCGCCCGGGAGCGGTTCAGACCCCGGCCGGCTCCTTCGCCGGCTGCTCCGCCGACTCCAGCCGCGCGATCAGCTGCTCGCCCTCCATGTCGACCCGCGGCACGACCTTCTCCAGCCGCTTCGGGAACCACCAGGCGGCCTTGCCGAACAGCGCCATCGCGGCCGGCACCAGCGCCATCCGCACCACGAAGGCGTCCACCAGCACGCCCACCGCGAGGGCGAAGCCGATCGGCTGCACGATCGGGTCGTGGCCGAAGACGAACGAGCCGAACACCGACACCATGATCAGCGCCGCCGCCGTGACCACCCGGGCGCCGCCGCGCACCCCGGCCACCACGGCGTCCCGCGGCGCCTTCCCGTGGACGTACTGCTCCTTCATCCCGGAGACCAGGAACAGCTCGTAGTCCATCGCCAGCCCGAACAGCACGCCGATCAGCAGGATCGGCACGAAGCTCACCACCGGCCCGACCTTCGGCACGTCGATCAGGCCGTCCAACCAGCCCCACTGGTAGACCGCGACCACCGCGCCGAGCGAGGCGGTGATGCTGAGCAGGAAGCCGGCCACCGCCTTGAGCGGGACGAGCACCGAGCGGAACGCCAGCGCCAGCAGCACCACCGCGATGCCGACGATCACCGCGAGGAACGGCGGCAGTGCCTGGCCGAGCTTGGTGGAGACGTCGATGTTGGCGGCGGTGGTGCCGGTGACGGCGATGTCCGCGCCGGTCGAGGCCTTGAGCGGAGCGCGCTGGTCGCGGATCTCGTTGACCAGCGTCCTGGTGCCGGCGTCGTCCGGTCCGGTCTGCGGGATGACGGTGAGCAGGGCGGTGCGCCCGGTCTGGTCGACGGCCGGGGGCAGCAGCGTCCGCACGCCCGGCAGGGTCTGCAGCCCGGCCGCCACCCCCTGCACCGCCTGCTCCGGCCGCGGCACGCCCCCGGCGTCCACGACGACCACCAGCGGCGCGTTGAAGCCCGGCCCGAAGCTCTCGCCGACCAGGTCGTAGGCC
The DNA here is from genome assembly GCF_042887425.1 of Kitasatospora sp. NPDC057940. Taxonomy (NCBI): domain Bacteria; kingdom Bacillati; phylum Actinomycetota; class Actinomycetes; order Kitasatosporales; family Streptomycetaceae; genus Kitasatospora; species Kitasatospora sp. NPDC057940. The sequence continues at coordinate 104,124 of NZ_JBHVPH010000020.1, forward strand.
TTGCGCGCATCGGTGCCGGCGGCCTGCGAACCGCCGCCCGGCAGGCCGAGCTGGAGGCTCGCGGCGGGCACCGCGAGCAGGCCCAGGCCGGCCAGTCCGACGAGCAGCACGGCCAGCGGGCGGCGGACCACGAAACGGCCCCAGCGCTCGCCCAGGGTGGTGCGGCCGCCGGTGCGCAGCGCCCGCTTCCAGACCGGCAGCCGGTCGATGGCGCGGCCGGCGAAGCCGAGCAGCGCGGGCAGCAGCGTGATCGCGACCAGGACGGCCACCACGACGGCGCCGGAGGCGGCCAGGCCCATCACGGTCAGGAAGGGGACGCCGGCGACGGCGAGCCCGGCGAGCGCCACGACCACGGTGAGGCCGGCGAAGACGACGGCGCTGCCGGCGGTGGCGGTGGCGCGGGCGGCGGCCTCGTCCGGCTCCAGGCCCTCGTCCAGGTGGCGGCGGTGCCGGGAGAGGATGAACAGCGCGTAGTCGATGCCGACGGCGAGACCGACCATCAGGGCCAGCACCGGCGCGGTGGTGATGATCTCGAACGAGCCGGACAGCGCCATGATCGCGGCCATCGCCACGCCGACCCCGACCAGCGCGGTCAGCAGCGGCAGCCCGGCGGCGACCAACGAGCCGAGGGTGATCACCAGGACCACCCCGGCGACGGCCAGACCGATCGCCTCGCCGCCGTCGACCTGCGCCATCCGGTTGTACGCGTCGCCGCCGAAGGTGACGTCCAACCCGGCCGCGCGGGCCGGTTCGGCGGCGGCCTTGACGGCCTCGCGCTGCTGGTCGGTGACGTCGGCGAGCTTGTGGTCGAAGGAGACCAGGGCGATCGCGACCCGGCCGTCCGGTGAGACGGCGTGGGTGGCGTACGGGTCGGGCACGGCGGCCACGCCGGGGACGGCGGTGATCCGGGCGACCGCCTCGCCGACCGCCCTGCCCGCCTCGGGCGTGGTGGCTCCGCCGGGCGCGGGGGCCGCGAAGACGACCTGGGCGGAGCCGTGGCCCTGCTCCGGGAAGGTGTCCTTGATCCGGTCCAGGGTGGTCTGCGCCTCGGTGCCCGGCACCTTGAACTCGTCGCTGGTCTTGCCGGCGAAGGCCCCTGCGGCCCCGCCGATCGCGATCAGCACGGCGATCCAGACCGCCAGCACCGCCCGCCGTTTCCGGAAGCAGTAGCGGCCGAGTCGGTAGAGGTACGTGGCCATGGGTGACCCCTCGGTCAGGTCGTCGGGCAGGCAGGTGCCTGAACAGGTCGCGGTCCACCGTACGCGCAACCTTGTCAGGCGACAAAGTTAGTCGACAGAATCGGGCGACAGAATCATTCGACGCAGTTATCCGACCATGGCGATACCCTGGCTGGATGGCTCATGTCCCCGCCTCCGAACGCCGACCGCAACTGGTCCAGGCCGCCCTCGACCTGATGACCCGGGAGGGGGTCGCCGCCGGCAGCACCCGGGCGATCGCGGCCGAGCTGGGCGTGGCGCAGGCGACGGTGCACTACACCTTCGGCACCAAGAAGGACCTCTACCGGGCCGTCGTCGAGCAGCTGACCGCCGAGTTCATCGGCCACGTCCGCGCCGCCTACCCGGGCGACGGCTCCTTCGGCGAGCAGGTCGCCACCCTGGTCCACGCGCTCTGGGAGAGCTCGACCGGCACGGACGGGCGCTGCGTGCTGCTGAGCGAGTTCGCGGCGCTGGCGATGCGCGACCCGGACCTGCAGGAGATCATGCGGGCGCTCCAGCACGGGATCGAGCGCACCGCGGCGGAGATGCTCACCGCCCTCGCCGAGGCACACGGCCTCGAACTGGCCACGCCCGCCGAGCAGATCGCCGTCCACTTCCTCACCGGCTTCGACGGCCTCACCGACCGCTACCTGGCCCTGCGCGCGCCCGGCGAGCAGCCCGACCAGGGCACCCTGCGGGCCCTGGACCTGCTGGTGGCCACCACGGTCGGGCTCTGCCTCGGCGCCCCGGCGAAGCCGTGAGGCCGTAGGACCACAGGGCTTCGCCGGGCCGCAGGGCCGCTAGGAGGCGATCCGGACCGGGAGTTCGGCCAGCACCTCGCGCAGCGCGGCCGCGAAGCGCTCGTACTCGGCGCTGCGGGCCGAGCCCGGGCGGGTGGCCAGCCCGATCCGGCGGCCGGGGGCCGGGGCGGCGAAGCGGACGGCGGCCAGCCGGTCGGTGCGGCCGGCCTCGACGTCCAGCGCGGTGGCGGGCAGCAGCGTCACCCCGAGGCCGCCAGCGACCAGTTGGACCAGGGTGGACAGGCCGGCCGCGCGGGTGGTGGAACCCCCGGGATCGGCACCGACCTCACGGCAGATGTCGAGGGCCTGGTCGCGCAGGCAGTGGCCCTCCTCCAGCAGCAGCACGTCCAGGTCGAGCAGCACGTCGCGCGGGACGTCGATCCGCCCGGCGAGCGGGTGCTCGGGCGGGGTGACCAGGACGAAGTCCTCATCGAACAGCGGGATGTCGCGGGTCGGCGAGGTGCCGCCGGCCGGGAGCGCGAGCAGCAGGACGTCCAGCCGCCCGGCGGCCAGCCCCTCCAGCAGCGCGGGGGTGCGCTCCTCGTGGACGTGCAGTTCCAGCTCCGGGAAGCGGTCGCGGACCAGCCGCAGCACGGTGGGCAGCAGGTAGGGCGCGACGGTCGGGATGACGCCGAGGTGCAGCGGCCCGGTGAACGGGCGACGGGCGGCCTCGACCTCCTCGGTGAGGGCTTGCAGCGAGGCGAGCACCCGGCGTGCGTGCTCGCGCACGCGCTCACCCAGCGGGGTGATAATCACCCTGCGCGTCGTACGCTCGACCAGCTGCGCGCCCAGCGACTCCTCCAGCGCCGCGACCGCCCCGGACAGGGCCGGCTGGCTGGTCCCGGTGGCGGCGGCGGCCTCCCGGAAGTGCCGGTGCTCGGCGACCGCGAGGAAGGCCTTGAGCTGGGCGACGGTCGGCGCCCGGGGGCTGCGGACTGTGGCGCTCGCCACAGCGGCGTCGGGTTTGGCGGCGGCGGCCCTGCGGGGGCGGGGCCGCGACGTGGGCGGTTCGGTACTGATAGCCATCTCCGATCAGACACATCAAGTGTAGCTATTTCCCTGATCAGTCCACGATGTGGAAACGTAGGACGTGTCCGGAATCCGGACAAAACTCCCCTCAGTCTCACTTCAGGAGAAGCGAACGTGCTCACGATCGGTGACAAGTTCCCCGAGTTCGAACTCAACGCCTGCGTCGACCTGGACGCCGCGAACGCCTTCGCCGAGATCAACCACAAGTCCTACGAGGGCAAGTGGAAGGTCGTCTTCTTCTGGCCGATGGACTTCACCTTCGTCTGCCCGACCGAGATCGCCGCGTTCGGCAAGCTGAACGACGAGTTCGCGGACCGCGACGCCCAGATCCTCGGCGTCTCCGGTGACTCCGAGTTCGTGCACCACGCCTGGCGCAAGGACCACAAGGACCTGCGCGACCTGCCCTTCCCGATGCTGGCCGACGTCAAGCACGACCTGATGCGCGCCTGCGGCGTCGAGGGCGCCGACGGCACCGCCCAGCGCGCGGTGTTCATCGTCGACCCGAACAACGAGATCCAGTTCGTCATGGTGACCGCCGGCTCCGTCGGCCGTAACCCCAAGGAGGTCCTGCGGGTGCTGGACGCCCTGCAGACCGACGAGCTGTGCCCGTGCAACTGGACCAAGGGCGAGGACACCCTCGACGCCCAGGCCCTGCTGGCGGGCTGACCCATGGCCCTCGACGACCTGAAGGCCGCCCTCCCGGACTACGCCAAGGACCTCAAGCTCAACCTGGGCTCGGTCATCGGCAACTCCGACCTCCCCGCCCAGCAGCTCTGGGGCACCGTGCTGTCCTGCGCGATGGCCACCCGCAGCGCCGCCGTGCTGCGTGAGCTGGAGCCCGAGGCCAAGGCCAACCTGTCCCCGGAGGCGTACACCGCCGCCAAGGGCGCGGCCGCGATCATGGGGATGAACAACGTCTACTACCGGACGCTGCACCTGCTCTCCGACAAGGAGTACAGCACGATGCGGGCCGGTCTGCGGATGAACATCATCGGCACCCCGGGCGTCGAGAAGGTCGACTTCGAGCTCTGGTGCTTCGCCGTCTCGGCCATCAACGGCTGCGGCCAGTGCCTCGACTCGCACGAGGCCGTGCTGCGCAAGGCCGGTGTCGAGCGCGAGGTCGTCCAGGCCTCGATGAAGATCGCCGCCGTGCTCCAGGCCGTGGCGGGTGTCCTCGACTCCGAGGCCGCCCTCGCCGCCGCCGGCGCCTGACGGACCCCGCACAACGCCGACGGGCCCTCCCGGACACCACGTCCGGGAGGGCCCGTCGGCGTTGTGCTCCGGCCTCAGCCGTCCCCGGCCGGGGCGGCGGAGGTCCGGCCCGCGGCCTCGCGGGCGGCCTCCATCGCGGTGAAGACGGCCTGGCCGGCCTCGTTGCGGCGGCGCAGGTGGGTGATCACGGTGTTGGTGACGGCGATCAGCGGGACGGCCACCACCGCGCCGCCGATGCCGCCGATGATGCCGCCGGCCGCGACGCCGAGGACGACGCCCAGCGGGTGCACCCGGACGGCCCGGCCGAGGATCAGCGGCTGCAGGATGTGGCTCTCGATCTGCATCACCGCGACCAGCACGATCAGCACCATCAGCGCCGTCCACGGCCCCTCGGTGACCAGCGCGATCAGCATCGCGACCGTGCCGGTGACGAGTGCGCCGACCAGCGGGACGAAGGCGCCCAGGAAGATGATCACGGCCAGCGGCATCGCCATCGGCACGCCCAGCAGGTCGATGCCGATGCCGATGCAGACCGCGTCGATGAAGGCCACGCCAACGGTGCCGCGCACGTACGCGGTGAGCGTCGCCCAGGCCTTCGGGCCGGCGCCGGCCATGGCGAAGCGGGAGTGCCGGGGCAGTCCGCGCAACGCCCAGTTCCAGATCCGCGAGCCGTCGTAGAGGAAGAAGAAGGTGGTGAAGAAGGCCAGCGCCACGGCGGTCAGCACCTCGACGGCGATCTGCGCGCCGGTCAGGCTGGCCGAGGTGATCTGGTCGGTGTTGGTGGTGATCGCCTTGCCGATCTGGTCGGCGTAGTCGTTGATCTGCTGCTGAGTCAGGTGCAGCGGACCGGTGCTCAGCCAGTCCCGCAGCTGGTCCACACCGTCCTTCACCTTGCTGGTGACCGTCGACAGGTTGGTGGACACCTGCCAGACCACGAACCAACCGACCAGCCCGATTCCGGCCAGCCCGCTCAGGAACACCGCGCCCGCCGCCAGCGAGCGCGGCACCCCGTGCCGGCGCAGCCAGGAGACCGTCGGTTCCAGCAGCGCGGAGATCAGCAGCGAGGCCAGCACCGCGAAGGCGACCAGCCTCAGCATGTCGACGATGTAGAAGACGACGTAGAGCGCGCCCCCGAGCAGCAGCAGCCGCCAGGTCGACTCGGCGGCCACCCGCAGCCCCCAGGGCACGGCCTCGGCCGGGGTGGCCGGCCGTCCGGGGTGGTACTCCCGCGCCGGGCCGGGCGGTGCGGCCGGCGCGGGGGCCGCCGGCGCGGGGGCCACCGGGGCGGCGGCCGGAACCGCGGCGGGTTCGACCCGCGGGGCCGGCACCGGATCGGGTGCCTCCGCCAGTGCGGGGACGGCGAGCTCGTGCGGGTCGGCCGCCATCGCGGCACGCCGGCGCCGTTCGATCACGGCGGCCGCGCTCGCCACCACGGCCATGCCCTTGGCCACGGCCTTGAAGGCCTTTCCGCCCCGCGCCATCCTCGCTACCACCGCTCCCCTGCTGAGCCGCCGTGCCCGGCGGTACGCCGTGGGTCCCGCCACGGCCGTCAGGGATGACGCTACCCGGCGGCGGCCCGGCGAGTCCGGCCCCCGCCGGGTTCGGCTCGAACAACCTCGTCATCAAACCGGGGCAAAACATCAGGTTTCAGCTGGTTTCGGGCCGGGATCGCTGGGGAGGAGTCGAAACGAGGCCCCCGGGGAGAGCGAGGCCTCGGACCACGGACCAACTGTCGGCGGACCGGCCGGTGCGGGAAGCAACCAGGACCCCTTCCCGCACCCCGCGTCCGCACCGGGTCCGCACCGCCCGCAGGCGCACTGGTCAGCGCAGCCCGGGCGGCGCGGCCCGACCCGGCTCCCGGCGGGCGGGAACGCGACGGCCCCCGGTCGCTCGTCGGGCGGGACGAGCGACCGGGGGCCGTACGGGAGTCCACCGCCGGGCGGTGGCGGCTCCTAGTACCAGTTGTGGGACTGCCAGAACGACCAGGCGCCACAGGGGCTGCCGTAGCGGCTGTTCATGTAGCCCAGACCCCACTTGATCTGGGTGGCCGGGTTGGTGCGCCAGTCGGCACCGGCCGAGGCCATCTTGGTGCCGGGCAGCGCCTGGACCAGGCCGTACGCGCCGGAACTCCGGTTGGTCGCGGTGTAGTCCCAGCCGCTCTCGCGCTTCACGATCTGGCTGAAGCACTGGAACTGGGCGTCGTCGCCGACGACCTGCCGGGCGATGTCCTGGACGGATCCGGGGCTGACCGAGACCGGCGGGGCGCTGTTGTCGGTGGCGGCCATCGCCGAACGCGCCTTGGAACGGTTGGCAGCGGCCTCGTCGGCCTTGCGCTTGTCCTCGGCGGCCTTGGCAGCCTTGTCCGCGTCGGCCTTGGCCTGGGCATCGGCCTTCGCCTGGGCGTCCGCGGCGGCCTTCTGGCGCGCGGCCTCCTCGGCGGCCTTCTGCTCGGCGGCGGCCTTGGCCGCGGCGTCGGCGGAGGCCTGCTGGGCGGATGCCTGCTGGCCGATGTTGTCACTGATGGTCTGCGCCTGGGCGCCAGAGGGGACTTCGGCAAGCAGGGTCGCGCCCGCGACGTCGACCGTCTGCGTCGTCTTGCCCTCGCTGCCCGAGGCCACACCCACGACGGCACCGACAGCGGTGACGGCGGTGGCGGAGGCCACAGCGACTCCCCGGACCGAGATCCGAGTCACATGGATTCCTTCCAGCATCGCCCACGCGTGACCGTGCGGGCGCAACATGCCCCTTGGCACTGACCTCCGCAGGTGCTCTGGTCACGGGAGGTGCTGGCCCGGCGTCCGGCCGAGGTGAGGCGACCGGGCGTTGGAATCGGGCGGCGTACGGCTCATCGGTCTTCAATTATGCGTCCACCGACCGGAGTTGGTGGACCATCCGGGGCCGGACTCGTGGAGTCCGGAAGCCCTGCCACGCCGTACGCGGGGCCTGACAGAACCCTCACCATGCCGCACCGGACGCTGTCGACGCAATTCCCGTTCGCGTGGCGCACGTCACATTCACCGCACGGGAGTTCCCCGGACGGAAAGCACTCGATGTGATGAAAGGGATGAGGGCCCGCCCCGTCAGGAGCGGGCCCCGCATCAAGAGTTGACCGTATTGTCCGACTATGTCCTGGTCAGGGACGGATCACGGGTGGATGTCCTCCAGCATCTCCGTGACCAGCGCCGCGATCGGCGAACGCTCCGAGCGGGTGAGCGTGATGTGCGCGAAGAGCGGATGCCCCTTCAGCTTCTCCACCACCGCCACCACGCCGTCGTACCGGCCCACCCGAAGGTTGTCGCGCTGCGCCACGTCGTGGGTGAGCACCACCCGCGAACCCTGGCCGATCCGGGACAGCACCGTCAGCAGGACGTTCCGCTCCAGCGACTGGGCCTCGTCCACGATCACGAAGGCGTCGTGCAGCGAGCGGCCCCGGATGTGGGTCAGCGGCAGCACCTCCAGCATCCCCCGGGAGATCACCTCCTCGATCACGTCCGGAGTGGTGACGGCGGAGAGGGTGTCGAAGACCGCCTGCGCCCAGGGGCTCATCTTCTCCGTCTCGGAGCCCGGCAGGTAGCCGAGCTCCTGCCCGCCGACCGCGTACAGCGGCCGGAAGACCATCACCTTGCGGTGCTGCCCCCGCTCCAGCACCGCCTCCAGCCCCGCGCACAGCGCCAGCGCGGACTTGCCGGTGCCCGCCCGGCCGCCCATCGAGACGATGCCGACGTCCGGATCGAGCAGCAGGTCCAGCGCGACCCGCTGCTCGGCGCTGCGCCCGCGCAGTCCGAACGCCTCGCGCTCGCCGCGCACCAGCCGGACCCGGCCGTCGCCGGTCACCCGGCCGAGCGCCCGGCCGCGCTCCGAGGTGAGCACCAGCCCGGTGTGCACGGGCAGCTCGTCCGCCCCCTCGACGTCCACCGCGGCGTCGTGGCCGGCCGCGAACAGCGCGTCCACCTGCTCCGCCGGGACGTGCAGCTCGGACATCCCCGTCCAGCCGGAGGTGATGGCGAGCTCGGCCCGGTACTCCTCGGCGAGCAGGCCCACCGAGCTGGCCTTGATCCGCAGCGGCAGGTCCTTGGAGACGACCGTGACGTCGTACCCCTCGGCCTGGAGGTTGCGGGCGACCGCGAGGATCCGCGAGTCCGCCTCGCCGCCGCCGACCCGGTAGCCGGCCGGCAGTATCGACAGGTCGGAGTGGTTGAGCTCGACCCTGATGGTGCCGCCGAGCTCGCCGACCGGGATCGGCTCGTCGAGCCGTCCGTGGCGGATGCGGTAGTCGTCGAGCAGTCGCAGCGCCTGGCGGGCGAAGTAGCCCAGCTCCGGGTGGTGCCGCTTGGCCTCCAGCTCGGTGACGACCACCACCGGCAGGACGACCTCGTGCTCCTCGAAGCGGGTCATGGCGAGCGGGTCCGCCAGGAGCACGCTGGTGTCGAGAACGTACGTGCGCCGGTCTGGCGTCCGGCGGCTCTTGGAACTGACCACTAGGCCTCCAGAGCGGATGACCCTGCGTCATCCGCGGCAAGCCGGCCCCCGCTGCCCCGGTGGCCTCGGGACCGGACTGCCTGGAGTATTCCCAGGCGAGGGGCGGTGCATTCGCGCCCCCGGCGAACTGACGGATCATTGCCGGTGAACGTTTGGCCTCACGAGGGCTCCGGGTAGGCCAGCCCTACGGCGGTCACTTCACCCGTTCAGAGGCCCAGTCGCCGGTTGCGCTGCTCGAACGCCCGCAGCGCCCGCAGGAAGTCGACCTTGCGGAAGGCCGGCCAGTACGCCTCGCAGAAGTAGAACTCGCTGTGCGCGCTCTGCCAGAGCAGGAAGCCGGACAGGCGCTGCTCGCCCGAGGTGCGGATGATCAGGTCCGGGTCGGGCTGGTTGCGGGTGTAGAGGTGCTCGGCGATGTGCTCGACGTCGAGGATCTCGGCCAGTTCCTCGATCGAGGTGCCGCGCCCGGCGTGCTCCTGGAGCAGCGAGCGGACGGCGTCGGCGATCTCGTGCCGGCCCCCGTAGCCGACCGCGACGTTGACCGTGATGCCGTCGATGTCGGCGGTCTCCTCGGCGGCCCGCTTGAGCACGTCGGCGGTGTGCTGCGGGAGCAGGTCCAGTGCGCCGACCGGGTGCACCTTCCAGCGGCGGGCGGCGGCCAGCCCGGTCACGGCGTCCTCGATGATGCCCAGCAGCGGGACGAGCTCGTCGGCGGGGCGGTCGAGGTTGTCGGTGGAGAGCATCCAGAGGGTGACGACCTTGACGTGGGTCTCGTCGCACCAGCCGAGGAACTCGCTGATCTTGTCGGCGCCGCGCTGGTGGCCGTACACGGTGGTGCCCCCGGCGGCCTTCGCCCAGCGGCGGTTGCCGTCCAGGATCACGCCGATGTGGTGCGGGGTGCGGGCGAGGTGGACCTCGACCCGGCGGCCGTAGAGCCCGTACATCCCGCCCAGCAGGGTACGCAGACCCGGCGTCCGTTCGGCGACATCGCGCAGACCCATGATTCCCGGCCCCTCCGTGCTCGTTTCAGCTGGTGCGTCAACGCCCCGGCGCAGCCTACTCCGGCGGGCAGGCACACGGTAAAGCCGCAGGTAGCGGTCTGGTCACGGTCCTGTACGGAGTCCGTCCCGACGGGCGTGTCGCGGGCCTCGCCCGACGGCTCCGACGGCGGACACGGAACGGTCTCCGAATCCTTAAAGAATCCGTAAGCCGACTGTCCAATGCTTGACGACCGGCAATGGTCTAGTCCAGCTTTTGATCCAAGGCGGAACGAACCCCACGGCCCCGCCCCACCCCCACGCACCACCGTGCACCACCATGCACCGACGCGGTCGCCCACCCCCACGTACGACGACCCCCCGCACCACGACGGACCTCCCCTCCCCCACACGCGGCCGCCGCGCCCCCCACCGCGGCGGCCGCTCCCTCCCCAGGAGCGTCACCCCATGGCCCGTACGCTGAACCAGCCCGCGCACAAGCGCCGGCGCAGCCCCCTCCCGGCCGTCGCGGCCGGCGCCACCGCCCTCGCCCTGGCCGGCGGCGGCCTGGCCCTCTTCGCCGGCGGCGCCAGCGCGGCCGTCGGCAACCTGGTCACCAACGGCGGCTTCGACAGCGGGCTGGGCGGCTGGAACTGCGCCGGCGCGGCGACCACCGTCTCCTCCCCGGTCCACTCCGGCACCGGCGCACTGCAGGCCACCCCGGGCGCCGGCGACACCGCCGAGTGCACCCAGACCATCAGCGTGCTGCCCAACACCAGCTACACGCTGAGCGCCTGGGTCCAGGGCCCGTACGTCTACCTCGGTGCGCGCGGCACCGGCGGCACCGACCCGTCCACCTGGTCGAACCAGAACAGCTGGAACCAGCTGTCCTCCACCTTCACCACCGGCGCGAACGCCACCAGCGTCACCGTCTACCTGCACGGCTGGTACGGCCAGAGCGCCTACCTCGCCGACGACGTGAGTCTGATCGGCCCCGGCGGCCCCTCCACCCCGAGCCCGACCGCCACCGCCACCCCGTCGCCGACCGCCACGGCCACCGCGACCTCCTCCCCCACCGCGACCGGCACGCCGACGGCCACCGCGACCCCGACCGCGACGCCCACCCGGACCGCCACGCCGACCCCCACGGCCACCGCGACCTCCACCACCCCGCCGGTCACCGGCCTGCCCGCGCACGCGGTCACCGGCTACTGGCAGAACTTCGACAACGGCTCGACCCCGCAGCGGCTCAGCGACGTGCAGAGCGCCTACGACATCATCGCGGTGTCCTTCGCCGACGCCGTGCCCACCCAGACCGGCGCGATCAGCTTCACCCTCGACCCCGGCCTGTCCAAGGCCCTCGGCGGCTACAGCGACGCGCAGTTCCGCGCCGACATCAAGGCCAAGCAGGCGGCCGGCAAGAAGGTCGTCCTCTCCATCGGCGGCCAGAACGGCGCGATCACCGTCGGCGACTCCACCGCCGGCAACAACTTCGCCAACAGCGCCTACGCGATCATCAAGGACTACGGCTTCGACGGCATCGACGTCGACCTGGAGAACGGCGTCCAGGCCGGCCCGCTCGGCAACGCGCTGCACACCCTCCAGGCCAAGGTCGGCCCCGGCTTCATCCTGACCATGGCGCCCGAGACGATCGGGATGTACAGCACCGCCGGTGCCTACTTCCAGCTGGCGCTGAACACCAAGGACATCCTGACCGTCGTCAACACCCAGTTCTACAACTCGGGCGGCATGAACGGCTGCGACGGCAAGGTCTACAACCAGGGCACCATCGACTTCATCACCTCGCAGGTCTGCACCCACATCCAGGGCGGCCTGCGGCCTGACCAGGTCGGAATCGGCGTCCCCGCCTCCGCCAGGGCGGCCGGCGGCGGCTACGTCTCGCCGACCGTGGTGAACAACGCGCTGGACTGCCTGGCCACCGGCAACAACTGCGGCAGCTTCGTCCCGCCGGCCAAGTGGCCGACCATCCGCGGCGCGATGACCTGGTCCACCAACTGGGACGCCAACAACGGCAACGCGTTCTCCAACGCGGTCGGCCCGTTCGTCCACAAGATGCCGTAACCCCCCACCGCCAATCCCCCACCGGCGCGCCTCCCCTTGAGGGTGGGGCCTGCGCGCCGGCGGCGGGGCCCGCCGTACCCGACCCGGTACGGCGGGCCCTTCCGCGTCCGGGCCCGTCCGAGCGCCATCGGGCCCGGGTGCTACCGGGCCAGCACCGCCAGCAGCGCGCCGAGCAGCAGGAACGGCCCGACCGGGACGTCGATCCCGCGCACCGGGCGCCGGCGGGCCAGCGCGACGACGGCGCACAGGATCGCCCAGAGCCCGACGAGCACCACCGCGGCGAACAGTCCGCCGACCGCCACCGGCCAGCCGTACCAGCCGAGCAGCCCTCCCAGGGCGAACCCCAGCGGCGAGTCGCCCGGGCCCAACGCGCCGATCCAGACCGCCAGTTCGAGCAGGGCCCCGACCGTGAGGGCCACCAGCAGGCAGCGCAGCAGCACCCCCGGGCGCCCCGCGGCCAGCGCCGCCACCACCAGCAGGGCGGCCACCCCGCCGGCCAGCGGCAGGGTCAGCCGGTACGGCAGCCGGCGCACCCGGGCGTCGACGAAGCCGAGCACCACGCCGAGCCCGGCCGCCCAGCCCAGCGCCGCGACCGACGGCCCGTCCGCCGCGTACGCCAGCCCGGCGGCGACCACGGCCGCCACCAGCTCCACCGACCAGGCGCCCGCGCCCAACCGCTCCCGGCAGCCCGGGCAGCGCCCGGTGGGCGGCAGCAGTCGCACCTCGCGCCCGCACAACGGGCAGGCAGCGCACCAGGGTTCGCCCTCCGGCACGGCGAACCGGGCGACCAGCCCGCGCAGCAGCGGAGCCACCAGAATTCCGGCCAGCACCGCGCCGACTGCGGCTACCATCACCGGCGCACCCCCTTTTCGATCAACGTCCGCACGCCCGTGCGGCACCCGGGGACCGGGCGGGGCGCACCGACCACATCATCCAACGGGGGAACGACCATGACGAAGACCCAGTCCATCCGGAGAATCGCGGCCGGCCTGCCGGCGGCGGCGCTCGTCCTGGCGCTGTCGGCCTGCGGGCCGGACATCGCCGACCCGGCGGCCGCCCCGACCGCGCCGCCCACCGGCGCCGCCACGGCCCCCGGCGCCCCGACCGGCTCCGCGGCCCCGACCACCCCGGGCGCCCCGGCGGCCCCCACCACCCCGGCCGGACCGCAGCCGTCCGCCACCGCCGGCGGCAACAACGTCACCCAGGTCAGCTACGACCGCCCGCTGCCGCTCGGCAGCGCCGGCCGCTACGTCGGCAAGAGCTCGGTGGTGGACGCCGCCGCGGTCTCGATCGTCAAGGGCACCGCCGCGGAGATCGCCCCGCTCAACCTCCCGTCGACGAGCACCAGCGGCAAGACTCCGTACTACGTCACCGTCTCCTTCACCAACCGCACCGGCGCCCCGCTGGCCGAGGACGCCTACATGATGCGGGTCTGGGTGAAGCCCAAGGACCACTCGGCGGGCGCGCTGCCGGCCGCGACGCTACAGAAGGCGATCCCCCAGTGCGACACCCGGTCGCTGGTCACGCTCGCGGACGGGCAGTCCGTCAAGCTGTGTGCCGTCTATCTCGTCCCGAACGAGACCCCGCCCAGCTTCCTCACGTACGGGAACATCCTGGACACCGCGCCCCTGGTTTGGAAGGTCGGCTGACACCCCCGCCTGCCGATCAAAGGAGCCCGCTCCGGGCGGTTCGGTGCGCGTCCCGGGACGCGCACCGAAGTGCCCGGAGGTGCCCCTAAAGTAGGCAGGCATGCAGGTCATCCAGTCCAGCAAGCTCGCCAATGTCTGCTACGACATCCGCGGTCCGGTACTCGACGAGGCGATGCGGCTGGAGGAACAGGGCCACCGCATCCTCAAGCTCAACACCGGAAACCCCGCCGTCTTCGGCTTCGAGGCGCCGCCGGAGATCCTCCAGGACATCCTGCGCAACCTCTCGACCGCGCACGGGTACGGCGACTCCAAGGGCCTGCTCGCCGCCCGCCGCGCGGTGGTCATGCACTACGAGGACCGCGGCCTGCACGGGCTGAGCGTCGAGGACGTCTTCCTCGGCAACGGCGTCTCCGAGCTGATCCAGCTGGCCATGACCGCGCTGCTGGACGACGGCGACGAGGTGCTCGTCCCGGCGCCCGACTACCCGCTGTGGACCGCCTCGGTCTCGCTGGCCGGCGGCACCGCGGTGCACTACCGCTGCGACGAGCAGGCCGAGTGGTACCCGGACCTCGCCGACATCGAGGCCAAGGTCACCGACCGGACCCGGGCCATCGTGGTGATCAACCCGAACAACCCCACCGGCGCGGTCTACCCGCGCGAGGTGCTGGAGGGCATCGTCGAGATCGCCCGCCGGCACCGGCTGGTGGTCTACGCGGACGAGATCTACGACAAGATCCTCTACGACGACGCCGAGCACGTCCCGCTGGCCACCCTGGCGCCCGACCTCTTCTGCGTCACCTTCAACGGCCTGTCCAAGGCGTACCGGGTCGCGGGCTTCCGCTCCGGCTGGATGGTGCTCTCCGGCGACCGGCAGCGGGCCCACAGTTACATCGAGGGCCTGGCCGTGCTGGCCTCGATGCGGCTGTGCGCCAACATGCCCGCCCAGCACGCGGTGGCCGCCGCGCTCGGCGGCCGGCAGTCGATCCGCGACCTGGTGCTGCCCGGCGGGCGGCTGCTCGCCTCGCGCGACGCGGCGTACCGGCTGCTCAACGAGATCCCGGGGGTGAGCTGCGTCAAACCCAAGGGCGCGCTGTACGCGTTCCCGCGGCTGGACCCGAAGGTCTACAAGATCAAGGACGACGCCCAGATGGTGCTGGACCTGCTGCGCTCCCAGCGCATCCTGCTGGTCCAGGGCACCGGCTTCAACTGGCCCGAGCCGGACCACTTCCGGCTGGTCACGCTGCCCCGGGCGGAGGAGATCACCGACGCGGTGACCAGGATCGGCGACTTCCTGAGCGGCTACACCCAGCCGTAGGGCGTGAACGGCCGCACCCAGCCGTGACCCCCCGCGCGCCCGGCGCGCGGGGAAAGCACTACGGCCGGAGTCCCGGCCCGGGCGGTCTCCTTGGTCGGGGAAAGACCGCCCGGGGGAACTCCGGCCGTCCTGTCACTCGGCGGGCGCGCGGTTCGTGCCGCGCGGCCGCCTCTCGCTCTGCTGAGGCTCAGGCTCAGCCGAGACGCGCGACGAGGCTCCGGTACTCGTCCCACAGCTCCTTCGGGGTGTGGTCGCCGAACAGCTCCAGGTGGGCCGGCACCAGCGCGGCCTCCTGGCGCCAGATGTCGGCGTCCACGGTGAAGAGCAGGTCGAGGTCCTCCTGGGACAGCTTCAGGTCGCCGAGGTCGAAGCCGTCGACGGTCGGCAGCACGCCGATCGGGGTCTCGACGCCCTCGCCGGTGCCCTCCAGGCGCTCGACGATCCACTTGAGGACGCGGCTGTTCTCGCCGTAGCCCGGCCAGACGAACGCGCCCTCGGCGTTCTTGCGGAACCAGTTGACGTAGTAGATCTTCGGCAGCTTCGCGGCGTCCGCCTGGGCGCCGACCTTCAGCCAGTGGGCGAAGTAGTCGCCCATGTTGTAGCCGCAGAACGGCAGCATCGCGAACGGGTCGCGGCGCAGCTCGCCGACGGTGCCCTCGGCTGCGGCGGTCTTCTCGGACGCGATGTTGGCGCCGAGGAAGACGCCGTGCTGCCAGGTGAAGGACTCGGTCACCAGCGGGACGGCGGTGGCGCGGCGGCCGCCGAACAGGATCGCCGAGATCGGCACGCCCGACTGGTCCTCCCACTCGGGGGCGATGGTCGGGCACTGCGCGGCCGGGACGGCGAAGCGGGCGTTCGGGTGGGCGGCCGGGGTGCCGGACTCGGGGGTCCAGTCGTTGCCGCGCCAGTCGGTGAGGTGCGCCGGGGGCTCCTCGGTCAGGCCCTCCCACCACACGTCGCCGTCGTCGGTCAGCGCGACGTTGGTGAAGACCGTGTTGCCCCACAGGGTGTCGATGGCGTTGGCGTTGGTGTCCACGCCGGTGCCGGGGGCGACGCCGAAGAAACCGGCCTCGGGGTTGATCGCGTAGAGCTGGCCGTCGGCGCCGAAGCGCATCCAGGCGATGTCGTCGCCGATCGTCTCGACCTTCCAGCCCGGGACGGTCGGCTGGAGCATGGCCAGGTTGGTCTTGCCGCAGGCCGACGGGAAGGCGGCGGCGACGTACTTGACCTCGCCGGACGGCGGGGTGAGCTTCAGGATCAGCATGTGCTCGGCCAGCCAGCCCTCGTCACGGGCCATGGTCGAGGCGATGCGCAGCGCGTAGCACTTCTTGCCGAGCAGGGCGTTGCCGCCGTAGCCGGAACCGAAGGACCAGATCTCCCGGGTCTCCGGGAAGTGCGAGATGTACTTGGTGCTGTTGCACGGCCACGGCACGTCCGCCTGGCCCTCGGCCAGCGGGGCGCCGACGGTGTGCACGGCCTTGACGAAGTCGCCGTCCTCGCCGAGCTGGTCCAGCACCGCCTTGCCCATGCGGGTCATCACGCGCATCGACACGGCGACGTAGGCGGAGTCGGTGATCTCGACGCCGTACGCGGCCAGCGGGGACCCGACCGGGCCCATCGAGAAGGGCACGACGTACATCGTGCGGCCCTTCATCGCGCCGCGGAACAGTCCCTTCTCGCCCTGGAAGACCTCCCGCATCTCGGCCGGGGCCTTCCAGTTGTTGGTCGGACCGGCGTCCTTCTCCTGCTCGGAGCAGATGTAGGTGCGGTCCTCCACGCGCGCCACGTCCGTCGGGTCCGAGGCGGCGTAGTAGGAGTTGGGGCGCTTTTCCTCGTTGAGCTTCTTGAAGGTGCCCTGAGCCACCAGCAGGTCCGCGAGGCGCTGGTACTCCTCGTCGGAGCCGTCGCACCACTCGACGCGGTCCGGCTGGGTGAGCTCGGCGATCTCGTTCACCCACGCGAGCAGGCGCTGGTGGCGGGTGGGCGCGGAGGCGCTGAGAGCAGAGATCTCGTACGACACGATCGCTCCGTTTCACACCATCTCGGCGAGGAGGTGGCGTAGCGGGGGTCTGAGGGTGCTTGCAGCGTAGCTCCGGCTCCAACGCCAAACTGCGGCACAGCGTCGAAATTGACTCATCTTTTACTACAGTAAGTATGACTACTGGCCAGTAATAGGTCGTCCACATCCCGGCCCGGACGCCTTCGCGGACACCCCGAACACTCCAAAACGTCCAAGAGTGATGATCGCCACTTTCCTACGCGTCAGTAACCTACGGCCCCGTAGGTAGCGGGTAGCATGCTGCGCATGACTGCTGAGCTCGTCGAGAGCACGGAGAACGAGGGCGCGGAGAACGGGGCCTCGGGACGCAAGCCGAAGTGGCGCGGCTGGCTGCACGCCGGGATGTTCCCCGCCACCGTCGCCGCCGGGATCGTGCTGATCTGCCTGGCCGACTCCACCCCCGCCAAGATCGCCTGCGCGATCTACTCGATCAGCGCCTGGCTGCTGTTCGGGGTCAGCGCGGTCTACCACCGCTTCGACTGGGGCCCGCGCGGGGACGCCGTGCTGCGGCGGCTGGACCACGCGAACATCTTCCTGATCATCGCGGGCACCTACACGCCGTTCACGATCCTGCTGCTCAAGGGCGCCGACCAGCAGGTGCTGCTCTGGGTGGCCTGGGGCGGCGCGCTGGCCGGAATAGCGTTCCGGGTGTTCTGGGTCGGCGCGCCGCGCTGGCTGTACACGCCGGTGTACATCGCGCTCGGCTGGGCCGCCGCCTTCTTCCTGCCGGACTTCCTGCACGCCGGCGGCGTCGCCGTCCTGGTGCTGATGATCGTCGGCGGGGTGCTCTACAGCATCGGCGGCGTGGTGTACGGGCTCAAGCGGCCCAATCCGTCACCGCGCTGGTTCGGCTTCCACGAGGTGTTCCACGCCTTCACCCTCGGCGCGTTCATCGTGCAGTACGTCGGGGTCTCACTGGTGGCGTACAGCGCGGCCGGCTGAACCCGGCGCGCCACGGCGGGCGGCCGCGCGGTCCACGGACCGGGCGACCGCCCGCTCCGCTGTCCAGGGGCGCTCGTACGGCGCCCGGCCCTGCGGGCGGCGCGGGTACGGCGGGTGGTCCCCCGTGCCGGCCTCCGGCCACGGCTCCACCGCCGGCCCGGTGGTGCGGCCGCGCGCCTGCCGGGCGTCCAACGCCTCGCGGGCCCGGCGGCAGCGCTCGCAGTGCGCGGCGTCCGGGGTGACGACCGACGGCCGGTGCCCCCGCGGGACGACCGGCCGGTGGAGCGCCCGCCAACGGCGGCCCACGTAGACCATGAGCAGCAGCACCTCGACCCCGGCGACGACCAGGACCAGCATCGCCCCGTTGATCAGGTAGGCCGCGACCACGGCGAGCGCGGACGCCACCACCACCGCCGCACCCCACACCTGGGCGCTCGACTCCCTGCCGGCCATTCGACTCCCCTTTCCCGGCGCCGGGCTCGTGGTCGGCTCCGGCCGCCCCACCCCTTCTCCGCTCTCGGCACGCGTCAGTCAGCACTGACCGATTGCCACATGGTATCTACCGTCCGTCACCCGGAGCTGCCCCCGGGCGGCGAACGACAGATCAACGTTGCGTCAATTCCTTGTGCGGAAGCATTACTTCCAGGACACATCACGCTGCGCGCCCGCTCGACTACGGACCGACGGGCCGGGGTCGCACGCAGCACGGCGGGGCCCGGCTGTGTCAGCCGGACCCCGCCGCTTGTCTCGCATGGCGTGCATGCCGCGCATGTCGCTCATGCCGTGCACGTCTCGCATGGCGCGCATGTCGTGCATGGCGTGCATGCCGCGCATGTCGTGCCCGAGAGGCCCTACCCCCGTCGGACACCCGCCCTGCGCCGCACGGCCGCACCCGCACCCACGAGCGCGGTGACGCCCAGGGCCGCGACCGCCGTCACGGCCGGCAGCGCCGAACCGCCGCCCGCCGCCCGCTCCTGGTCGGCCGCCAGCTGGTAGCCGCCGCCCTTGCCCTCCCGGTCGTACGCCGAGCCCGGCAGCTTGTCCCCGTACCGCTCGTGCACCAGCTTCTGGTACGCGGCCAGCGACACCCCGCCCGCGCCCACCGAGCGCCGGGCCTCGTCGTCCAGCGGCAGCACCCGGCCGTCGCGCAGCACGTACCAGGCGTTCACCTGCGGCTCGCGGAACGCCGTACCGCCACCGCCGCCGGCCGCCTTCGCCGCGTAGTCGCTCTCGTCACCGCCGGAGGCGACGTTGACCACCCGCCAGGAGTCGCCCTGCCGGATCGTCCACACCGAAGCCGTCTGCCCGTCCGCCGCGACCACCTTGCTCGCGGTGAACTCGGCCTTCGCCACCGGCGCACCCGGGGCGCCGGCCACGAAACCCGCGTCCAGGGTGTACACCGGCACGGTGTCGCCGGCCAGCCGCGGCGCGGCCGCGCTCGCCGCCTGCGCCTCCTGCGCCGCACCGATGGTCAGCTGCTGGGTCGGCGGGACGCCCTTGCGGGCGAAGAAGTGGCCCACCTTGTCGAGGACGGCCTGGTCCTGGACCACGCCACGGGCCTTCGCCAGATCCGCGGCGGGCACCGGCACCGGGGCGCCGGCCGGCCCGTCCGCGTGCGCGGCCGGGGCCAGGCCCAGCCCGAGGCCGGCGGCGAGCAGGGCGGTGACGGCGGCCCGACGGGCCTTTCCGAGGTCGGTCATGGTCGCCCTCACGCGCCGATCCGGTACAGGGAGTGGGTCCACGAGAACGTGTTGTTGTTCACGTAGTAGTTGTAGTCCGCCCAGTTGTAGCGGTAGTTGGACGGCCACGGGTCGCCCCAGTACACCCAGTTGCTGCTGGTGTCGTAGCCGTAGACGACGTGCATGTGCCCGCCGCCGGAACTCCACTGGATCCGGGTCTCGATCGGCCGGTTCGCGTCCACCTCGGTCTGCACGGTGTTGTAGCGCAGGTAGCCGGTGACGTACGAACCCGGGTTGATGCCGACCCAGTCCAGCCCGTTCTGCACATCGGCCAGCGAGGCCTGGCTGTTGGGGCAACTGGAGTTGACCGAACGGCCGAACGCGGCGTTGCAGAACTGGTTCTGGCTGTAGTTGTAGCCGAACCAGGTGGCGATCGTGTTCCCGCTCGCCGCCCAGCACCAGTTGGTCTGCTGTTGCTGCTGCATGGTGATGTTGAGCTTCTTGAACGTGCCGGCCAGATCGGCCGTGCTGCCGGGCGCGGCAGCCTGGCGGACCTGCGCCGGGGCGCGGTCCTGGACGGGAGCGAGGCCCTGGGCGGGGGCGGCGAGCGCCGGAGTGGCCGCCACCGCGGTCAGCGCCGGGCCCAGCACGCCGAGGGCGAGCAGCGAGACCGCGCGGCGCAGTCGTATCCGTGGAACTGGCATGGGGGAAGTGCCTCCTTGCACAAGCGGAGCGAGGTGCTGTGTGGGGGCGCGGTCCGGATCGCGCCATGAGCATCCCGCCGCCCCCGGAAGCCGGTCAACGGCCTTCAGGACCATCACAGTTCAGGTGTGAACGACCGGCCACGGGTGTGAACGCCACCCCGAAGACCCCCGCGTGGCACGCCAGGCCCGGTGACAAACCGCCGCCCTGATGTGAATATTCACGGTCAAACACGGTCTGCCCGCACCCGTCCCCCAGGAGGCCGTCATCCACCGCACCGACCAGGCCGACCTCACCGCCGCCCTCCGCACCGGCCCCTTCCACCTCGCCCTGCGCACCGCCATCGCCACCCGCGGCCTCGCCCTCCACCGCATCCGACGCCACCTCGCCCTGCGCGGCGTCCACGTCGGCCTCACCAGCCTCAGCTACTGGCAACAAGGCCGCCGCCGCCCCGAACGCCCCGAATCCCTCCGCGCCGTCTCCGCCCTCGAAGACGTCCTCGACCTCCCCGAACACTCCCTCACCCGCCTGCTCGGCCCCCGCCGCGCCGCCGACACCACCCCCGCCGGCCCGCCCGTCCGCCCCTACCGCGACCTTATCTCCCCCGCCACCGCCGTCGACGACCTGCTCGCCACCATCGCCGGCCCCCGCGACACCGGCCTGCACACCATCACCCACATCGAACGCATCCGCCTCGGCCCCGACCGCCAACTCGCCCGCCGCGACTCCCAACACGCCCTCCGCGCCCACCGCGACGGCATCGACCGCTACCTCGCCCTCTACCAGGGCGACCCCGGCAGCGACATCACCCACGTCGGCGTCCGCGCCGAAGAGAACTGCCGCCCCGGCCGCATCCGCCGCGACCAGACCCACCACCTGCTCGTCGCCGAACTCCTCCTCGACCGCCGCCTACGCGCCGGCGACACCCACCTCCTCGGCTACGGCTTCGACGACGCCCCCTCCCCCGACCCCAGCTGCGAATACGTCCGCGGCTTCAACTCCGGCGCCGGCCAGTACGTCCTCCAGATCACCTTCCACCCCGCCGCCCTCCCCGTCCGCTGCCACCGCTTCGCCCTCCACTCCCCGGGCGAAGCCCCCTACGAGACGGAGGAACTGACCCTGGACGGCCACCACTGCGTCCACCTGGTCGCGACGGCCCTGCGGCCGTGCCTGCTGGGAATCAGGTGGGACTGGGAGTGACGGGCACGCCGTCAGTGCGACCAGTACGGGTCGTCGACGTCGGGTGCGCCCTCGTGACCGGTCAGGCGGGGGCCGACGGGGCTGGCGCCGTAGTCCTTCTCGGGCTGGTAGCGGACCGGGGTCACCCGGGCGCTGATCGACACGTCGAAGTACAGGTCGCTCGGGGTGTTGACCGCCAACAGGTTGAAGCCCGCCGTACCGCGCCCCGGGCAGTTCAGTTCGACGTAACGCTTCGCCTCGGATCCAATGGTGTCGTCCTGACGCCAACACCTCTCGCCCCAGAGCTGCGTCAGCCGGTCCAGCAGCACCGGCAACTTCGCCGGGGCGACCTTCGTCCGAAACCTGGCAGAGAGCATGACCTGGGACAGAAGGCTCGGTTCACCGTCCGCGTGCTCCGGATCGCGGTCCACGACATAGCCACCGCCGAAGTAGGTCACCGGTGGGGCTATCGCGTCCATGGCCGTCCGCAGGGTTTCGTCGAGTTGTCCCTTCGCCTCAAGCGAGCCCAGTTGGTTGGCGCCCCGATCCTTCAGGGCCATCGGCCCGTAGCCGTTGTAGAACAGTCCCGCTCCGGCAGCCAATACTGCCGCCGCCACGATGGAACAACCAAGCACCCGACGCGGCCGCTTCATCGTCCGCCTGTCCGCTTGACGTCCCCGCTGCCGGTGACGATGGCCGCGACGTTGTCCAGCGAGGGCCCGCCGCGGCCCGTCAGGTACTTGGTGTGCGCGTCGATGGGGTTGCCCCTGCTCCAGTCGTCGACGGCGAAGCGGTTCGCGCCGAAGTGCTTGCTCGCCGGATCCCGCCCGTACCAGCGTTCGTCCGGGTCGATGCTGAACTTGGACGGAACGTGCGTCACGACGTCATTGTCGGCCGCGCCGACCCAGACGTGGCCGGGCGGCAGCTTGAGGTCGGAGGCCTTGTCCACTCCTACGCCCGGGCTGCCGATGAAGACCACGTCGTCCGGGGGCGCGTAGTGCGACCCGGGCTGGGTGGCGAGCTTGGTGGCCTGGCCCACCAGGTACGAGCCGTAGCTGTGTCCGATCGCGGTGATGTGCGGCGGCTGGGCGCCCTCGTGGTTCGCCCGCACTCCGCTCAGGAACTTCGCGTACGCCGGAGCGCCGTCCTTGCCCGCCTTGGTCGAGGCGGCCCCCAGGTCGGCTCCCGGCGGGTCGTACCCGAGCCAGACGATCGAGGCGACCGAATGACCGTCCGGAGCCTTCTTGCTCGCGCTGCGATAGAGGCTCAGCGCGTTCTCCGCCTCGTTGGTACCGTCGTGCACGTCTCCCCCCGTCCCCAGGCTGGCGGTTTCGGTGGTGATCCCCGGCACGTAGGCAGAGATGTCGGTGGCGGAGTCCGGGTTCCCGTACGAGAGAATCGCCCGGCCCTTGCCCTCGCTGCCGAGGCCGAGGAGATAGATCGGGGGACGGCTCGGGTCTCCTCTGTTCGCGTCCAGCCGGTCGACGATGGGCCCGTAGAGGTCGTACAGCTCCTTCTCCCTGGGGTTCAGCGGTACCTGGTCCTTGTGCTTCCGCATGATGTCGTCCATCAGGAACTTCAGGTGCGCCCGGTTCACCTGGTCCCGTACCTCTGCCGGCACCCCGTCGAGGTTGCCGAGCGATTCCGGGTGGTGGCTGAGGAACCACTGCTGCCCGTCCGCTCCGAGACCCTTCCACCAGGCGTTGACGTCCGTCGGGGTGGCGCCCTTGCCCGGCATGTTCAGCTTCCAGAGCGGATTGGCCGCCTCGCCGAACTGCAGCAGGTAGACGTCCGCGCTCGCAGTCCTGGCGTCCAGGCCGCTCTTGTCGGTGGCGTGGCCCGTGTACTTCTTGAGCTCTTCGGCCAGTCCCTGGTCGACCCGGGTGGCCTCCGACAGCGCCGCGCCGATCCGCGTGGAGATCTCCTCGGCGGCCGCTCTCTGCTTGGCCTCCCAGTCCGTGCTCTGGAAGGGACTGCTCGCCGGGGGCCAGCTCACCGACCCGCTGTCGTCGACCGACATTCCCTTGGTCTGGGCGTCGACGAGCGCCTTGCGGAGCTTGCCCTGGGCGAGCGTGAGGGAGTCGGCGCAGTCCCGCACCTCGGCGCCGATGCAGTGCAGTTCGGTCGCCGCCGCACGCAGCTTGTCGGTGATGCCGTTCAGGACCGGAATCGCGGCGGCGGCCGCCGGCCCGCTCCACCCGGATCCGTGGACCCGGTCCGCGGTGTCGCTCTTCCAGTCAGCGGCGTGCTGGCCGTACGCCTTGCACAACGCGTCGTAGGCATCCGCCACCGCGTACAAGTCCGCCAGCTTGGCGTTCTTCAGGCTTGCGAGGTCCATCCCCCAGTCCCCCCGTTACCCATAGGCGCCCCCGGAGCACTCAGGGATACCATAACTCCCGCTACCGACACGGAGATCGGGGGGACATCGTGCCGAGCGACCCAGGATTCACCGTCAAACCGGGCGAGTTGACCACGGCCGGGAACAGCGCGCTGACCGTCGCCGGGAAAGTGCCCGACGAGACCGCGAAGTTGGCCGAGCCGAGCGCCAAGGCGGCCGGGAGTCTGGCGGGTTGGCAGAGCGGGGCGGCGCTGCAGGGGTGCGGGGCGGCCTGGAAGGCACTGCTGGACGGCCTGGCCGGTGACATGAAGTCGGCCGGCGGCAATCTGCTGACCTGCGCGCAGACCTACGTGAACACGGACCACCTGCCGGCCCCTACCGCGACTGCGGCCGTCGACCCCTTCAACACGAAGGTGGTCGGCGGCCGCCCGGTCGACTACGCGTAGTTTCCGTCCTGCGTGGTGAAGTCCAGGGTCAGGCAGTCCTCGACCGGCCGGTAGCCGATCTGCTGGTAGATGGAGTTGCTGGTCGGGTTGGCGAGGTCGGTGTAGAGCAGGATCTCGACCGCCCCCTGGGCGAGGGCGCGGGCGGAGGCGGCGGCGGTGACGGCACTGGCGTAGCCGCGTCCGCGCTGGTCGGTCGGGGTGTAGACGGGGCCGATCCGGGACATTCCGGCGATCACCGGGCTGCTGCCGGCCAGGGCGACGGGGCGGCCGCCGTCCTCCCACAGGTGGAGGCCGCCGGCGGCGATCCTGTCGTCGACGGCCTGGGGGATGTTGGGCAGGTCGACCCCGGCTTCGACGAGGAACTCCTCGTACCAGCGGATCACCAGTTCGCGGTCGGCCGGTGCGGCGGGCCGGTGGTGGCCAGCGGGCGGGCGGGGCGGGTCGGTCAACTCGCCGAGCCGGTAGAGCCGTTCGTTGAAGCGGACGGACTGGCCGGCACCGGTGGCGGCGGTCCAGGCCGCGGCGAAGGCCCGGACCGCGTCCGCACCTCCGCCGACGCCGGACACCTCGGTGAACCCGCTCCCGGCGGCGGCCAGTTCGACCGCCAGCTCGGCTGCCGCCGCCGGCATGCAGGAGAGCCGGGGGCCGAACGGCGGCGTCTGGAGGAAGGCTCCTTCGACCGGGCCGCCGTCAGCCGGGCGCCACCAGCCGAAGACCGGTGGCCGCTGCCCGAACACGTCCAGGCCGCGTTCGGCCAGCCGGTGTACGACCGTGAGCAGGACGGTGCTCTCGGCCGGGCGGGCGGCGAGGAACTCCTCCGCGTGGTGCCGGAAGTCGTCGAACGAGCTGCTCAAGGTCCAGGTCATGGCCCATTCTGGCCCGGCCGTACCCCCTCCCCCCAGCGATTTATTCGACGGCGACGCCCAGCCGCTCGGCGAGGACCGCCGGGTCGGTGGTCGGCGCTTCGCAGGCGAAGTGCCGGCAGACGTAGGCGGCGGGCGCTCCGCCGACCAGCGGCCGGCCCGCCAGCAGCGGCACCTCCGTGCCGCCGTCCTCCGCCGAACCACCCCCCGAACCGTCCGCCGGGCTCTCCGCCGAACCATCCGCCGAGCCCGCCGGCGCGCCCACCGCGACGACCGCCCCGGGCGCGGTCCCGAGCAGCGCGGCCCGACGCAGTGCGGCGGTGGCCGGGTTGTCGGCCGGGCCGACGACGGCGACTTCGCGCGGCCCGTCGAGCAGCGCCTCGGCGACGGCGAGGCCCCAGCCGATGAACCGGGGGGCCCGGGACGCGAGCGCGCCGACGATGCCGAGGGCCCGTTCGGCGGCCGTCCGGTGCCGGTCGGAGCCGGTGTAGGCGGCGTAGGTGAGCAGGGCGCCGGCGGCGGCGGTCCAGCCGGACGGGGTGGCGTTGTCGGTGGGGTCCTGGGGGCGCCGGATGAGTTCCTCGGCGTCGTCGGCGGTGTCGTAGAGCGCGCCGGAGGCCTCGTCGGTGAAGTGCTTGAGCACGGTGTCGATGAGTCCGCCGGCCAGTTGCAGCCAGGCGGCGTCGCCGGTGACGGCGTACAGGGACAGGAAGCCCTCGGCGGTGTCGGCGTAGTCCTCCAGGACGCCCGCGTTGGTGCCGGCCCGGCCGTCGCGGGAGGTGCGCAGCAGCCGGCCGTCGGGGGTGAGGTGGACGGCGAGCAGCAGGTCGGCGGCGCGTTCGGCGGCCTCGACGAGGTCGGGGCGCTCCAGGAGGGCGCCGGTCTCGGCGAGGGCGGCGATGGCGAGGCCGTTCCAGGCGGCGACGACCTTGTCGTCGCGGGCGGGGGCGGGCCGCCGGGTGCGGGCCTCGAACAGCCGAGCGCGGATGGTCTCGTACTCGGCGAAGTCCTCGGGATCGGCGAGGAGTTGGAGGACGGAGGTGCCGTGTTCAAAGGTGCCGCCGGCGGTGACGGTGAACAGCCGGGCGGCGGTGGCCGCGTCGGCGGGGCCGAGCAGGTCGACCAACTGGCCGGGCTCCCAGACGTAGTAGGCGCCTTCGGTGGACTGCCCGGTCTCCTCGTCGAGGCTGTCGGCGTCCAGCGCGGACGCGAACGCGCCTTCGGGGGTGCGCAGTTCGCGCAGCAGGAAGTCGGCGGTGGTCAGCGCGGTCCGGCGGGCCAGCGGGGAGCCGGTGGCCCGCCACAGGTGCAGGTAGGCGCGCAGCAGCAGGGCGTTGTCGTACAGCATCTTCTCGAAGTGCGGCACGACCCAGCCGGCGTCGACCGCGTACCGGGCGAAGCCGCCGCCGAGTTGGTCGTGGATGCCGCCGCGGGCCATCACCTCGCCGGTGCGGACGGCCATCTCCAGGGCCGCCTCGGAACCGGTGCGGGCGTGGTGGCGCAGCAGGAACTCGACGACCATGGCCGGCGGGAACTTGGGCGCGCCCCCGAAGCCGCCGTGCCGGTCGTCGAACTCCCGGCTGAGGGCGACCAGCGCCTGGTGCAGATCGGCGCCGGCGGGCGGGTGGTGGGCACCGGCCGAGTAGACGGCGGCGCGCTCGGCGAGGTCGGCCCGGATCCGCCCGGCGACCTCCGCGACCTCCTGCCGCCGGCCCCGCCAGGCGGCGTCGACCCCTTCCAGCACCTGGCGGAACGACGGCATACCGTGCCGGGGCTCCGGCGGGAAGTAGGTGCCGAAGTAGAACGGCTCCTTGTCGGG
The DNA here is from genome assembly GCF_042887425.1 of Kitasatospora sp. NPDC057940. NCBI lineage: Bacteria > Bacillati > Actinomycetota > Actinomycetes > Kitasatosporales > Streptomycetaceae > Kitasatospora > Kitasatospora sp. NPDC057940. The sequence continues at coordinate 130,911 of NZ_JBHVPH010000020.1, forward strand.
CGTGAGGAACACCGTCATCGGCCAGCCGCCCTGCCCGGTGGCGGCCTGCACGGCCTCCATGTAGACGGCGTCGACGTCGGGCCGCTCCTCCCGGTCCACCTTGACGGCGACGAACCGCTCGTTCAGGTAGCCGGCGACCTCGGCGTCCTCGAAGCTCTCGTGGGCCATCACGTGACACCAGTGGCACGCCGCATAGCCGACACTCAGCAGCACCGGAACACCGCGCCGCTCCGCCTCCGCGAACGCCTCCGGCCCCCAGGGCCACCAGTCCACAGGGTTCTCGGCATGCTGCAGCAGGTACGGCGAGGTCGCGTCCGCGAGACGGTTCGGCATGCCCCCCATCCTCGCGCATCGGGGGCCGGGCGACGGGACACCGACTGCGGCGAGCCGGGCCCCGCGCGGCCGGCCAGGTGGCTTGCCCTTCAGCTTGTGCATGCGGCCGGGGCGGCGTCCGCCACGTCCGACCTGCTCACCCCCCAGCACGCCGCAACACTCGATCGGCTGGCGGTGAAGCCGCCGCGCGGCCCAGCGTGTTGATTCACCGAGCAGTCGACAACGTAGTTACGGTCACTCCGGTCGCTCTCGTCACCCCGGTCACTCCGGTCACTCCGGTTCGAAGGCTCGCAGGGTGTCGTCGCCGTCGGTCCACAGGACCCCGAGCCGCTGCCGGGCCAAGAGCCATCCGTCCCCGTCACGGCGGAACTCCCAGTCGTAGGGACCGCCCATGGAGTAGGGGGCAGAGGTCCTCCCCGGAGCGGTGACGGCGACGGCGACGGCGACGGCGACGAACCACATGTACCCGATGCCGGTCGCCCGGTCGCCCTCCACGTCCACGTGCATGTTGAGGATGTGGTGCTGGATGCTCGTGTAAGGCGACTCGGCCTCCTCCGCCTTCGCGCGGATGGCCTCCCTTCCCTGGATTCGCTGCCAGGGCCCGAACTCCAGCACGGCGTCTTCGGCCCAGCAGGCGGACCAGGCCCGCCAGTCCTTGCGGTCCAGTGCCCGCCAGCCGCGGATCATGAGGGCGTGCAGGGCGTCCCGGTCCTCCAGGCCGCGTATTCTGCGCGCCAGGTCGTCGAGAGCGGGTGTGTGCGGCATTCCGGTTCCTTCCGTCACTGGGCGCTCGCCGCAGGTCGTACGACGATCTCGTTCACGTCGACGTACGGCGGCTGGGAGATTGCGTAGGCGACGGCGTCCGCGATCGCGGAGGCCGGCAGGGCCACAGCGCGGTACGTCCGCATGGCCGCCCGGGCGGCCGGGTCCGCGATGCCGTCGGCGAGTTCGGACTCCGTGACGCCCGGCGAGACCAGCGTGACCCGGACGTCACCGGCGGACTCCTGACGCAGTCCCTCGGAGATCGCACGGACCGCGAACTTGGTGGCGCAGTACACGGCGGCGGTGGGAGAGACCTCGTGCGCGCCGACGGAGGCGATGTTCACGATGTGCCCGCCACCTTGGGCGAGCATCACGGGCAAGGCGGCGGAGATGCCGTGCAGGACACCCCGCACGTTCACGTCGATCATGCGGTCCCACTCCTCCGTCCTGAGCGCCTCCAGCGGCGACAGCGGCATCACCCCGGCGTTGTTGACCATCACGTCCACGCGGCCGTACCGCTCTTCGGCCGCCGCCACGAAGTCCCTCACGTCGGCAGCCTCGGTCACGTCCAGGCGCCGGGTCGCCGCCGTGCCGCCTGCGGCGGTGATCTCCGTGACGAGTTGGTCCAGGCGATCGGTGCGCCGTGCTCCCAGGAACAGGCGGTGGCCGTCGGCGGCGAGCCGGCGGGCGGTCGCCTCGCCGATCCCGCTGCTGGCACCGGTGATCGCTACGACCTTGCTCGTCCGCTCTGGCATGGCTGCCCCTCATCTCTCGGTAGGGCACCGAGTCTGGGCGAGGTGTCGCGGGCGGCCCAGGCCGTGTGCCGTCTGGGTGCGGTACACCCAGGCAGCACACCGGGCCCGCGGCCTAGCCTGGGCACATGGCCGACAACCAGCTGGGTGAGTTCCTGCGGGCGCGCCGTGCGGCCGTGCGGCCGGACGAGGTCGGGATGCCGAGCCATGGCGTGCGCAGGGTCGCCGGGCTGCGCCGCGAAGAGGTCGCCGTACTGGCAGGGGTGAACGCGGACTACTACACCCGGCTGGAACAGGGCCGTGAACGCCACCCGTCCGCGCAGGTGGTGGATGCGCTCGGCCGCGCGCTGCTGCTGGACACCGACGCCCAGGCGCACCTTCACCAACTGTCCGGAACCGCACCGTCCCAGCGGCCCGTCGCCGCCACCGACCAGGTCGACCCCGCCCTGCGCGTCCTGCTGGACGGCTACCCCGGCACTCCGGCGTTCGTCATCAACCCGACCCTGGACATCCTGGCCGCCAACGCCCTGGCCGAGGCCCTGTACTCGCCCTTTGAACCGATGGACAACCTGGCCCGCATGGTCTTCCTCGACCCGGCCGGCCGGCCGTTCCACCCCCGATGGGACCGGACGGCGGAGACGGTGGTGGGGCACCTGCGCCAGGCGTCCGGCGTCGACCCGGGCAGTCCGCGCCTACGGGCTCTCGTAGACGAACTCAGCACGCGCAGCACGGACTTCGCCCGGCTGTGGAACACCCACACCGTGCGCGGCAAGACCCGCGAACACAAGCACGTCCACCACCCGGACGTCGGCGGCATGACCCTCACCCACCACGCATTCGACGTGCGGGACGCCCCCGGCCAGCAGTTGATCATCTACCACGCCGAACCCGGCAGCCCCAGCGCCGAGGCGCTCAGCCTGCTCGGCTCCGTGCACGCCACGGCGAGCCGCGCCCACCGGTCCGCCGGGTGACAGCCTGCGCGTGGCACGGCCACGGCCGTGCCACCGACTGCGGCGAGCCGGGCCCCGCGGCGCGCCCGCGTGCTACTCCTTGGGGGCTTCCGGCTCCTCCGCGAAGTCGACCTTCTTGAACTGCCGGTTCATGGACTTGGCCAGGAACCAGGTGGCCACGCCGAGGGCGGCGAAGACGACGAAGCCGAGGAGTCCGGGGGTGACCTTGGCGTCGTCGACGGCGAGGTTGGCGGCGAGGTTGACGAGGTTCACGGGGGCGCTCATATCTCTATGGTGGCCCGGCTCACGGGGAGCCGGGCCATCGGGGGGTGGTTCAGTCGCGCGTGTCGGCGGCCTCGACGGCCAGGGTGGGGGTGCGCAGGCCGGCGAACAGGTCGTCCTCCGGCAGGTCCACGTCGATCAGGGTACGGGCGAGTTCGTAGTCCTCGGTGGGCCAGACCTCGCGCTGGACGTCCAGCGGGACGCGGAACCACGGCCCGTCGGGGTCGATCTGGGTGGCGTGGGCGATCAGCGCGCGGTCGCGGGTCTCGAACCAGTCGCCGCAGCTCACCCGGGTGGTGATCTCGCGCTCCTGGCGGCCGCTCTTCTCCCAGCCCGCGATCCACTCGCCGTACGGCGAGTCGTGGCCGTGCTCGGTGAGGTACTGGTGCAGGGCGCGGATGCGGCCCATCGGGAAGCCGTGGTTGTAGTAGACCTTCAGCGGCTGCCAGGGCTCGCCGGCCTCCGGGTAGGCGTCCGGGTCGCCGGCGGCGTCGAAGGCCAGCATGGTGATCTTGTGGGTCATGATGTGGTCGGGGTGCGGGTAGCCGCCGTTCTCGTCGTAGGTCGTGATGACCTGCGGCTTGAACTCCCGGATCAGCCGGACCAGCGGTTCGGCCGCCTCCTTCACGTCCTCCAGGGCGAAGCAGCCCTCGGGCAGCGGGGGCAGCGGGTCGCCCTCGGGCAGGCCCGAGTCGACGAAGCCGAGCCAGGCCTGCTTGACGCCCAGGATCGCCCGGGCCTCGTCCATCTCCTTGCGGCGCACCTCGTGGATGTTCTCCTCGATGTACGGGTCCCCCTGGAGCTTGGGGTTGAGAACCGACCCGCGTTCGCCCCCGGTGCAGGTGGCCACGAGCACGTCCACTCCCTGCTCGACGTACATGGCCATGGTGGCCGCGCCCTTGCTGGACTCGTCGTCCGGGTGGGCGTGCACCGCCATCAGTCGCAACTGCTCAGTCAACGCCTTGCGTTCCTTCCACATATCGGGCGTTCCGCGAAGTCCGGTCCGCCCACCGTACGAGCCGCTCACGTCGGGGCCGCGTCGCCGCGGGACCGGCCGCGGACGAACCCCGGCCCGGTCGAGCCCCGCCCCCGCCGGACCGGCCGCGGGCGTGCCCCTCCTATAGTGACGGACTGGAGGAGCGTCGCATTCCCCCGCACCACCCGCGCGGCCCCTCCCGTCAGGAGAGGACTGGGTCCGATGAACGCGAGCACCACCACCCCGCAGCTGCCCGAGGGGCGCTACGGCCGGCGCGGCGACCGCGATTCGGACCGGCGTCTGAAGGTGGTCGGCGCGGTCTGCGGCGTGCTGGGCCTGGGCCTGGTGGCCTGGCTGGGCGGCTCCTACCTGCTGCGCGAGACCACGATCAACGGTTCGGTGCCGACCTTCCAGGCGGTCTCGGACTCCGAGGTCGAGCTGCACCTGGCGGTGCGCAAGAGCGGCGGGACGGCCGGCAGCTGCACGGTCCGCTCGCAGGGTTCGGACGGCTCGGTGGTCGGGGTGGCCGACTTCCCGGTGCCGGCCGGCGGCTCCAGCTACGACGCCGTGGTCACCCTGCGGACCACCGCCCGTGGCACCACCGCCGAGCTGCTGGGCTGCACGCCGGCGAAGAAGTAGGCCCCCGGAGAAGTACGCCCGCGAAGAAGCCCGGAGCAGGAGGCCCGCCCGCCGAGTCGCACCGGCAGCGCGCCCCGCTCACCGGTACTCTGCCGGGCACCACCGGTACTCTGCCGGACACCGGCGCATAACCGATCGGGAGAACGGGCATCCGTAGGAAGTCCCGCACCCGGCCCGGCACGCACCGCCTCCGTACACCGTGGCGCATTCGCTGTACACCGTGGCGCAACGCCGACGTCAATGGCGCGCCAACGACCCTTCTGCTTGTCGGCAGGACTTGTTAGGCTCGTGGTTTCGCCCCTTCCGCACCGGATGGTACGGGAGCGGGCGTTGCTTTGTAGTTACGACCGATATCACCACCAACCCCCTGCTGACGACTCACACCCTCAGCACAGCCCCAGCACCTACGAGGAGCACCCGTGACCCAGACCAGTGAGAACGTGACCTGGCTCACTCAGGCCGGCTACGACCAGCTGAAGGCCGAGCTGGATCACCTGACCGGGCCCTGGCGCATCGAGATCGCCCAGAAGATCGAGGCGGCGCGCGAGGAGGGCGACCTCAAGGAGAACGCCGGCTATCACGCGGCCAAGGAGGAGCAGGGCAAGTACGAGCTGCGCATCCGCCAGCTGACCCAGCTGCTGGAGCGCGCCAAGGTCGGCGAGGCCCCGGCCGACTCGGGTGTGGTGGCCCCGGGCATGGTCGTCACGGTCGCCTTCGACGGCGACGAGGACGACACCATGGAGTTCCTGCTCGCCTCGCGCGAGGTCGCCGGCTCCGACACCATGGACGTCTACTCGCCGCAGTCGCCGCTGGGCCGCGCGATCGACGGCAAGAAGATCGGCGACGAGGCGACCTACGAGCTGCCGAACGGCAAGCCCGCCATGGTGAAGATCGTCAAGGTCGTGCCGCACGCCGGCTGACCAGGCCTGATCCGACGCGATCCGGCGTGATCCGGCCTAGCCGGGCCTGACCGACCGACGAGGGCGGCCGCGGAGTCCAGGGACTCCGCGGCCGCCCTCGCGGCGTACCGGGCGCGGTTCAGCCCACGGCCGAGCGGTACTTGCGCACCGACAGCCAGGAGAACACCGCGGTGATCAGCACCGACCAGAGCACCGACACCAGCGCGGCGTGCTGCATCGGCCAGGCGGCGTCCACCGGGCCGACCTGGTTGCCGAACAGGTCCCGGCAGGCCTGCACGGTGGCGCTGAACGGGTTCCAGTACGCGACCGCCTGCAGCCAGCCCGGCATCGAGCTGACCGGCACGAAGGCGTTGGAGACGAAGGTCAGCGGGAAGAGCCAGATCAGGCCGGCCGAGGTGGCCGCCTCGGGGCTGCGCACCGAGAGGCCGATCAGCGCGCCGATCCAGGAGAACGCGTAGCCGAGCAGGAGCAACAGGCCGAAGGCGCCGAGCGCGTTGAGCACGCCGTCGTGGATCCGCCAGCCGACCAGCAGCGCGACCAGGGCCAGCACGACCACGGTGAACGCGGTCTGGCACAGGTCGGCCAGGGTGCGGCCGACCAGCACCGCGGAGCGGGCCATCGGCAGCGAGCGGAAGCGGTCCACCAGGCCCTTGGTCATGTCCTCCGCGATCCCGGCGGAGGCACCGGCGACGGCGAAGGTGACGGTCTGGGCGAAGATGCCGGCCATCAGGAACTGGATGTACGAGTCGGAGCTGGAGCTCGCCCCGGGGATCTTGATCGCCCCGCCCATCACGTACGAGAACAGCAGCACGAACATGACCGGCTGCATCAGCCCGAAGACCACGATCTCGGGGATCCTGGTCATCCGGCGCAGGTTGCGCTTGGCGACCACCCAGGAGTCGTGCAGGGTGGCGGCGACGCCGCGGCGCTGCCTGGGCATCGCCTCGCCGATGGCGTGCTCGGTGGCGGTGCTCATCTCAACGCTCCGTTCCGGCCGCGACGGCCCGCTTGTCCGGTCCCTGGCCGTCGGAGCCGCCCGGCCCTTCGGTGGACGGCCCCTTGGCGCCCGGCCCTTCGGCGGGCAGCCCTTCGGCGGACGACCCGCCCTTGCCCCGGCCGCCCCGGCCGCGGCCGCCGGAGCCGTTCTCCTCCTCCACCGCCTCGGCGACGTGGCCGGTGAGGGTGAGGAACACGTCGTCCAGGGTCGGGCGGCGCAGGCCGATGTCGTCGATCTCGATGCCGCGGGCGTCCAGTTCGCGGATGACGTCGGCGAGCACCCGGGCACCACCGCTGACCGGCACGGTGATCCGACGGGTGTTCTTCTCCACCGCCGGCTCGCCCAGCGCGTACCCGGACAGCGCCGCGACCGCGTCGGTGACCAGGCCCGGCTCGTGCACCACGACCTCTATCCGCTCGCCGCCGATCTGGGCCTTGAGCTGGTCGGCGGTGCCGCGGGCGATCACCCGGCCGTGGTCGACGACGGCGATGTCGTGCGCCAGCCGGTCGGCCTCCTCCAGGTACTGGGTGGTGAGCAGCAGCGTGGTGCCCTGCTCGACCAGGGTCTCGATGACCTCCCAGAGCGCGAGCCGGTTGCGCGGGTCGAGGCCGGTGGTCGGCTCGTCGAGGAACATCACCGGCGGCCGGACGACCAGCGCGGCGGCGAGGTCGAGGCGGCGGCGCATGCCGCCGGAGTAGGTCTTGGCGGTGCGGTCCTTGGCCTCGGTGAGGTTGAACCACTCCAGCAGCTCCAGCGCCCGGGCCTTCGCCTGACGGGCGCTCATCTGGTAGAGCTCGCCGACCATCTGGAGGTTCTCGAAGCCGGTGAGGTACTCGTCGACCGCCGCGTACTGGCCGGACAGGCCGATCAGGCTGCGGACCTTGTTGGGGTGCTTGAGCACGTCGACGCCGGCGACCACCGCGCGGCCCGAGTCGGGACGCAGCAGGGTGGTGAGGACCCGCACGGTGGTGGTCTTGCCGGCGCCGTTCGGGCCGAGCAGCCCGAGCACCGTGCCCTCGGGGACGTCGAGGCTCACGCCGTCCAGGGCTCGTACGTCGCCGAAGGTCTTGACCAGGTTCTCGGCTTGGATGGCTGGCGCCATGGCCTGCCTCATCTCCTCGGACGAATATGGGCGATCTGTCACACTCTGCCCCTTTTTCGGGCATGCGGGCGACTCGGTTTTCGCCTACCGGCGCACAGAACGCGATGTATCGCGAGTCTGGCAGCACGCGATATATCGCGTCAAGGCATAGGGCTCCGCCATCGTGACAGGGACCACTGACATCCACCGGGATCCGCTGAGGCCCGCCCCGCACCATCCGGCGCCCTAAACACCCAGCCCCCCCGAGCACCCTGAGCACCCCAAGCGCCTCAGGCACCCCAAACGCCCCAATCGCCCCAAGCACCTGAGGCGCCTCAGCTGGAAACGACGTACCCCGCGTCCCGCAGCTCGCCGACCACGGCCGCGCAGTGCTCCGGCCCCTTGGTCTCCAGGTGCAGGTCCACCTCGACCTCGGTCAGCCCCAGCCGCGGGTCGATCCGCACGTGCGCGACGTCCAGCACGTTGGCGTCCAGCCTGGTCAGCACCCCCAGCAGGTCGGCCAGCGAGCCCGGCTTGTCCGCCAGCCGCACCCGCAGCGACAGGTACCGGCCGGCCGCCGCCAGCCCGTGCCGCAGCACCCGCTGCATCAGTTGCGGGTCGATGTTGCCGCCGGACAGCACGGCCACCACCGGCCCCTCGAAGGAGTCCGGCTGCTCCAGCAGCGCCGCGATCGGGGCCGCCCCGGCCGGTTCGACCACCAGTTTCAACCGCTCCAGGCCGACCAGCAGAGCCCGCGACAGCGCGTCCTCGGAGACCATCCGGACGCCGTCCGCCAGCGAGTTGACCACCTCGAACGGGATGTCCCCGGGCCGGCCGACCATGATCCCGTCGGCCATCGTGGCGTAGTGCTCCAGCGACACCGGCCGCCCGGCCGCCAGCGAGGGCGGGTACGCGGCCGCGCCCGCCGCCTGCACCCCCACCACCCGGACGTCCGGCCGCAACGGCTTGACCGCCGCCGCGATCCCGGCCAGCAGGCCGCCGCCGCCCACCCCGACCAGGATGGTCCGCACCTCGGGGCACTGCTCCAGGATCTCCAGCCCGACGGTCGCCTGGCCGGTGACCACGTCCCAGTGGTCGAAGGGGTGGATGAACACGGCGCCGGTCGCCTCCGAGTACCGCTGCGCGGCCTGCAACGCCTCGTCCACCGTCGCGCCGTGCAGCCGCACCTGTGCGCCGTACTCCCTGGTCGCCGCGACCTTGGGCAGCGGCGCCGCGACCGGCATGAACACGGTCGAGTGCACCCCCAGCAGCGAGGCCGCCAGCGCCACCCCCTGCGCGTGGTTGCCCGCGCTCGCCGCCACCACCCCGCCGGCCCGCTGCACCGGCGAGAGCCCGGCGATCCGCACGTACGCGCCGCGCAGCTTGAACGAACCGGTGCGCTGGAGGTTCTCGCACTTCAGGTGGACCGGCGCGCCGATCAGCCCGGACAGGTACCGGCTGCCCTCCATCGGCGTCACCCGGGCGATTCCGGCGAGCATCTTCTGGGCGCCGCGGACGTCGTCGAGGGTGACCGGCCAGTTGTGCATAACGCCAGCCTACGGTGGTCGACACCGGCAATCCGGGATGTCGGGGCTGTTCCCGGGCCCGCCCCGCCCGCGTACGCTGCTGCTTCTGAGCCTCCCTCACCGCACGACGATCGTGAGCCGCGATGACGACGACCTCGCCCCAGGCCACCGACCGCACCGACCCCGTGCACGCCCGACTCCAGTACCAGCTGGCGGTGTTCGCCCGCCGGATGGACCAGGTCCGGACCACCGGCGGCGGTCTCGGCGCGCTGGACCGGGCCGCCTACCTGCTGCTCGACCGCTTGGAGCGGCACGGGCCCGCCAACGTCAAGGCGCTGGCCGAGTCGCTCGGCGTCGATTCCTCCACGGTGACCCGGCAGGTCGCCCCGCTGGTCGCGGGCGGGCTGGTCGGCCGGGTCCAGGACCCGGCCGACCGCCGCGCCGTACGCCTCGCGCTGACCCCGGTCGGCTCCGGCCGGCTGGCCGAAGTCCGCGACGGGCGAGCCGAGTTGGCCCGCCGCCTGACGGCCGACTGGCCGCCCGAGGAACAGCAGGCGTTCTGCGCCCTGCTGGCCCGCTTCAACCACGCGATGGAGTCGTACACCGCGGACCAGCAGGGCCAGTGACCGCCGACGGCCGGAGGCCGTCCCCCGCGTCCGGACCGGTCTCCCGTCGACGCACAGCCGAACGGGTGCATTAACACGATTTTCAGATGACAACACCAGTGAGTCGTGATGCTCGGCCCTCCAGCCCGGAACACTCCGAGGGCCCCATTGTGTCCACATGGTGAGAGGACTGAGGTGAAGCCCAGTCAGAACCCGGTGACCACCGTCACCTGGAGACGCCGACTCGGCAGGACGGTGGGTTCCGTCCTGGCCCTGACGCTCGTGCCCTTCGGCATGTCACTCGTCGCACCACAGGCCGCGTACGCGGCCGGCCTCCCGGGCGGCCTCGGGCCGTGCCTGGGTGCGGACTGTCCCGCGACGTTCCCCCCGGTCAACAACGGTCCCTTCGCAGGCCGCGACGACGGCGTGAACATCTTCGTCGGCGGCGACTTCAACGTCGGCGGTTCCGCCGCTGAGGCCGAGGGGCACGTGGTGACCCTCGGCAACTTCGACCTGAACAAAGCCCCCGGAGCCAGCTCCGTCTACAACATCGGCATCGTCGGCGTCGGCTCACGGGTCCCCCCGCCGAACGGCGCCGACTTCCTCACCGCCGGAGGCAACGTCACGGTGGCCCCGGGGCAGCGGCTCCTGGCGGAGGGCGGCGTCGTCCGCTACGCGGGCACGGCCACGGGCACCATCGTCGGTACGAAGGTCCAGGAAGCACAGGCCGTGGCCGCCTACACGCCGCTGCGCGGTCAGCTGCAGACGGCGAGCGAGTGCTACGCCGGGGTCGGCACGCCCCGCCCCGCCACCGGAACCGCGGTCAACCAGGGGTACCAGACCCTGTTCACCGGTGACGGCACCTCCGCGCTCCAGGTCTTCAACGTCGACTTCGACATCGCCGGGAACGGAGGCGCCACCCAGGGCATCGCGTTCGCCGGCATCCCCGCGAACGCGACGGTGCTCGTCAACCTCGTGGGCGGCGCCCGCACCATCAACACCTACAGCGGGAGCCTCCAGGACACCGATCCCTGGAACCAGCTGCGCGAGCGCCTCCTGTGGAACTTCCCCGCCGCGACGTCCGTCACGCTCAAGGGATCGGGGCAGTTCCAGGGCAGTGTGCTGGTCGGCAACCCGGCCAGCACCGCCACCATGAGCCTGCCCGGTCTGAACGGACGGTTCTTCACCACCGGTTCGCTGCTGCAGAACTCCGGCTCGGGGATGACCGGGACCGAGTTCCACGCCTATCCCTTCAACGGCGATCTTCCGGCGTGCGGAAGTCCCACTCCCACCGCCTCGACCAGCGTGACGAAGGTCGACTCCGTCACGGGGCAGCCCCTGGCGGGGGCCACCTTCCAGCTGTGGCGCGAGACCAACGGCGTCCCCGGCCTCCAGACCTCGGGGGCCACCCCGGACACCGAGGTGGGCGCCCCCTGCACGACCGGGGCGAACGGCGTCTGCTCCACGGCCGGTCTCCCGTTGGGCACCTACTACTGGCAGGAGACCGCCGCTCCCCCCGGCTACGACCTGCCGCAGCCCGCGGTGACGACCGTGGTCCTGGACACCAACGGGCAGAACGTCCCGGTGACCGTCAAGGACACCAAGTCCCCGGTCGTCGAGACCGGGTCCACCAGCGTGACGAAGGTCGACTCCGCCACCGGGCAGCCTCTGGCCGGCGCGACCTTCCAACTGTGGCACGAGACCAACGGCGTCCCCGGCCTCCAAACCACCGGAACCAACCCCGACACCCCCGTCGGCTCCCCCTGCACCACCGGAGCCAACGGCCT